>PAST01000020.1 GCA_002713405.1 Crocinitomicaceae bacterium | reverse complement strand
TCTCCATTAAATGATTGATTTTTCTGACTATTAAGCCATTTAAATAATGGATCAATGTCTTTTCCCTTGATACTTATTTTATTGGACATTAAAAAAGAAACTCCATAATTTTTAGAACAAAAAGTTTTGATATCACTATTTGAGCCAGGTTCCTGTCCCCCAAAGTTATTTGCTGGAAAACCAATAATTACCAAATCTTTTCCATATTTACTGTGTATATTTTGTAATGCCTTGTATTGAGAGGTAAAGCCACATTGACTAGCAGTATTTACAAAAAGCATTTTTTTGCCCTTGAAGGCGGATAATGATTGGATTTTTCCGTCAATGGTAATTATATCAAATTCGTGTACAGAATTTTGTGAAGCCATAGTTAAAAAGTTGAAAATTGAAAATATAAATACTAAGTATCTCATTTTTTTTGTTTAATTATTTAACTTAGATATTAAACAAATATAGTGCTTATATACAATAATATCCAAATTGTTTTGATAAATTATCTTAAATTTGGTCGAAATTTCACTTTCATTTAAATGAATACTAAAACTGCTTCCTTTTACACTCTTGGATGTAAACTTAATTTTTCAGAAACTAGTACTATTTCTAGAGATTTAGAGGAAGAAGGCTATGCAAAAATTGATTTTGAATTAGGTGCTGATATATATGTTATAAATACTTGCTCCGTTACGGATCAAGCAGATAAAAAGTGTAGAAATATCGTAAGAAAGGCACTTAAATACAACCCAAATGCATTTATTATTGTTATAGGTTGTTATGCCCAGTTAAAACCAGAAGAAATATCTAGGATTGAAGGAGTAGATTTAGTTTTAGGAGCTCAAGAAAAGTTTAATATTGGCAACTATTTAAAAGATAGTAAAAAGAAAAANAAACCAATAATACTAAATCAGCCTATCAAAAATGTCAAATCATTTTACCCTGGTTACAGTGTAGGTGANAGAACCAGGTCATTTTTTAAAGTTCAAGATGGTTGTAATTATTTTTGTTCTTTTTGCACCATTCCTTTGGCCAGGGGTAAAAGCAGAAGCGGCACTATTNCTCAAACTATAGAAAAAGCCAAGGAAATAGGTAATTCTGAAGTNAAAGAAGTTGTTTTAACAGGGATAAATCTAGGTGATTTCGGATATGGAACCAAAGAGAACTTTTATCAACTAATAAATAAATTAGAAGAATTAAATGGCATTTCTAGATATAGAATATCTTCCATTGAACCTGATTTACTTAGTGAAGAAATTATTGAATTTGTTAGCAGTTCTGAGAAATTTGTTCCCCATTTTCATATCCCCCTTCAAAGTGGGTCTAATTTCCTTCTAAAAAAAATGAGGAGAAAATACAATACTGACTTGTATTCNTCTAGAATAGAGTTAATAAAGAAATTAATGCCCCATGCATGCATAGGAGTNGANTTAATAGTAGGTTTTCCAGGTGAGACTGCAGAAGAGTTTAATAAAACTATTGATTATATAAAATCAGTTCCTGTTTCTTATTTACATGTATTTACTTATTCTGAAAGAGCGAATACCAATGCTCCTAAAATGAATGAGAAAGTTCCTATGGAGATAAGAAGAANAAGAAGNAAACAACTTAGGATNTTAAGTTTGAAACTTAAACATAAATTTTACAACGAAAATATAGGTTANANGGGTAAAGTATTGTTTGAATCCAAAGAAGACAATTTCNTAATAGGATTTACAGAAAACTANNTNAAGGTTAAAATACCATTTNAANNNAANANGATNAATACNATNCAAAAANTAAGAATAGAAAAAATAAGNTCTGATATTGAAGCTTANGGTAGTNTNNTAAAGGAATTAGAATTNGTTAAATAAANANATTAAATGAAANTANANAANTTACTNNATNNNAANATTTTANTNAAAATATTTTTATTATTTNTTCTTGCNNTTCCATTNNCTTTTANANNTCAAAATATGACNATTTTTGGAAATNTAANTGANACCTTAAATAATTCTNCNAANAAAGATGCAGTTGTNATGCTAGTAAGACTTTCTGANTCTACNATGATTGANTTTAAAAGAACNGATGAAAATGGNGGNTTTTATTTTAGCACNCCNNTNGANACTGTTGAAATTATNATTTCTCATCATAAAAATGANGATAAAATAATNTTCTTTTTTCCNTCTANAGACAGATTATCTTTANATCTCAGCAANACNATNCTTCCAGANAAAAGNGAAATGATGAACGAGGTNACTATNTATGCTTTNAAAGANCCNGTTTTCTTTAGAGGAGANACTTTNGTATTNTTAGCNGANTCCTTTNAAACNAAAGAAAATGCTGTAGTAGAAGATTTACTAAAAAAACTACCNGGTGTNGAAGTAGATAAAAATGGATCTATTAGCTCACAAGGAAGAGAAGTNAATAAAGTATTGGTAGATGGAGATGAGTTTTTTGGNAGNGACCCNACTATAGCAACTAAAAANCTAGGNGCAAAAAGTATNGAAAGTGTNGAAATTTATGANGAAGAGAANACAGATTCTGANGAAACTGCAGATGAAACCATNCAAGTAATGGATTTAAGNNTNAAAGAAGATGCTAAAAAAGGATATTTTGGAAGAGCTTCTGGTGGNATAGACTTTNNNAACTTCTATGANGGAGAATTACTTATTTAATAANTTNAANAAAGATTTTAAACTNTCTGTTTTTTCTTTAGCNTCNAATACTCCAAGNGCAAATTTTGGATATGGAGANATCAANAAATATGGACTNAGCACAGATAATGGNAATTTNTTTAGNGACGANAANNGAGGAGGATGGTGGGGAGGNTCCAATGGNTANAATAACAATGGAATTCCTCAAACTCTNAAATCTGGAGTGTTTTTTTCNGANAAAATNGGNGAAAAAGTAAANATCGGNTTCAACTATACNTANAANCAATCTTCNTTNGANNCNAGNTCAGATAGAAATTTACAATACCAACTAAGAGANACTACTTTTTATGTGGAAGAAAGAAATTCTTCTAACCANGANANTGTAGACCAACTNATNAATGCNAGANTTGANATAAAACTAGANAGCGNAACAACTNTNGAAATTTTACCTAGNTACAGNACNTCAAAAAANANCAANATNGATACTTTNAAAAATGNATTTATANNAGAGGATAATATNNTTAATTCNANTTCAATTGTTCAACAAGATCANCAATCTGAAAGTTATAATTTTCAAACTGAGCTNAGNCTAAAGAGAGANTTNAAGAAAAAAGATAGATTACTNAANTATNCTTTTNTNTANAGNCANTCGGANAATGATGANGACCAATTNAACGTAACAGAAAATGANTATATTTTNAATNCNTCNTCNAANGATACTATTGATCANAATCAACAATTTTTNTCAANATCTGAAAACTATAAATCTCAATTNCTTTTTAGAGAGCCAATTANTAAAAANTGGAGNATTGACCTAGAGCATTTNTATAAAGTAAATCTTGGTNATCAGNNCAGAAANACTTNTAACAAAGANTTTANNNCAGANGATTACAANATTNTAGANAACCAATTTTCAAATTATTTTGACAATTTNAANNTNACCAACAGAGNNGGAATATACACNGTGTATCNATATAAAAAAGACCGANTAAAAATAGGTGGATACGTGAGAAATGTACAGTTAAGAAGNTTTGANATNAACAANAACCCACTNACNNATTCATTAAATTTTTGGGACCTTCTTCCTCAGGTTAATTACAGACATAAATTTANCAACTCTCAAAGAATTAGNTTTAATTANNGNACNAACTCTAGACAACCNTCNTTAAATCAATTACAACCTGTTCANAATAATTCNAACCCAAATAANATAGTAGANGGAAATCCNGANTTAAGACCAGACTANTCNCACCANTTNAANNTATCTTANAACCANTGGAAAGGANTAACNGGAAGCTANATNTGGTCTAANTTAAGCTANAGAAGGGTAATGAATCCNTTCTCTAATNAAATTACTTACGATAATTTTGGAAGAACTATATCCAAAACTNTAAATATGGATTCTAGTGNAAANGAGTTTNCNTCCTTATATGTAGGTGGNAAAATTCCAATAGGNAATACNCCCTTAGGAATTCAAATAAATAATTCTTCNAANTACAANATTACTAATAGTATAATTGATAGACTAAAAAACACTACCACNACCCTTTCNCAATCCAANGAAATTTCATTNGAATGGGAAACNGANTCTACTTTTNTAGANATTGGTGCNGAAATNAGCTATTCTAAGCCTACTAANAGCCTTAACNTNANTAGCCAACCGTTTATTACNCAATACTATTTTTTAGANACNGAAATNGAATTACCTTGGAANATGACTTTCTTTTCTGAAACAGGNTANACNGTTAACTCACAGCTATCAGATGGNTATGANATTAATTTTTTGATTATNAATTTCTCCTTAGAAAAAAGATTTAACAAAANAGAAAATCTAATNNTATCTATTGANGGAAATGATATTCTTAACCAAAATATAATTGCNCAAAGATTGATTCAAAACAATATTATTATTGACAATAAAACAACCATAATATCTAGNTATTTTTTAGCAAGACTNACCTANAANTTTAATAANAACAAAACAAAATCTCAAGATGAANNATTTNANTAGAATATATAGNANNTNNTNTTTTNTNATTATATANNTTACAATTTACTNATGNGCANATNACNCACGGAGTAATACTTTTTGAGAGNAAAACCAATCTTTTAAAAAAATANGATTCNCCAGANTCTCAAAGATGGTTAAGAGGNGAAAAAGTAAAAATAGATAGATTTAANTTACATTTNTCNCCNNCANAGATCTATTTTTCTNCCNTTAGANTCAGCTGTTCCATCTAAAACCGACTGGGCNACATCNAAAAACACNGTTNTNCAAGATTTTGAAAAAGAAGAAAGAATATGTATTTANAACCTTTTTGGGGAAAGTAAAGTTGTAAAAGATAATTTAGTAGAAAGGAACTGGAAGATTACCGAAAGAAAAAGAAATATTGCTGGATACNCCTGCAGAAGAGCAATATGGAACAAAAATGACAGTACAAGAATATATGCCTGGTATACCGATCAACTTATACCATCTACAGGTCCTGANACTTTTAATGGGTTNCCTGGAACCATACTTGGGTTAGCTACGGAAGATGGCGGAGTAGTCTATTTCGCTAAATTAGTTCAAGAAGAGTATCAAAACTTAGANGAGCTTATTTCAGAAATTAAAATCAAAAATTTTAGTACAGAAAAAGAATTAAAAGATGAATTGNTTAAAAAAAGCAAATCAAACCCATGGATGAGTAGAGTTGTAACNTACTTATTNGAATGGTAATTAAANTAAATTACCAATAATATCATCTACACTCATTCCATCAGCTTCTGCTACATAATTTTTAACAACCCTATGTCTTAAAATTGGTTTTGATACTGCTTTAACATTTTCAATATCTGGCGAGTATTTGCCATTTAACAAAGCATGGCACTTTGCTCCAAGAACTAAAAACTGAGAAGCTCTTGGCCCTGCTCCCCAAGAAATATATTTCTTAATTTCTTCTGTTGCCATAGATTCNTTTGGTCTAGTCTTTACAGCTAACTTTACAGCATATTCTACAACATTGGCAGAAATAGGTGTTTTTCTAACTAAATCTTGAAAATAGATGATCTCCTNAGCGGAAATTACCTTTTCAACCTTTTTAGATAAATACCCAGTAGTTCCCTCAATAATAGATAGTTCTTCCTTANAACTTGGATATTTTACTAAAATATTAAACATAAACCTATCTAACTGAGCCTCTGGTAANGGGTANGTTCCCTCCTGCTCTATTGGGTTTTGAGTTGCCAACACAAAGAAAGGACTGTCTAACTTATAATTCTTACCTGCAACAGTCACACTTTTTTCTTGCATTGCTTCTAAAAGTGCAGCTTGAGTTTTGGGAGGNGTTCTATTAATTTCATCAGCAAGNACAATATTTGCAAAAACAGGACCTTTTAGAAATTTTAAATTCCTAGATTCATCTAATATTTCAGCNCCTATAATATCAGAAGGCATCAAGTCAGGAGTGAATTGAATTCTNCTAAAAGAAAGGCCCATACACTCTGCAATTGTATTTATCATCAAGGTTTTTGCCAATCCAGGAACTCCAACTAATAGAGCATGTCCTTTGGAAAATACACTTATTAGAATTTGATCTACTACATCTTCTTGGCCAACTATTACCTTGGAAATTTCTGTCTTAAGANTCTTGAATTTTTCTAAAAAAGCATCGGCTGCTTCTACATCAGATTTGTACATTAATAAAATTTTATGCTAAATATATATTAATTTAAGTTTTTGAAATGTGAATTAAGTAGTATATATTTCCAATGTTTGTTAAAATTTTGAAATACTTAAGTAAATATGAATGTTTTTAAAGTGATTAATCCTACCAAAAAAGAAATTCCTTTTATATTAAGTATTCCTCACAGTGGTACATCTATNCCNAATAAAAAAGTAGGTTTTTTTAATAAAAAACAGCTTAAATTAAAGGAAGATACAGATTGGTTTTTAGATAAANTTTATGATTTTGCTCCTGAAATAGGTGTTACAACAGTTATTGCAAATTACCATAGATGGGTAGTAGACTTAAACAGAGACCCAAATAATCAGCCTTTATATAGAGATGAGAGAATAATTACTTCTGTTTGTCCAATCACNAATTTTAATGGAAANAATATTTACAATGACAACTTTCAACTAGACCAAAAAGAAATCTCCTCTAGAATTGAATCCTACTTTTNCCCTTANCATATTTTCCTTAGTAGCTTAATTAATAAATTTTTAAAAAGCCATTCTAAAGTGATTGTATGGGATGGACATTCAATTAAAAGATTTGTACCTACCATAAACCCTAATAAATTTCCGGATTTAATTATTGGAAATAACGACCATAAGTCTTGTCAAAAAGAATTAACGAAAATAGCCGTAGAAAGTTTAAAAAAATCTGATTATCAAGTTCAAATCAACCATCCTTTCAAGGGAGGTTATATTACAAGATTTCATGGGANTCCAGAAAAAGGAATTAACTCTATACAATTAGAAATGTCTAAAGATTTATATATGTCCAAAAATGAGACTATTTANGACCAAAACAAAGCTAATAAAATTCAAAAATTACTTAAATCAACATTCCAGGAATTAATTGATCAATTATAATGGCAAAATTCTATTTTAAAAAAATATTATTCCAAGAAGGCTGGAAAAAAAATGTAAAGATTTCTACAGATAATAATGGNTTAATTAGAGAAGTAATTGAGAACTTCAAAGGAGAAGATTACGAAACTGAGGTACAATTGGCTATTCCAGGAATTCCAAATGCTCACTCCCATGCATTTCAATATGCNATGGCTGGATTAACCGAAAATCATTCTGAAAATAGAACTTCTAATTTTTGGACCTGGAGAAATGAAATGTACAATTTAGCCCTTAANATGGACCCAGACAGTTTACAGGCGATTGGTACTATGCTATACAGTGAAATGCTAAAAAATGGATATACTAGTGTAGCAGAATTTCATTATTTACACCACGATAAAAACGGAATTAAATATTCCAATGTGTGTGAACTTGGAGAAAGNCTATTAATAGCGGCTAAAGAAGTAGGAATTCACATTACACTTATTCCAATATTTTATAANAAAGGTGGTTTTCAAAAAAAATACGAACCTGAACAAAAAAGATTTATTAGCCAAAATTCGGAAGAATATATNCACCTTTTTGAAAAGACTTTAGAAACTGCAGAAAAATATAAAAGCAAAGTCGGAATTGGAGTACACTCTATAAGAGCTGTTGATGAAAAGATGTTGAGAAAAATAAACGATTATAATATAGACAAATTCCCCTTTCATATTCATATTGCTGAACAAATTAAAGAAGTNGATGAATCTAAAAAGTATCTTGGACAAACACCCGTTGAATGGCTTTATAATAATTTTAAAATTGGGGCAAATCACCACCTTGTNCATGCAACCCATTTAACAGAAAAAGAAAACAAATTAATTACATCTAACAACTCTAACGTAGTCTTATGCCCCATTACAGAGGGAAATCTTGNAGATGGAATATTTAATTATAGATTGTTTCAAGAGCAAGAAGGTAATTGGTGTATAGGTAGTGATAGTAATGTNGGCTTATCTCCATTTGAAGAAATAAGGTTACTTGACTATACAAACAGACTAAAGAGTAATAACAGAGACACTTTTAAAAATTCTAAATCTGTAAATTCTGGGGAAATTGCTTTACAAGCTATTTATAACAATGGTCATAAAGCAATGGGAAATAAAAAATCAAATTATTTTGAAATTGGATGTTCTTTAGATTTTTTAGATATTGATCATAATCATCCTTTAATCTACAATTCTTCAGATAAAAACTTATTAAACACTATAATTTATAGTACAGATATAAGATGTATAAAGAGTACTTTCACAAATGGGATAAAAAGAGGAAATAATTTAGNTAAAAAAGAAAATATGATTGTAAATTACAATAATGCGATTAAAAATATAAAAAGTTAATTANGCAGCTCTGCCCATCGTTTTTAAATGACTAAAATGATGCTTTAGAGCGCTAATAAAAGTATTACTTGCATGATANGGCAAATTNTATTCTTCAGCAGTTTTCTTAACTATTTTAGAAATGTCATGGTAATGAACGTGACAAATATTTGGAAAAAGATGGTGCTCAATCTGGTAATTTAATCCACCAATAAACCATGANAAAAANGNTTTNNNATTNGAAAAGTTAGCTGTAGTTTCCAACTGGTGTACATACCAATTTTTTTCAACCACACCATCATTATTTGGTAAAGGGAATTCTGTTTGATCTACAATGTGGGCACAAAGAAATACAGTTGATAAGAAAAAACCTGCAATAAATTCCATTATGAAAAACCCAGCTATNTTGATTCCTAAATTACCAGTTACTAAAGTTGGTAAAATTAAAATCAAAAATACATAAATAGCTTTCCAAAAAAACATAGATAATATTGCTTTATTAAAAGAAATACCTTGTGATTGTAGTAAACCTTTTTTATTATATTTTATTAGTTGGATAAAATCTTTGCTAAGTAACCATGAAATCGTTAATAATCCATAAATGAACCATGCATATATATGCTGAAACTTGTGTAAAGGTTTNTTCGCCTGATCATTTGAAAACCTAAGCACTATACCTGCATCAACNTCTTCATCCATTCCAATNATATTGGTATAGGTGTGGTGAAGAACATTATGTTGAATTCTCCAATTTAAATCATAACCACCAAGAATATTTAAAAAGTAACCAATCCATTTATTAACAGCCATGTTTTTTGAATAGGCATTATGGTTCCCATCGTGCATTACAGACATTCCAATACCAGCCATTCCAAAGCCTATTATTGCCCATAGTAATANAACTATTGNAGAAGAAAGNTTTAGTGTTAAAATAAGTACGAATGGGACTATGTATATTGTCAACATGAAAAATGTTTTAAATATCATAGCTGAATTGTAATTTTTAGAAATATTATTTTCTTTAAAATAAGTATTGACTCTTTTCCTTAAAACCTTTACAAATTCAGGCTTTGTTGTATCGAACTTTATGTTTTTGACAGNTGAGATAATTTCTAATTTTTANACAAATAAATGTTGTTTTAACTTAACTTTTTTTTTGTTCAATGATATTATGCAATATTATAAGATCCTAAATGTTTCAAAAATTTATAGTGATTATGAATTGCAGAGAACATGTTTTTGTAAGACTTGTAAGGTACATTAAATTCCTGAGCTGTAGACTGAACTATTTTACTAATTTTCTTATAATGTATGTGGCAAATATTGGGGAAAAGATGGTGTTCGATTTGAAAATTNAAACCNCCNATAAACCAAGANAGTAGTTTNGAATTCATAGCAAAATTACANGTAGTATTNAATTGNTGAANAAACCAATTTTTATCNACNACTCTANTCTCNTTTGGAGAATTNAAATCNTTAGGCTCCATTACATGTGCACATTGNAATACAANAGATAAAATAAGACCNGCAGTATAATGCATNGTNAAATATCCTATAANTACCAACCACCANTTNTCTNANAAAATAAGTGGNAGAACNAAANCATAAGNNTAGTAAATNANTTTATAAAAAATNANNAGANNCATTTGNTTNGTNAAATTTCTTTTTTGAATCTTTAAAAGACCATTCNTGTGGTATCTTATTAATTGTAAAAAATCTTTNTCGAAAGACCACTGTATGGTCATGAGACCATATAAAAACCAAGCATATAAATGTTGGTATTTATGGTGTTTTTTTAATTTTTGATCTGGTGAAAATCTGAATAGNAATCCAGAATCTAAATCTTCATCCATTGAAGAAATATTAGTGTAGGTGTGATGCAATACATTGTGTTGAATTCTCCAATTAATATAATTACCGCCTAAAAATGTAATGAAAAAACCAAAGAAATTATTTATTTTTTTGTTTTTCGAATAAGCACCATGATTGGCATCATGCATTACTGACATTCCAATGCCTGCCATTCCAATCCCCATAGCAAACCATAAAAAAATAGAAAAATAAGACGCATTGAATATATAAAGTAAAAAATAAGAACCGAAATAAAGTAAAATTAAAAGTATNGTCTTAAGAAACATNTTGAAATTAGCATGTTTAGAGATTTTGTTTTCNCTAAAATAATTATCAACTCTTTTTTTAAGAGTTTTAACAAAAANACTTTTCTTTCTGTTAAAGCTTATAGATTTAAAAGTCATTAACTTAATTTTTTAATAAATTTAGGTCATTAAGTTAACTATATATATTCATATTTAANGGATAATTAACATTATTATGAACATCTATCTCAATTANATGACTACATTTAATACTCTGCAAAATCAATCCCATAATCCCTAAGTTCTTTTAAAACTGGATTATAAATTTGCTCTTCTAAAGGCAAAACTACACCCCTAGTTTTAATNCTTCCATTTAGCAACATTTTAGTAGCTATTCCAAGTGGTAATCCAACTGTGTCGCTCATAGCAGTTATGTTAGAATCTTTTCCAATGTAAGCCATGTGAGATATTAATTTCTTTTCAATTTTATCAAGTGAATATGTAACTCTATGCCACATAACAATCATGTCTTTNTCTTGAGGTCTTAACGACCATTTTTCCTGAAGTATTTTTTGCAATATTTGAGCTGGAGATGCATTTTTAAGACCTATTTTTTTATCTTCAAAAATACCTAACCAAACTAATTTTTCCCAAATATAATCGTCTTGCTCTATTCTAAGGTAATGACGAAACTTTAGTTCCACAGAGTCGTGAGTATTAAACTTTAGAAAAGAATTTATAAATTCTCTATTAGTCATGTCTTCTGACCCTTCAATAACATAAGAATCATCCGTAGCACCAAGTTGAACAAAAATATTCCAAGCCCTACAGAAACCTACTTTTCTTAAAGTCCCTCTAAACATTGTAGAAATATTATCCAATTCATAAATAGACTTGTATTTCAGTGAGTCTCTATTTGGATAACCTTCAAACTTTCCATGTCCTGGAATATCAATTATTTCTGTTCTTCGAAATAACTTATGATAAGGTATATACTTATACTTTCCCTCTTTTATAAATTTAGCACTTCCNCCTTGACCAGCCAATACAACATTTCTTGGATTCCATGTGAACTTATAATTCCAAGGGTTATCATCACTTTCGGGAGCAACTAATCCACCAGTATAAGATTCAAAGCCTTTAACTTCTCCACCTTTAGCCTTAACCTGGTCAATAAGTTTTTTTGCTGACATATGATCAATCCCTGGATCTAATCCAAGTTCATTCAATACTAAAACATTTTTCTTTAAAGCTTCTTTATTTAAAGTTTTAATTTCATCTGTAATATAACTTGGTGTAATAACATGAACACCACAATCCACAGAGTCTTTCAATACCTTAAAATGCATATGTGCCGGAAGCATAGATATCACAACATCTGAAGATTTTATATATTCTTTTCTTTTAGCATCGTCATTTGCATCTAGCTGAAAACAAAAACCGTTTGGATGATTACCTATCTTGCTCTCGGCCAACTTTAAATTAAAGTCAACTACGGTCACCGTCCACTTTTCTAAATCTGAATTATCTAACAAATATTTAATAAGTGAAGTAGAAGATCTTCCGGAACCAATGACCAATATTTTTTTCATAATTAATTTTTAAATATGCTAACCAATCATTTTTTGTTTTGAAAGAATAGAAATTATATTTGCTCACAATATATGAAAACAGATTGGTTTTTTTTATCATTTTCAATACTTGGAATAGCAATTGCTACATTACTTGGAGCATTTGGCGCTCATTCTCTAAAGAATTTATTTTCCACATATGAAATGGATGTATGGAACAAAGGAATATTTTATCAGATTTCTAATTCTTTGGGACTAATGATTTTAGTGGCTTTAAGAAAAATTGAGCTAATTAAAAAAAATGACTTGCCATTTTATTTTTTAATAATTGGAATAGTTTTTTTTTCCTTTTCTCTATATATAATTTCTTTAACAAATGTTTTTCTTCACCCTCAACATTGGCTAAAAACATTAATGATTCCTATTACCCCTATCGGGGGAAGTTTGATAATTATAGGGTGGATTTTAATTTTTCTTCAAATAAAAAAATGACAATCATACTCAATTTTTATTTTTTTAAAAAAAATTAAAAACCTTATTTAGATTTATTCTAAATAAATATATTTGCAAAAAAACTTATTTATTCTTACCATGATTAGATTATACACCTTAATATTTACCCTACTATTTGCTATTTCTTGTACAAACGATAAAGAAGTCAAAAATTCAGTAGAAGAAACAAAAAAAGAATCTCTAACTCTTTACACTCACAGACATTACGACTCTGATAAATTAATTTTTAAAAAATTTGAAGAAAAAACTGGAATAAAAATAAATGTTGTAAAAGCAAGTGCAGATGAATTAATTCAAAAAATGGAAACAGAAGGCAATCAATCTCCAGCAGATTTATTACTAACTGTAGACGCAGGTCGTTTAGCAAGAGCTAAAAATAAAAACTTACTTCAATCTTCAAATTCTAATTTTTTAAATACTACCATTCCTACTCATCTTAAAGATTCTAGCAATTACTGGTTTGGTTTAACCAAAAGAGCTAGAGTAATAGTTTATAACAAAACCACTGTTGATCCATCTGATTTAGCAGATTATGAAGATTTAGTAAATGAGAATTGGAAAAATAAAATACTAATTCGTTCTTCCAATAACATATATAACCAATCTCTTATGGCATCAATTATTGCCAACAAAGGGGAAGATTCAGCAAAAAAATGGGCTAAAGGGATAGTAAATAACTTTGCTAGATCACCAAAAGGAAACGACAGAGATCAGGTAAAAGCAATTTTAGCAAATGAAGGTGAACTAGCAATTATCAATACTTATTATTTGGGTAAACTTATCAACTCAAAAGACTCTAATGAAGTAGCAGCTGGAAACGCAGTAGGTATATTTTTTCCAAATCAAGAAAACAGAGGAACACATATAAATGTTAGTGGTATTGGAGTAGCTAAAAGTTCAAAAAATAAAAAAAATGCAATTAAATTCATTGAATTTTTAATTAGCAAAGATATTCAAGAGATTTTTGCAAAAGCCAATTATGAATACCCTGTTAACAAGGACGCAAAATCTTCTGAATTGTTAAAATCATGGGGTGAATTTAAAGAAGATAACTTATCTTTAACTAAGCTAGGTGAACTAAATAAGAAAGCAGTAATTCTGTTCGATGAGGTTAAATGGCCTTAAGCTAAACCTTCAAATAAAAAGATGTTTTTAAAAATAAAACATTTTAAAAGAGACTTTAATAAATGGACTTTACTAATAGTAGTTCTAAGTTTATTTTTAGCAATACCTGTTTTTTCAATCCTGATAAGTCTATTTAGAGGAAATGGAGAAATGTGGGAACATATCAACTCTTATTTTCTTTATGATTATATAAAAAATTCTGTCATCTTAATTTTTGGTACAGGACTATTGACATTCACAATTGGGACTTCTTCTGCGTGGATTGTATCCAAATATACTTTTAGATATAAGAAAATTATTGAATGGCTTTTATTTATGCCATTAGCAATTCCATCTTATATTGTTGCATATTCCTACGTAGGTTTAATTGGAAACGGAGGAACATTTATAGAAGTTTTAAGGGGTTTTGGCCTCTCTATAAACAGAATTGAGATGATGAATATTTATGGTTTAATTTGGGTTTTAAGTTTTTCTCTTTATCCATATGTTTATGCTGGAACAAGAACCATTTTTCAAAGTTACCCTTCTCAGCTTAAGCATACAGCATCTTTACTTGGCGTTTCTGATAAAAGATATTTCTTCTCCGTAGCTCTTCCCCTAGCCTTGCCTGGAATAATTGGTGGTTTGTTTTTAGTATTTATGGAAGTTTTAAATGACTATGGAGCTGCAAAATATTATGGGGTGAATACATTCACCACTGGAATATTTAGAACATGGACAGCACTAGAGGATTTACAATCTTCAATTTACCTGTCTGCAATTCTAGTTGTTTTAGTATTTATTTTAGTTCTTATTGTAAAATGGTTGAGAGGAAGAAGATCCTATAATTTAAAACAAACCAACACCTCTCAAAAAAATGATATCAAGAGAACTAAACTTAGTGGGTTAAAACGAATCCTCTATTTGGGAATTCTACTTGTTCCTATACTGTTTGGTTTTATTTTCCCATTATTTCAACTTGTAATTTGGGGAATACAAACTTTTGATTCTATGTTTAGCAACGATCTTATGGCTTTGGGCTTAGAAAGTCTAATAATGAGTCTTTCATCCGCACTTCTTATTGTTTTTCTTGCTTGTTTGTTAATCTATCTTTCAAAATGGAATTATTTTAAACAATTTAATATTTTTTCTAAAATTGCAACACTGGGTTATGTTATTCCAGGTGCAATTATTGGAGTTGGAATTATAAGAACAAGTAAAACTTTAACTGATTTTTTTAGTTTCCAATTCAATCTTGAAATTGGTCACCTTATTTACAACAGTATTTTGGTACTTATTTACGCTTATGTATTCAGATTTATTGCAGTAGCATACAATTCTATTGAAGGAAACACTCTTAAGCTTGGTAAAAATCTATCAGAATCTTCTTATTTACTTGGCTATGGGAAAATAAAAACATTTTTTAAAATAGATTTCCCTTTACTAAAAAATGCCCTTCTTAGTTCTTTTATATTGGTACTAATTGATGTTATGAAAGAATTGCCTCTTACTCTTATTTTAAAACCTTATAATCTTAGCACACTTGCTGTAAGGGCCTATGAATACGCAGAGGATGAAAGAGTAGCCGAAGCTGCTCTCCCAGCATTATTTTTGATATTTTTAATAGGGACTATGATTACATTGTTTAATTATAAGCTAAAAGAAAATAAATAATTGGTGAATTTTATAAATACATATTCGTTATGAAAATATTAGAAATTGAAAATCTATCTAAATCTTTTGAATCCAAACGAGAGGTAGTTTCTGATTGTACTTTTAGTATTGAATCTGGTAACATATGTGCCATTGTTGGCGAAAGTGGAAGTGGAAAAACAACATTATTTAGACTTATTGCTGGACTAGAAAGACCAGATAAGGGAACCATTAGAATTAATGGCACCTTAATGAGTAGTGATAAATTTATAAGAGACATTAAATACAGAAATGTTGGACTATTATTTCAAGACTTTTCACTATTTCCACACTTAACTGTAAAAGAAAATATTGAATTTGGTCTAAAGAAAGATAAAGATAAAAAGGTTGGAGAATTATTAGAAACTATAAAAATGGAAAATTTCTCAAATAGATATCCCAACGAATTAAGCGGAGGACAACAACAAAGAGTATCCCTAGCTCGATCTCTTGCAATAGATCCAGAACTCTTATTGTTGGACGAACCATTTAGCAGTTTAGATACCCAACTAAAATCAAAAATTAGACAAGAGCTAAGAGATATAATTAAAAAAATAGGTATTTCATCTGTCTTCATTACTCATGATATTATAGATGCTTTAGAAATTGCTAATGAAATTATTTTCATGGATAATGGAAAAATAATAAGACATTGTTTAATTGAAGATGTCTTTAAGGAAATTAAGGAGGAAAAAATTCAAAATAATATGGTTGAATTAAAAAGAAATGCAGAACTAATTCTAAATGCATTGAAAAAAAATAAACTCTAATAAAGACCTTAAAATACCTATATATTGGTATTGACTTGAAATATTTTTTTCAGTTTTTTTGTGAAAAATTAATCCTATGAAAAATTTATATATTTCAATGTTAACTTTAATTTTAATATCTCAAAATATTTCTTCTCAATTTAGTGACTCTGTTTATCTATCTGCCTCTTATACTAACCAATCTTATTATAATTTAAACAGTGGAGAAGTTTCTAATATAGATAACAATAATTGGGATCTTGCTTTTAGTGCTGCTGGTGGAGGAGCATCTATTAGAATAAATGGCCAGTCTGGTGTAATTTTATATAATTATCCTAACGGAGATACTAGTG
>PAST01000019.1 GCA_002713405.1 Crocinitomicaceae bacterium | reverse complement strand
CAGAAGCAGTAACGCTAGCCGATCCATCAGCATCTCCATTACAAGAAACATCCGTTGCTGCTGTAGTTACAGCAGGTAAAGCATTAACAGTAACATCCACAGCGTCAGTTGCTGAACAGCCATTAGCATCTGTGGCAGTTACTGTGTAAGTTGTAGTAGCTGTTGGCACAAATGCTATTCCATCAGTAACTCCGTTATCCCAATAATAATTAGTATTTAAATTTTGAACTTCTTGAGCTGAAATTGCAGTATTCCAAATACCTACTTTATCAATTTTTCCCTCCCAATAAAAATCATTGCCATTCCAGGACCCTATTCTTGAATTTTCCGATGAAGTTGCAATATTTCCAGTTGAAGTTGAACTTGCATCTAGAGCCCCATTAATGTACATATTATTACTATTCCCATCTCTGGTAACTACTACATGATACCATGTGTTTGCAGAAAGAGGAGTAGATGAGTTGAAGGAATTTGCACCAGGTAAATAAGAATTAGCGCCATCTACAGAACTATAATATACTTTTATGTAATTGTTCTCAACATACATCTGTATTGGCCAGCCAGAACTAAAAAAACAATCAAATCCGCTATTGGAGGAATAATAAAGCCAGGTTGAAAAACTCCAAGAATTTCCAGAAAAAACATTATTAAATCCAGTTCCTAAGTCTATATCATTATTAATTCCATTAAATAGATATGCGGAATTTGAATTACCTGAAAAATCGCTAGTTAACAATGCGCCATTAACAGTTCCATCGGACCCTGTTCCATTTTCATTATTTGCATTGCCATCAAAAGGCCAAAAGCCGATTGAACCATTACTAGAATTTTCTGAAAGTGTTACAGAGTCACCGTTACAAATAGTTTGATCTGCACCAGCATTAACAGTTGGCAAAGGATTTACTGTAACATCCACAGCATCTGAATTAGAACACCCGTTAACATCAGTGCCTGTAACAGTATAGGTTATTGTCTGAGATTGGGTTGTTGTAATAAAGCATTCTCCGTTAATACCGTTACCGCAATCATTACCAAAATCGTGTATATCAATTACATCATTAAGATAAAGAATTGATGTAGTATTATTGAGTTCAGAACGTAGTATTGGAGATATTACATACTTATTAGCATCTGTATCCACATAAGCAGTGTTAGCATTTGTACGAAATGATAACGCACCTTGNGTCGACTCCCCGTGTTTATAAACTGCTGCGACTATATTGGGGTCTGAAGATGATGCTATATATAAACTGGCCAATTTTATAATATCAGCTCTTGTTAAGTGATTGTTTTGAGAGATGATGCCTCCAATATCCCATCCTGAATATCCGCCTTGAGCAGGTCCTCCATGTATGGACATTCTCAAACAAACACTAGTCCATGTAAGATTTTGCTGAGTGAAAAAATTTGAAAACTGNAATTCTGTTTGATTACCAGGTGAGNTATACCAACCAGCCTTTTGATACAAATAAGTAACTACACTATCATAAGGGCCACTAGTGTTTGGTATAAATGCCGTTCCATCAATTACATTATTATCCCAAGAATAAGAATTAGCACCTGAACCAGAAAGAGTAACAGATCCACCATCACAAACAGCTTGATCAGNNCCTGCATCNACAGNAGGTAAAGCATTAACANTAACATCNACAGCNTCAGTTGCTGAACAGCCATTAGCATCTGTTCCAGTTAANGTGTAAGTGGTTGTAGCAGTNGGTGTAAAAGATAAGCTATCTATAACACCGTTATTCCAAATATAAGTTCCACCAGTGTCTAATTGAATCCAAGAAGTTCCATTAAAATTGTAAGGCCCTGGGGTTCCAGCNCCAGATCCAAATAAAGTTACACTAGACCCATCACATATAGATTGATCNGNTCCTGCGTTAACATTTGGCAANGGATAAACACTAACAGAAACCTGNTCTGTCCCCACACANCCATCNGAACCTGCTCCAGTNACTGAATAATTAATATTATTTGCAATTAAAGAAACTTTTGAGTCTCTTAATCCATTCCATGAGGCATTATCATATAGCTCTAANCTAATTAAACCATCATTTAAATTTCTAAAAACCCAACTATTCAATCCACTANCTGANGTACATTCAACATAATACTGTTTGGTGGTATTTGCATCACTCATAAAAGATGATGAATGAACCCCAAGACCATAATGAGAAGCAAAAGAAGAAGTTGAGGGGTTCCACAAACGCATTCCGGAATTTCCCCAAAATCTAAATTCATCAACTGTTCCGTCAACATAAGAGAATTTTATGTAAGCATATCCATTTCGATGAACATCACTGTGCAAAATATCTAATTGAACTAATTGTGAACTATCAATAGTGATAGTTTCAGTAGTATTATTTACGTGAATTGGTCCCCAAGGTAAATTTGAATTATTACTGTTAAGAGAAGGGACAAAAGCGATTCCATCAGTAATACCACTATCCCAGGTATAATTAGTAGCTCCTGAAGCAGAAAGGGTAACAGACTCTCCATCACAGATAGCCTGATCAGACCCCGCATTAATTGAAGGAGAACAACAAGATTGAACTCTTACTAAATCAATTCCTAAATCTCCCTCTCCATTAGCACCATAATCAAAATTAATATAAATCTGTTGTCCCAGATAATTGGATACATCAACCCCAACTTGAACCCAAGGAGCTGTTGCTGAACTTTGTAAAGAACCATTCCATGAAAATACGTTTGTAAAAGGTCCTGAAGCAGAATTTCCAATACCAACATTTAAAGTTCCAACATTTGATCCAAATGCATGGAGATAAAAAGAGAGTTCTGCTGCACTAATAGCATTTGTTAAATCAATAATAGGAGATGTTAGTGTTCCTGTTCTATAAGAAAATGTAGGTGCATCAAATTCTGCATAAGTAGATCCAGAAAATGCTCCAGAAGGCCCTGAATTATTACTGTTTCCAGATGTTGCTGGCATATTCCAACCTGATCCAGTAGTTGTCCAACCAGAGCTAGATGTTAAATCATCTTCAAAGAAATATGAACCAGTAGAACTAGAACAAATTACACCTGATGGTGGAGATACACTTGTTTGAAACACGTAGGGCCCCATCCAAAAACTTTGATTAGAAATACAATTTGCTCTAACATAATAACTATATTCAGTTGACGGATTCAATCCCGAAATACTATGAGAATTAGTATTTACAGTAACACTTGTTCCACCTCCCAATGAAAACCCTTTAAGTCCATATTCTAAATTCCACTGATTTTCACTTCCTCCAGGTGTCCAACTAAGATCAACACTATTTGAAGTAATGTTACTGTAAGAAAGAGAACTTGGAGAAGGACATGTAACACAAGATCTTACTTTCATTAAATCAACTGCTAAATCTCCACGCCAAGCAGTTCCTCCAGATGCTCTGTTATAAGTTAGTTTAACATATATTACTTGTCCTGTAAAAGAAGAAATATCAATTGCCACATTTTGAAAAGGACTATTCATACTTGAATTTTGCTGACCACTAATAGAATAAACATTTGTGAAAGAACCAGACAAAGAATTTCCAATTTCAACAGAAAAAGATCCGATGTTAGATCCATATGCATGAAGCCAAAAAGAAAGCTCTGTGTAAGTTGTAATTGATGATAAATCTATAGCTGGAGAATAAATACTTCCCGAATTCAAACCACCAACACTAGTCTCAAAATAAAAATAATTATTCCCACTATGAGCTGAAGAAGGCCCAGTACTTAGTGATGTGGTTTGTCCTGAATTTATTCCCCATAATCCATTTGTATTGCCAAAATCTCCAGTCCACCCCCCCTGAGACTCAAAATCATCTACATAAACATTACCAAATGTTTTAAGATTGATAGTCCAAGTATCACTATCTGAGCAACCAGTTGAGCCAGTAGTATAGGTAACAGTGTATACACCAGGAGTTGAAGCACTTATATCAATTAGCCCCGAAGTTTGATTAATTACAAGTCCTGTGGTAGAACTGAAAACTCCACCAAGAGTTCCAGTAATTGTAGGTAATGGATCTACTCCATCAGAACAAAACATATTAGAAGAATATGAAAAAGAAGCATCACCATTAACTGTAATATGTCCAATTTTGATAATACTATCAGAAGATGAAGAATTTGACACAACAAGTTTAACATCATAAAGACCTCCAGAATTATATGTATGACTAGGGTTTTGTAGATTCGATGTATTTCCATCACCAAAGTCCCAACTCCAAGATGTTGGAGACCCTGAGCTATTATCCGAGAAAGAAACTGTATTTCCAATACAAATCGTAGTAGTATCGACAGAAAAATCAGCAACTGGAATAACAACCCTAGGCTGATGAAATCCCTGGAAAATTTGGAAATTTGAATTAGCTGCAGACTCGACTATAATATCTCCAATTGCATATTCAAAAACACCAGTTGAATTACTTACACTTTCTCCAGCAGAAGTAAATAATTCTTGACTAAAAACAGGTAGTTTAAAGACAAAAAATAAAGTAAATAATATATTTTTTATTGCTCTCAAAAAAAGTTTTTACTCAGTTTCTAAATTCAAAATAGATTTTATTTCATTTAGCTCTTTTTTCAAGCTTTTTATTTCAGAATTTTGTTCTTTAATTGCTTCAACTAAAATGGGGGTAAGTTTTGGATAATCAACCTTCAAATACCCGTCTTTTCCTTCTGTTACAATCTCAGGGTAAATTTTCATTAAATCTTGTGCTATAAAACCAATTTGTTTGCTAGTAGGGAACCCTCTATCTTTAAAGTCAAGTGAGGTCTTGTAATAGTAGTATTTAGCTGATAACTTTAATACATTTTCCAGTGCATTTTCAATCTCAATAAAATCTTCTTTAAATCTTAAATCGGAAGGAGTCCAAAAATTGTGAGCATAAACATTTCCTTCTACATGTAGTTTTTGACTCGGATTTGTGGTTCCTATACCTACATTTCCATTTTGTATACGCATATGTTCTTGCCATGATCCAGAGCCACCTGATGTTGCAAATCTTAAAGGATCTCCGGTCTCCCAACTCATAAAAGGATTAGGATCTGCACTATGTCCAGAAAATAATCTTAATCTATGTGAATCATCAGAATTTGCCAAACTTACAATAGACCCTTCACTGTTAGAATTAGTTTTTAAATCCATCCCACCTGCATAAATAGTAGCACCTGCATCTTCTGACATATAAACTGCTGTAACATCGCTGTTTCCAAGTGTAACAGAATTATCTGCTTGACCTGTGGCTAAAGTCCCTATAACCGTTTGATTTACAGAGTTTGCTGCTGAAGAATAAACATTCATGCCAATTAAGAGATTGTTACTGCCAGTTGTAATATTATTACCAGATTGATGACCAATAGCTGTATTCCTAGAACCACTATTTACTTGAGATAATGAATTTCTTCCTACAGCTGTATTATCAGATCCAGTAGAGTTTTGTAATGCCGCCTTTCCAATACCTACTTGATTATATCCGCCTCCATTCGATCCAGCTAAATAACCAACGTGAACATTATACGCACCTGAAGCATTTGCATTTGCATTATATCCAATAGCAACATTTTGAATTGAGTTATTTAAATTACTTCCTGCACCTTTCCCAATAAATACATTATGAGTAGAATTTGAGCTAGGTGAAAGATTAGAACCAATTACCAGAGAATTTGTAAGATTACCACTATCAAATACAACGTCTGAAAGATCATTTAATTGAGAAGCACTACCACTAATTGAAGACCAACTTAATGTTCCACTACCATTTGTTTGTAATACTTGATTAGCATTACCATCAGAACTTGGTAATGAATAATTTCCACCAACATTTAAACCTCCTGCATAAACAGTTGCTTCTCCGTCTTCAGCCATATAAACTTTAGTAACATCACTGTTTCCTAAAGTTACAGAATTATCTGCTTGACCTGTAGAACCATAACCTATGACGATTTGATTTATCGCATTGTTAGTACTTGGATCTGCTCCAGAACCTAAGACAAGATTTTTGGAACCAGATGAAATTAAATCCCCTGCAAATAAGCCCAAACTAGTATTATCTTCACCTGTTGTATTACCAAATCCTGCATAAAATCCAATAGAGGTGTTTTTTGATCCTGTAGTATTATTTTTCATAGAATATCCACCCATTGAAGTATTTCGATATCCCGTTGTAAGTTCGTACAACGCTCTATGACCAACTGCTGAATTGTCAACACCATTAACAACTTTATAAAGGGCTGATTGTCCCACAGCAGTATTCCAATTGGCTCCATCATTAATACCATAGCTTGATTGCCAAGTTCTAATATTTGGAGGAATTGTTCCAATCCAAATAGATGAATTGGAAACTCCATCGACCAAAACATCTGAAAGTCCATTTAATTGAGAAACCCCGCTAGCTGGCGAAGACCAGCTTAGTATTCCACTACCATCTGTTTGTAATACTTGACCACTAGAACCGTCTCCAAAGTATGAAATTTCACCGCTATTTGGATCATAGTTTAATANTCTAGAACCATTAGCTTGACGTATCGGTTTTACATAAAATGCACTTGAATTAATCGAATTTAAAGTGTTACCCGATGCATTAATAATAGTAGTATTATTATGCTGATTTAATTCGCCAGCAGATCTTCCGATAGCTATTGCAGTTGATCCTTGTCCACTTTTTCCTGCATGTAAGCCTATAGAAACAGACTGAGGACCTTGGTTTGTTTCACCTGCTTTATAGCCAACAGCAACAGCATATTGTCCTTGAGATGTTTTTCCGCTTAATGCCCCAATTGTAACTGCTTTGTTAGACTGATTAGAATTACCTGCATTCCAACCTATAGCAACAGACTCAAAATCTTGATTATTTGAACCAGCTCCAGAGCCAACCGCAACTGTCTGTGGTCCTTGGGATGTTTGTCCTGCATACGGTCCAATGCTCACAGAATTAGTTCCTGCATTGGTATTTGTAGTATTAGAATAAAATCCTTGATCAGATGTTATAGTTGTATTGCTGCTACCAAAAGTTTGCGCCACTCCATTAATTTTTAAATTGCCGGTCAAATTAATGTCTCCATTAACATCTAATTTAGAAGTTGGAGTTAATGTTCCAATACCAACTTTACCAGTTTGTGAATTTAAAGTAGTGTTGTAACCACCATCTAATTGAATATGAAGATCTGAAACAGTACTCTTAACTTGATTGCCATTTATTTCAATATGACTGCCTTTTATTACCCCATCAACCTCTAATTTAGAAGTTGGGTTCGTAGTACCAATTCCAACATTACCAGAGTTTCTATAAATATTGTTTCCAGATTCAGACCAATCATTATCCGCTGGACTACTACCTGCACTTTTAGCATATAATGCATAGGGCACACTCATAAATTGAGTAGTAGAGACTACTGAGTAATTTGATCCGCCAGAAACATCTGCTGCAGTTTCAACATAATATGAATTATTTCCCCAATCAATAGAACTAAAAGTACCACTAACTACTGAACCTGTTCCAATCTGAAGACTAACCATACCATAGGCATTTGTAGTAGGGTTAAAAGTTTCATTATAGACTGCTGAACCATTGGCACTACCTTGTAAAATTTTAATCCTTATCCCTACAGATTGATTTGCAATTAAAGTTCCTGAGCTATTTCGAATCACTGCTTGATAATTCATAGACTCTGGAGATTGAGCTAAAGAGGTAAAACTAATAATAATTATTCCTATTATAAGTTTAAATTTTTTGGTAAAGAATGTCTTCATTTTATTNANAGATTNAATTNATGATNTAAAAGGCTTNTAATATCAGATTGCAAAAATATGATATTANGGTATANAATCAACATTTAAATATACACNTAACANATAATTTTTGTTGCATTTTTTAAGTGNTATTTACCTAANTACTGATAAAAACANCATTTNTGATGATAAANTGCATGAAATTTGTGACAATNATTTAAAAACTANTATTTCATAAGNANCNAAAGAAANAGNACTTCCTGGCATAGAAAAATCTGATTCGCTTTATAAATTTGTGACACCAAAATTTTGTAATTCTAATGGCAAAACAAAAGTGGATGTTGAATTTTTAGAGTTAATCAAACAACACGTATTAACTCAGTTAGAATTTTGGTAATGGGCGCTCAATATTGCTGGTAAATACCCGTTTCGTNATCTATTGAATCTTCCTTTTTATCACAAGAAAAAATCAAGCATGTAAAAAAACAGCTATTAAATAATATTGAATTCTACAACGCATTATAAACCCAAAAGAATTAGCTAAATTTAATATTTTAAAATGAAAACTATAATTAAAATATTATTTATTGGATTACTATTAAGCTTATTATCCCCTCTGGCTTCAGGGCAAATCCCNATGTTTTCCAACCCTATTATAAAAGGCGGATACCCAGATCCTTCCATTTGNAGAGTGGNAGAAGATTATTACATAGTTAACTCCTCATTTGAATATTTTCCAGGACTTCCCATTCACCATAGTAAAGACTTAGCNAACTGGACTTTAATAGGCCATGGATTGCACCAAAAAGAACAATGTACAGGAATAATGAACTTAATAGATGTACAATCTAACGGAGGAATTCATGCCCCTACAATTCGTTATCACAATGGGAAATTTTATATTATTAGCACCAATGTATATCAGCCTAAGAAAGACGAACCAGCACAAATGATTAACTTCATTATAACTGCTTCTAAAGCTGAAGGGCCTTGGTCCAANCCAATAATTGTAGAAGGTGCACCAGGNATAGATCCTGATATTTTCTTTGACNATGATGGGAAAATTTATTTTACTGGAACNCACTCTCCCGAAAATCCCAACTTCTCTGGAGAAGGTGAAATATGGATACAAGAATTAGACTCTAGCAGTTTTCAGTTGAAAGGGGAAAGAAACTTTTTATGGAGAGGCGCCTGTCATGGAACTTGGGCAGAAGGACCTCATATTTATAAAAAAGAAGGATGGTATTATTTACTNATTGCNGAAGGAGGTACAGGATTTAACCACTCTGTAATGATTGCAGCCAGTAATAATATTACTGGACCATACGATGCCAATGATAGAAATCCAATTCTGTCCTCCAGACATCTTAGTTACGATAATTGGATCAATAGCACTGGCCATGCAGATATGGTAGAACTACCAAACGGACAGTGGAGAATGGTATGTTTGGGAATAAGAAANGAAAAAAACAGAGCCTCTAACATGGGGAGAGAAACCTTGATACTTCCTGTAAAATGGGAAAAAGAACCTTACTGGTGGAAAGAAATAAAATACAATTGGCCTGTTTGTAACCCCTCAACTGGAAAAATAGAAAAAAATTACCCTTACTTTTTACCCATTAATGATTCTAACTATGTTCCAACACAAAGGGAATATGAGTTTCAAGAAAACTACTTACCTAAAAATTGGACCCACAGAAGGGTTCCACTTGACAATAGCTATGACTTAACTACCAACTCTGGCTACCTTACCATGTACTGTAAAGAACCAACCATAAAAGAGAGAACAGGTTATAATTTTATAGGAATAAAACAAAAAGAATCCAATTTTGAGGTATCTACTACCATGAGGTTTGATCCTATTTTAGATGGGGAAGAAGCAGGTTTATGCCTTATTCAAAAAGACGACAACTACCTACTTTTTGATGTAAAAAGAGAGGACAAAGAAAATGTACTTCAACTAGTAATCAACGACAAAAAGAAAAATCCTATTTTGAAAAAAGACTTGGTAATGGGCAAAAAATACAAAAACTATATAGAGCTTAAGGTTATAGCAAAGGATAATACTTACCAGTACTATTTCCGATACCAATCCAACGATCTTTGGGAATTATTTGAAACTACCAATAGCGAAATATTACTTTCCGAAGGNTATACTGGAACCCACTTAGGATTATACGCAACTAGCAACAGCACTAAAAGTATTAACTTTGCAGCATTCGATGTTTTTAAGCTAGAATATTCATCTACACCATTAAAAATGAAAAAATGAAAAAATCTCTCTTCCTTTTTTACTTGTGTTTTCTTGGAATTATTGGCTGCTCAGAAAAAAAAACAGAGCCAAAGTCTTATCTAGAGATAACCAATAAGCAACAAATAGATAGCNTTTCCCAAACATTTGTAGATAGAGAAATCTACCCCTTTATATATACAAGACTAGAAGATTCTAATGGCATTGTAGCCTACGAAAACTTAGTAAAAAACCAGCGTTTACTAGCAAATGAAAATATAGATGGAGATTCTTGGATTAGAATTTGGTCTATGAGTAAAATTGTAACCATTTGCTTAGCATTAGATTTGATGGAGGATGGCATTATTTCTCTTGACGATTCAGTAATTAAATACATTCCAGAATTTAGCGATTTAAAAGTAGCGGTAACTCAAGACAGTTCAGAAATAGCCTCCATAAACTGGTACAAAGAAGACTCTTCAAGAAAAGAACCTTGTCCAATTAAATATATAGAAAACGATTCCGTAATGACCATTCTTCATCTTCTAAACCATCAATCTGGGTTTTACTATTCCACCACCAANGTAGGTTGTTTAGATTCTGCCATAGCTGAAAAAAATGTTTCCATGGCAGAAAACAGTCAAGATCTCATCAATAAATTGGCGCTATTACCGCTATGTCAGCATCCTGGGTCTTACTATTACTATGGAATGAACACCACTGTTTTAGGACTAGTTTGTGAAAGAGCAACAGGGAAAACATTGGCAGAACTAGTTAAAGAACGTATTACAGATCCTATGAAAATTGAAGGATTGGCCTACGACCTTCCAAAAGGAGCTAGTATGCTACCTAGATTTTCTGGAAAAGACTCTTTACTCAGAATTGCTGAGACTGGAGAANTAGATATTTTTGGACAAGATGTACCAGATTATCTTCCAGAACACAAACTTTATCTTGGTGGAGAGGGAATGATTGCTACGGCCAATGGTTACTCAGATTTTTTAAGAATGCTTCTAAANAAAGGAACACTCAACGGCTACAGATTTTTAGAAGAAAGCACTATTGAAGATCTTACATCTCCACATACTCAAAAAGATAATTCTTATGGATACAATGGTTACAATCTTTGGGTAAGTGGAGACTCTACTTTATTAAAAGGACATGGAGACAAAGGATTATGGATTGGTGGTGGATACGAAGGCACCCATTTTTGGATAGACACCAAAAGAGGATTTGTGGGAACCATTATGACCCAAATGTTTTGGTTATATGACGGAGCCTATGGCTACAGTAAAGACTCTAGAATTAGAGGAGCTATTTACAAGCCATGGACTAAAATGGAATATAAAGACTAGAAATGGAAAGTGTAAAAGAAATAAAAAGAATATTTAAACTTCAATCAGAGCCAAGTAATGTTNTAAGGCTAAGGAATTCCTCCTACAAAGATAGAATTGAAAAAATTAAACGTATTGAAAATTTTTTATCCAGTGAAAGCAATCACCAAATTATAGCAGATGCCCTTTATAAAGACTTAAAAAAATCCAATGAGGAAGTAATTACTACAGAAATTACTCCTACTCTACTTAATATTAAGCAGGTATTAAGAAATTTAAAACAATGGATGAAAGATGAACATGTTCCAACACCTATTACCATGGTGGGGATGTCTTCCTATATCAAGTACGAGTCTAAAGGGAATATTCTATTGATTTCTCCTTGGAACTATCCTATTTTTCTTTCTCTATACCCATTAATTTATGGAATTGCTGCAGGAAATGCCGTAATTGTTAAACCCTCTGAGGTTTCGTCACACACTTCAAAAGTTATAACCAATATGCTACAGGCTCTATTTGAAGAAAATGAAGTTGCAGTTGTAGAAGGTTCTGTTAAGGAATCTACCGAACTTTTAAAACTACCTTTTAACCACATTCATTTTACTGGAAGTCCTAAAGTAGGTAAAATTGTAATGGAAGCAGCTTCCAAAAACTTATCGGCAATAACTCTAGAACTTGGAGGAAAATCCCCGGTAATTGTAGATGGTACTGGGAATATTAAAAAGATTACAGAAAAAATAGCATGGGGAAAAACTCTTAACTGTGGCCAGACTTGCATTGCTCCAGATTTTGTTCTCATACAAAAAGACAAGCTTTCAGATTTTACAAAATACTTTAAAAATTCTGTAGATAAATTTTACAATACTAAAAAAGAAGGAATTGAGAATTCTAAAGACTATGGAAGAATAGTAAATGAAAATAATTTTAAAAGAGTAGAAACCCATTTAAAAGATGCTATAAAAAAAGGTGCAAAAGTAGAATACGGTGGTAAATTAAACAAGAAAGAAAAATATATAGAACCAACTTTACTTACCAATATAACATTAGAAATGATGGTAATGCAAGAAGAAATATTTGGGCCTATTCTCCCAGTTTTAACTTACGAAAAAAATAGTGAGGTAATAGGACTATTTCAAAAAATGCCTTCTCCACTTGCCATATACATAATGAGTACTGACAAAAAGAATATTAAATTTTTTATAGATAATACTGTTTCTGGTGGAGTCTCTATTAATGAACTGATGATGACAGTAGTTAATCCAAATCTTCCTTTTGGTGGGGTGAATAACAGTGGAATTGGAAAGTCAGGAGGCAAACATAGTTTTGTTGATTTCTCTAATGAAAAAGGAGTTGTAAAAAAGAAATTTGGCAATATGCTCAAACTCGTATATCCTCCATTTAACAAAAATATTTTCAAATATTTTAAAACNATTGCTAAAATATAATGAATAATACAGCAAAACTATTTAACTATNTTTTTCTAGGGTCTATACTTTACTTCCTCAACCAATGTCAAACAAAAAATGAATCTTCTTACATTACAGAGAATTCTTGTCATTGTAATGATTTAGTTTACGATGAGCTCTATAATTATTTCTTTATTGAGGATAGAACAAGTCCCTACAATGGGAAATGTATGGAATATTATGAATCTGGTGAAGTTAGCCTTGAAAAGAATTTTACAGATGGAAAAATGCATGGAGATATGCTTAGATTTCGTAAAAATGGAATAAGAAAATCCTTAGTAGAATTTAAATTTAATTTCATAGATGGTAAAGCTATTTTTTATAATTTGAAAGGAAAGGATAGTATTATCCATCAATATAGAAGAGGGAAATTAGTTACCAATAGCCATTAATGACTCAAAATTAACTTCAATTTCATTTTTCAGCTTGTCTAATTGTTCTTGAATTTCCTTTATTTTTTCGGTATCATTAGTTTC
Organism: Crocinitomicaceae bacterium; assembly: GCA_002713405.1. GTDB lineage: Bacteria > Bacteroidota > Bacteroidia > Flavobacteriales_D > Parvicellaceae > MED-G20. Next base: position 33,464 of record PAST01000019.1, on the reverse strand, counting down.
ATACAACTCAAATTCTAAACTTTTTTGCTTCTCTTCTAGTTTGGTAATCTTTCTCTCCAATGACTTTTGTTGATTTTGATGCTTTTTATTTTTTTGGGAAGACTTTTTTTCTGGTTTTTTATTTGTTTTTTCNTCAGCAGTAATATCGTTATAGTAACTATTAATAAATTGAGTCACAGGTTCATGATATACTTTAATAGTTTTATCTTTTATGAAATAAACTCTATCTGTAAGACCGTCTAAAAAACCTCTATCGTGAGATACCAAAAGTAATGTCCCAGCATATCCAGCAAGAGCATCTTTTAAAATTTCTTTAGAAATCATATCAAGATGATTGGTAGGCTCATCTAGAATTAAAAAATTATTGGGCTGAAGCAATAATTTACATAAGGAAAGTCTTGTCTTTTCCCCTCCGGATAGAACCTGAACTTTTTTTTCAGTATCGTCTCCCGAAAATAAAAAGGAACCTAGAATTTGACGAATATTTTTTCTTACTTCTCCAACAGCAACATCATCAATAGTTTCAAAAACTGTTTTTTTAAGATCCAACTTGTGAGCTTCATCTTGGGCAAAATATCCCATCATAACTTCATGGCCCAATTGAATATTTCCCTTGTAAGAAATGTCTTTTACTATACTTTTGATAAAGGTAGATTTGCCCATTCCATTTTTACCAATTAAAGCTATTTTATCTCCTCTAGATATCGATAAATCAACATTTGAAAAAATTTCTTTATCACCATACTTTTTCCCCAATCCAACAATTTTAAGAGTTTCTTTTCCAGAATGAGAAGGTTCTGGAAATTTAAACTTTATCTCATCTTTTTCTAGTTGGTCTATCTCTATATCTTCAAGTTTTTCTAACTTTTTAATCAACGACTGGGCAAAAGAAGCTTTATTTTTCTTAGCTCTAAACTTATTAATCAGCTCTTGAGTGTGCTTGACCATTTTCTCTTGATTTTTCTTGGCCGCAATTTGGGTAAAAATCTCCTCTTCTCTAAGCTCCATATATTTAGTATAATTACATTTATAATCATAAAGCTTACTGTTGGCTAGTTCAATAGTTCTATTGGTAATATTATCTAGAAACGTTTTATCGTGAGAAATCAAAAGGATAATCCCAATATAATTCTTCAAATACATTTCTAACCATTGTATGGATTCTATATCTAAATGATTGGTTGGTTCATCTAATAAAATAACACTTGGCTTTTGAATCAAAAGCTTTGCAAGTTCCACCCTCATTTTCCAACCACCAGAAAAACTAGAATATGGTTGATTAAGTTCATTTTGTTCAAAACCTAATCCTTTTAAAATCAGTTCAGCGTCTTTTAATTGATTATCTCCATCAAGCAACAATAATTGCTCGTTAAGATCGGATAGTTCACTTAAAAGCTTCATATATTCGTCAGACTCGTAGTCTGTTCTCGTAGTTAGCTCTAAATTTATTTCATCTAGTCTATACTTTATTGTAAGCAGTTCTTTATTGGCATTTAAAACCTCGTTTAGAATTTCTTCATTTGAAGAAACATTTATTTCTTGAGGAAGATATCCAATACTTAAAGAATTAGTAGTATTAATATTTCCCGAATTTGGCTTTTGCTCTCCAGTTATTAATTTTAGCATTGTAGATTTACCTGCACCATTTTTACCTACAATTCCAATCTTATCTTTAGGATTTATTTGAAAAGAGATGTTCTTATATAAATCTCTTCCTCCAAAACTAACTGTGATATTTGTTAAATTAAGCATATAAAAAAAGCCCTAATTAAAGGGCTTAAAATTATAAAAGTTATTAATTTTTAGAAGTGCCATAAATCGTGCTCAAATGTAAAAATTTCATTTCTAATTCTTTCAGATTCTAAAAGTGCGTCTATTCCTGTCCAGTTAGGGCCAACACTTCTATCAAAAACATTACTTTCTTTTTCGACGAATGATGAAAAATCTCTTTTACGAAATAAATCATCAAAACTCATTCTTTGCGCATCGTTATCAGGGTTATAAACAAAAGCATTATTAAAAACGTGTCTACACTCTGGGAAATACAACCAAAAAAGCTTTTTAAGACCAACAACTTCTTTACTTTCAGGATTTACAGCCAAAACTACTGGTGCAATACCAATAATCCTTACATCTAACATAGATCTTTGTTTGTCAAAAAACCAATCTTCTTTCAAAACGTATCTAACAATCTCACTTGCTTTGTAGGGTTCTTTAAAATTAATACTTATTTTATCGCCGTTCTCATCAGTAACAGGGTCATCATTCGCATCAACAGAATCTTTAGATTCATCATAACCAAACATNGCCTCTAATTTGTCCTTAAATTCTTTGGAACTAGGGTCACCAACAATTGGATTTCTAAATTTATCATCAAACTCTATCCCNGGATCATATACAGTGATAGATGATTCCACAGTAGCTCCATCTNTAATAACATCAAATAAGCACTTTCTATCATTTTGTGGTTCCAAAGGATAATAAAGTTTGTGATTCATTTTCTCCTTTAAATCTAAAACTCTCCAAATTCTATGAGACCACATAACATCTGCTTCTCTTANATGAGCATAAGGCACTAATCTTTTATTTGGAATATGCTCTTGAACATATACTCCATCTAAAACATTAGACTGAGAACCTGTAGCTGATCCGGGAAGCTGTGCAAATAGTGGGTTAAGAAAAATAAGTATAAATGATATGTTAAATAAGTATTTCATAATTAAATTAATTTAAGTACAATTCCTGACTCTAACTGAAAAATTCTACCGCTTTTAAGATTTTTAACTTTAACTCTAGTAAATGTTAAGCTTCCATTTTTTGGAATTTTTTTCACCGCAGCTTTCATAGTCTTAGTTAACCTATTAGTTTTTGAATTAAGCTCAATAGGAGCACCACCTTTAGTGGTAAACATGGTAAAACTAACGACTTCATAAGGCACATCCAAAGGGCTGTCTCCAAGTGATGCCTTTAGAGTACTATAACTNACAGCATTTGCTTTTTTAAGATTTCCACCAGCTTTACCAGCAAAATATGCCGTNGGTTTNGGNAGAGGAAAAACTCTNAAAGTTTCATTAGTTAATTCGTTAGTTTTTCCTTTATCATCTATACCTGTTACAATNAAGCTAGCNTTTTTAAGTTTGGGATTAGTAACTTTTGCGATATAAAAACCTTTGCTATCNGGACCTCTAACTGAACATCCTCTTCCAANTAATCTNATTGATTCAGGTTTATATCCTGATGCAGAAACTTTTATTTTATTATCCCAACCTATGTAAAGGACTTGTAAATCTGCTGCAGAAACAGCAGCATTTGGAGCTCCAACAGAGTAATTAAATTTCCATGGCTTCCATTTTTTAACTCCTTTTTCTTTAATTGCAATAAATCCGGAAAGTATGTGATCTCCTACAGAACCTGTAATACTAACTTTTTGTCCCGCTTTACCNTTAAAAGTTTGCATAGTAGTTAAATNTTGTTCAGATTCNGGTTTCCTATATTGAGAAGTGTCATCTAACCAATATTTAAGTTCCATAGCTTCAGAAGAATCATAAGCAGCAATCATCACTCTTAATCCAAGAGAGTCACCNTGATTAATNTAACTAGTTGCAGAAAAAGCTAAAGGATCAATTTTATTAAAATTAAACGCTTGTACTTTAACCCTAGAACTTACCAATTGAGAAGCTAAGGTTTGAACTTGTANNATATCTGATCTNACAGATGTCATNACTGCTGTTGCAGCAACAATAGGGGCATGATCAAATTGGCCAAAAATCCATGGGTATTCTTCACCNTGATTCAAAACTTTTTTAGGAATTGTCATCCTAACATAAATATTTCTTACAGTTTCTGCATCTAGNGGGTCTAGTTTATTTTCATCGAGTTCAAATTGAATAATTGAATCAACAATTTCAGCAAATGCATCTCTATCTGATTCAGTTATTAAAAAATCCGGATCTTCAATTAACGTTGTNTCAAATTTATATTGATATACTGTACCATCTTCCATTGTATCACTTGGGTGGTTAGCAATCAATGCTATTAATCCGTTTCTAAAATGGTGTAANTTATCCATCANGTGTAACCCTTCAGGCGCAATTTCTTTAAAGTTTGGTCCNGCTAATAATCTAGTAGGAGTATCATAGTCATCTTTTTTTTGATATGTTGATANNTCTCGAATATGAATATATCCTTCATCATCAATATGAAATANTGGGTTGTGGTAAATGTCNTCNGTTTCATGACCATGCAANTCATGGTGCTCATCAANGGCAATAATTCCCAAATCNTTGACNTTTTTAACCAAANCCNNTAACCTTNTTTTTGCTTCAGCATCATCACTAAGAANTGCTTCCTCAATAGCATCAAATTCCGAAAACTTTGTGTCTTTAGCACCCGCTGAAATNAATAAATACAAATTTCTTTTAACAACGTCATTGCATATATGTCTNGTTAATTCAACAATTTCATCATTAGTTCCTTTATGAAATGCAACCCTTTCTAACTCTTCTGGTGGGGCTCCAGTTGCTTTTAATGTAGCTACTTTAGTAGCAAATTCTTCATCTAAACCAACATTAAATGATTCAACTTGTTCAATACTACTTTCTAACTTATTATTTAGTGTAACAAATGCATTGATAATTTCCTTAGACACATTCATAGCCAATAGAGCCATAAGAACTAAGTACATTAACCCAATCATTTTTTGTCTTGGCGTTTCTTTACCTCCACCCATAATCTAAATCTTATTTAATATTAGTTTATAATTACTTNTTGACATTCATTGCAGATAACATATTACCATAAACTGAATTTAAAGCAGCAAGGTTAGATGTTAAATCAGACATGGTTTNTTTGTACTTTTTNGTGTCGTCCACAGATGACTGAAGATTACTTACAATATTAGAGATTCCAGTAGACATATCTTCACTTGCTTTTGAAAGAGCTGAAACACCTTCTAATTGCAACTCATATAAATTATTAAGTTGTGTTAGATTTCCAGAAACTTTATCTAGTTGATCTCCTAAATTAGAATCGCCACCAGACATATTAGATATTTCTTCAATAGAGGCAGCTGCCTTAGAGTAAGCATTGCCTAAAACGCTTGCTTTTTCAGAAACTTCAGAAGACGCTTTATCATAAGCATTGGATAATTCACCNACTTTTGATGTTGCACCCTTAAGATTTTCTACATATTCGTTGGTTGCATCAGAAGCAGAAGTTATATCTCCTAACTTACTAGCATTATCACTTAAGTTTTTCATCCCAGTACCTAGACTTTTTATTAACTCTGGNTCAATCTTAGCTTTCGCTAACATATTGTCAAGCTCCTCAACAACTGATTCATCACTTCTTTTATCTGGCAATTCGTTAGGACTATGGTCGTCATCAGAATGACCCAAAGCTAATTCAGGATAGGCTATTGTCCAATCTAGTTCTTCATGTAGAGGCTCATGAGCAGAGAGCATAAAAATNATAGCCTCAATTCCAAGACCACCAATTAACATTATAGATGCACCTGGCCAGTGCTGAATTTTAAACATCGCACCAATAATTACAATNGCGCCTCCATAACCGTAGACGTACTTCATAAACACTTTAAACTTCCTACTTTCAAAAAAACTATCTCCTGAACCCATAATTTTATTTTTTATATTTTAATTATATTATTTTATTTTAAAAATCTCCTTCTTTATTAGGACCACCTCTTCCTAGGTAATTCATTACACTACGAAAACCAATNTAACTCTTCGCAGTATCTTGATATTCNTATGTTCTAGTACCTGATTGAAGATAGTATCCTATATCTTTCCAAGANCCNCCTCTAATTACCTTCCTTTTCATTGAAGGTGGATCATGATCTAAGGCATTGTAAATATACTCTGTATTCATATCNTGTCCATACTCATACATTGACTCATCATAGGCTGTTCTACACCACTCGGCAACGTTACCAGCCATACAATATAATCCAAAATCATTAGGNTGATAAGAAGTAGCTTTCACAGTATGAAATCCACCATCCTCCATGTAACGNCCTCTTATGGGTTTGAAATTTCCCAAAAAACATCCTCTTGAGTTTCTAGCATAAGGTCCTCCCCAAGGGTAGGGATTATTATCTAGTCCTCCTCTTGCAGCATACTCCCATTCTGTTTCACTTGGAAGTCTAAAATCCTGTACGTAAGCTTCTCGATGACTTTTTCTCCACGTATTCAACAATTGAGTTCTCCAAACATTAAATGCATTACATTGTTGCCATGTAACTCCAACAACTGGATATTCATCATAAGCTGGATGCCAGAAATACATGTTGGTCATATATTCATTATTAGCATAAGTAAAATCATGAATCCAACACAATGTATCTGGGTAAACATTAATAATTTCTTTAATAATAAATCTTGAACGATCTGAGTGACCTCTTATAGCATTATTTTGACCCTTAGTATTTCTAAACCCTAAATTTAAATCTCTACCACTAACTTGACCTGGGTCTGCTGGAAAGCCCATTTCAGCATCATTACCCTGTTTATCTACCATTTTTTCTCTATGGTCAGCATCTAATTCGGCTTCAGAATTTGCAAGAGATTTAATTCTAACTCTTCCTTTTNTTGCAGCTTCTTGTAGGTCAATCCAATAATATTCAAATCTTAACTTTCTTGTATCAATTTCTTTTCTTGAATAAAATCTTTCACTCTCATTTAAAAACATAGATGCTAGTACAGGAGCAGTTTCAGCTGCAATTTTATCAGGNCTAGCNGGGTTAAATGCTGAGTAACGAAATTTTGCATCCCANTTTAAATTCCATTTATCTGAATCTTTTTCATCAAGATTATCGTCGTAAGTTTTTATCAAAAANTGCTCCTCATCTATATTTTCAGCTAATTTTCTTAAAGCTATGGAGTCTCTAACCCAATTAACAAATTGACGATACTCATTATTAGTAATCTCTGTTTGATCCATGTAAAAGGCTGCTACAGAAACTGTTTTAGTTTTATTATTGCTGGTGTTAGGAACATCTTCATCACTTTGACCCATGTTNAAGGCTCCTGATTTAATGTATAACATCCCATATGGATCCGCTTGGTACCAAGATGGTCTCCCCACAGCTCCTATTAAATGTCCGTTGCTTGATTGTGTTGTACAACTAGTAATTGTTAAAACAACTAAAATAAAATATAATAATTTCTTCATTTTAAAGCTTTTTTTATCTAATCCAAACCAAAAATAGCTTGACTGAGTTCCTATAACGATATTTGATTTAAATAGTTTCATTTTTTATAAAAAACGAGGATTTTTAGATTTATCAACNGGTGCAGGCTTAGATATTNTAAAATTGTAATTCAACATGATATCATGAGAGCCATTGCTNTAATTCCCAATAACACTTGTTGTAATTCCATACGCATAGCCAAATCTTAATACACTACCATCNGAAAATGGNTGTTTATAACCTATCATAGGGGCTATTTCATCACCAAATCTATAGGTCAANCCAGCCCAAAACATATTTTTATACAAAGCATTTATGTTCACATCCATAATAGATGAAGATACATCAGATTTAATAAGTATACTCGGCCTAAGCTGAATATCAGAATTTAAATCGTAGTTAAATCCAGCAGTAACCCAGTAATGATGAACATTTTGAATGTTTAAATCTTCCATACTAAAACCACCTANATGGGTAGTTGAAAATCCAAAATATAATTCTTCAGTAGCATAAAAAAGTCCGATATTGATATCCGGAGAAGNTTGTGATACGCTTCCNCCTAANGTCCCTGCAACACCAGGTATTGAATTATCTAATTCCCAACTATTTCCTGANGGTGTTCTCCATTCTGCGTCAATGGTTTTTTGAATAAAACCTAAACTAGCTCCAATACCTAATTGACCAGAACCTATATTCAAATGNTAGGAGTAATTTAATCTTGCAATANTATTTTTTTCAAATCCTAATTGATCTGAAACATAGGTAAACCCTAGACCTCCTCTAACTAATCCAACAGGTGCATGAATGTTGACCATAGCCGTAGTTGGACTGCCTGAAAAGCCGGACCATTGTTGTCTAGCTATCATTGTTGCNTTAATATTTCTATTCATNCCTGCATAACCTGGATTAAAGGACAAATTATCGAACATGTAGTGCGTAATTTGGTAATCTTGCTGGGCAATAAAATTCCCTGAAAGNGTTAAAANAATTATATAAATAATAGTTTTTTTCATTTACTCAACTGAAAATCAATGTTTTAGCTTAATAAGNTGACAATTTAANATATTGACATAATTTACGAAAATACAAAATTTAACTTGTAAATATAATATTTTATTAACTAATTTAACTTCCTGTAGGTCTTCCACCACAAATCCGGAATAACTCCGTTTTGAGCAATTTTATAATCTTCGTNGTTGCAAGGGATTAAATGGTGTCGCTCAAATTTGAAATCTTTTGTAGGTGGATAAGGAACTTCTAACCACCATCTTTCTGTCATTTTACTTTTGTGAAAAATAAGATTATGCTTTGAATCTTCATGATATACAGAATACTTAATTAATTCTTTTTTANNNCCTGCTGGGAAATCATTTTTTCTTTGAGAAAACCCCATTACTAAAAAGAATATTAGNTGAGCTACTAACTCAGAATCTACTTCACTTATATCATCAGAATTTAAATTGTAAAAACCAACACTTGAAACCTTATCACTAAGTCCAGCATATTTAATCATTTGACACATTTCGTTGCCAAAAAAACCATTTGGGNGATTGTAGATGCTATTTTTAAATTCAGAATTCCTCAANGAGGATAAATCGACACTCAATAGGTCGGTATTTCTTAAAATAGGCTCGGATTTGGAAATAGCATTTTGGAGCTCTCCTAGTCTAACATAATCAAAAAACAATTCGTCAAAAAATCTTAGTTCATCAGGCCCAACATAATATTGTTGACAACCAAGAATTGAAAAATTAAATAAATTATTNGGACTATGAAGCAGTAAATGATTAATATAGTTTTTATGAGATATTTCTTGCTCTTTATCTACAACTACATCAAAACTATGGTCAATGCAAGTTAAATTAATAGGTTGCTCTAATCGTTCATAACCTAANTAGTTAGCAAAAGTTAAATCTTGAGAACCTCCTAATAAAACCAAAAGCTTACTTTTTTTTTGAATTTCAAAAGTTATTTCCTTTAAAGCAGCATAAGTATCTTTAAGAGTAGAACCTGCATCTAATATACCAAGATCTGAAATAGTTAAGGAGCCTTCCCACATAAAATTATAAAATTTGTTTCTTATTGAGTAATGGTCTATTTCATTCTTTTTATGNCTGGAGCATCCTCTNTTCTCATTCACTGATAATAAGACAATATCAGATGATTCCCATTCAGGAAATCTATTTACATGAGAATCAACAATACTTCCAATTGAGTTTTTAGAAAACTCNATTGGACGAATCGATTTAAAATAAATTTCAAGACTCATTTATTTTGTTTTTAAAAGAGATTTGGCTTCTTCTAAAGTTATTTTCGCAGGATCTTTTGTAGGTGCTAATTGTTTTTTCTTCTTTCCAGAAATGACAAAGAATTTACCCCATCTCCCTTTTTCAACCGAAATTCCCTCTTGTTCCCAGATTTGGACAACTTTTTCTATTTCTTTTTTCTTCTTTAATTCTATTAATTCTACAATATCTTCGTAAGAAAGATTGTCAAAATCATATTTCTTACTTACATTAATAAACAAATCGTTCCATTTAATAAATGGCCCAAATCTNCCTTTCCCTTTGGAAACTGGAAGATCTTCATATTCTGCAATTGGAGCATTTGCTGCTCTTTTTTCATTAATTAAAACAATAGCATTTTCTAATAAAACCTCGTCTGGCTCTGTACCTTTTGGAATTGAAACATTCTCAGNNCCAAATTGTATATATGGACCAAATCTTCCAACTTTAATAGTTACCTCCAAATTCTCATGCTTACCTAAAGATTTTGGGTAATCAAACAATTTTAAAGCTTCTTCTAAAGAAATAGATTTAATATGTTGACCCTCTTTTAAGCTTGCAAACTTTGGTTTTTTAGTCTCATCCGATGTCTCTCCAATTTGTGCGATAGGTCCATACTTNCCTAGCTTAACATATAAAGGCTCACCACTTGCAGGATCCTTGCCAAGTAGTCTTTCTCCATTGGCTCTTTCTGCATTCTCTTTGGTATGTTCTATAGTTTTATGAAATGGGGAGTAAAAACTGGATAACATATCTGTCCATAGCAATTCACCTCTTGCAATAGAATCCAATTCTTTTTCAATATCAGCAGTAAAATTATAATCCATAATGTTTTTGAAATGCTCCACCAGAAATTCATTTACTACTTCCCCAGTAGTTGTAGGAAAAAGTTTTTTTCTATCTGCACCAAAATTTTCACTTAAATCAATTTTATTGATAATNTCTTCTTTTAATACAAGTTGCTTTATAGCTCTAGACTTGCCTTCAATATCTTTATTCTCTACATATCCTCTTTCCTGAATAGTTTTGATAGTTGGGGCGTAAGTCGATGGTCTTCCAATTCCTAATTCTTCCAGCTTTTTAACCAAAGATGCTTCGGTATATCTTGCAGGTGGTCTNGAAAATTTTTGAGTTGCAGAAACTTCGTTACATTTCAATATTTCTCCTTTAGAAACATCAGGCAACTCCTCATTTTTACTTTCTANNTTAGCGGACTTATATAGTTTTAAAAAACCTTCGAACTTTATTACNTCACCAATAGAANTGAAGTTCTGCTGTNGNTCATTATGACCAATCTCAATAGTAGTTCTTTCAATTTCTGCATCACTCATTTGTGAAGCCATGGTTTTTTTCCAAATTAAGGTGTACAGTTTATCTTCAGGTGAACCATCCCCAATTGAACTAACTGAAAAATTAGAAGGCCTTATAGATTCATGAGCCTCTTGGGCAGACTTATTCTTATTCTGGAATTTTCTAGGGTTTGAAAAATTAGAACCAAAATCTTTTTCAATTTGTTTTTGAATAGCAGTCATTGCATCTTTAGAAAGACTTACAGAATCTGTTCTCATATAGGTGATTCTCCCAGACTCATAAAGCCTTTGAGCAACAGACATTGTTCTTGAAACATTAAAGCCTAATACTCTACTGGCTTCTTGCTGTAGAGTAGAAGTGATAAATGGTGCAGATGGTGTTCTTTTCCCAGGTTTTTGAGTTATTTTTTTTACTTTGAATTCTTTCCCTTTAGATAGCTCTAGAAAACTTTCAGCATCTTTNTAAGAAGAAAAGTTAGATGCCAATTCTGCTTTAAAGACAACACCCTTTGATTCAAACTCAGCAACCACTTTGNATGTCTCAATTGGTTTGTGATTTAAAATTTTATTTTCTCTTTCAACAATTAATTTTACCGTAACAGACTGCACTCTNCCTGCCGATAGGCTTGGTCTGATTTTTCTCCACAAAACTGGGGATAATTCAAAACCAACAATTCTATCGAGAATTCTTCTAGCTTGCTGAGAATTAACTAAGTCTTCATTTATTAACCTTGGGGAGTTTACTGCTTTTAAGACTGCCTTTTTAGTGATTTCATTAAAAGTTATTCTTTTGGTATTATTAGAATTTAATTTTAATGCATGTAATAAATGCCATGAAATTGCCTCTCCCTCACGATCCTCATCNGTTGCTAACCATACAGTTTTACATTTTTTTGCAATACTTAACAGTTCGTTGACCACTTTTTTCTTTTCTTGCGGAACTACGTATGTGGGATTAAAATTATTTTCAATATCAATTGGATCTCCTTTTCTAGGTAATTCTCGGATATGTCCGTAACACGATTTCACAACAAATTCACTCCCTAAAAAACCTTCGATGGTTTTGGCTTTTGCAGGGGACTCTACTATTACTAAATTATTCATTTAAATACTATTTATTACACTAATAAGGGAATGCAAAGAAATAAAAAATATAGTTGATTGAACAAATCGCAATAAGAATTGATTAACTTTTTTTAGGTATAAGTACAATAATTTATCAATAATTAACACTGTCATAATGGCAGTTAACAGATTTGAATTATCTTTGTGAAATATTTGCTTAAAATGGAAAAGATTATTTTAGAGGAAAAACAAGGAAATCCAACTTTTAAAGTCAGTTTAAAAAACAACTCTAAGAAACTTTATTTGGAAAGTTATGGATGTCAGATGAATTTTTCTGATAGCGAGATTGTTGCTTCTATTTTGGATAAAAATGGATACAACACCACAAGAGATCTCAAAGAATCTGATTTAATACTAATTAATACTTGTTCTATTCGTGAAAAGGCAGAATTTACTGTAAGAAACAGACTTAAGTCTTTCAAAAAGCTCAAAAAACAAAATCCAAAACTAATCGTTGGGATCCTAGGCTGTATGGCCGAAAGGATGAAAGAATCTTTACTGGAAGAAGAGAAATTGGTTGATTTAGTAGTAGGTCCGGACGCTTACAGAGATTTGCCAACTCTTTTAGAAGAAGTTGAGGGTGGGCAAAAAAGTGTTAATGTTTTATTATCTAGAGAAGAAACATACGCAGATATTAGTCCTGTAAGATTAGACAGCAAAGGAATTTCTGGGTTTATATCCATAATGCGAGGTTGTGACAACATGTGTTCTTTTTGCGTAGTTCCTTTTACAAGAGGAAGAGAGAGAAGTAGAAGTCCTCTTACTATTGTTGCTGAGGCTAAGGACTTATACCAAAAAGGGTACAAAGAAGTTATCCTTTTGGGGCAAAATGTAGATAGCTACAGATGGAATATAAATAAAAAAGAAGAAGTTATTGACCAAAACATTCCTAGCACCAACTTTTCTGAACTTTTGGAAAAAGTAGCTCTTGTAGCTAAGGACTTGCGAGTTAGGTTTTCTACATCACATCCTAAAGACATGACAGATGATGTTGTTCATGTTATGAAAAAACACCGAAATATTTGTAACTACATTCACTTACCAGTACAATCTGGAAGCTCTAAAATTCTTCAGAAGATGAACAGAGGATATTCTAAAGAGTGGTATTTAAAAAGAATAAAATCAATTAGAGAGATAATCCCAAATTGTGCTATTTCAACAGATATAATTACAGGATTTTGTGACGAATCTGATGAAGATTTTCAGGAGACTTTAGATCTTATGAAAAAAGTTGAGTTTAATTTCTCTTACATGTTTTTTTATTCTGAGAGACCAAAAACTCTCGCAGAAAGAAAGTTTAAAGACAATGTTCCCTTAGAAATTAAAAAGTTAAGACTTCAAAGAGTAATTGACCTTCAAAAAGAACATTCTTTAAAAAACAATGAATCTTCAGTTGGGAAAATAATGGAAGTTTTAGTAGAGGGTCCATCCAAGAAATCAGCACTTGAATACTGTGGAAGAAATGATGAAAATTACAAAGTTGTTTTTCCTAAAGAGGATTCTAAAGAAGGAGATTACGTAAATGTACTTATTGAAAGATTTACTTCGGCAACATTAATTGGTAAAATTATTTAAAAATGAATTTACAGACTGTTAAAAATAGATTTGGAATAATTGGAAACTCTGAGCCATTAAATAGAGCATTGGATGTAGCTATACAGGTTGCGCCAACAGATATTACCGTTTTAATAACTGGAGAAAGTGGTACTGGAAAAGAAAATATGCCAAAAATAATTCATCACTATAGCTCTAGAAAACACCACGAATATATAGCTGTAAACTGCGGTGCAATACCAGAAGGAACTATAGATTCAGAACTGTTTGGACATGAAAAAGGGGCATTTACTGGAGCCACAGACAATAGAAAAGGATACTTTGAAGTTGCAGACGGGGGAACTATATTCTTAGACGAAGTTGCTGAACTTCCTCTTCCTACACAAGTTAGGCTTCTTAGAGTTCTAGAGACTGGAGAGTTTATTAAAGTTGGGGCTTCTAAAGTCAAAAAAACAGATGTTAGAATTATAGCTGCAACCAATGAAAACGTTCAAAAAGCTATTCAAAAGGGGAAATTTAGAGAAGACCTATTTTACAGATTAAGTACTGTTCCTATTTCTTTAGAGCCTTTGAGAGAAAGAAAAAAAGACATCCATTTACTATTTAGAAAGTTCTCTGCAGATTTTGCTGAAAAATATAGAATGCCTGGAATTAGACTAAATCAAAAAGCAGTAGATATACTAGAAAAATATTCATGGCCCGGGAACATTAGACAACTTAAAAATGTAGCAGAACAGATTTCAGTTATTGAAAACTCTAGAGAAGTTGATGAACTTATTTTAACTAAATATCTTCCNGATATTGATTCTAGCAGAAATCTTCCAATGGTAATTGATGGCAAAAAAGAAAGTGATAACTTTTCTGAAAGAGATATTTTATATAAAGTACTTTTTGAAATGAAGCAAGACGTTACAGAAATGAAAAGAGTTATTGTAGATCTTTTAAATAATAATAATTTGTCTAGCAACGAAAAAACCGCATTGATCACAAAACTCAGTGATTCTTCGAAATTTGAGGGNGAAATTAAATTTGATGAGCAACACAATAACACAGTTTCNCTGCAAGAAGAAAACATTAGAGAAGAACCACCATCCTACAATATTTCCTTTCAAGAGAGTGTTGAAATTGAAGAATCTTTATCCTTGGAAGAAAGAGAAAAAGAACTTATTCAAAAAGCGCTTAAAAAGCACAACGGTAGAAGAAAAAATGCAGCAAAAGAACTTGGTATTTCAGANAGAACTCTTTACAGAAAGATAAAAGAATTTGAAATTTTAAAATAAGTGAATAAACTAAAAATAATATTTATAAGTATAATTTTAACTAGATGTGCACTTCCCCAATTTAGTTTTAAATCTGGTGGTTCTGAAACCAAAGAAATTAATGCCAAAACTGTACAGGTAGATTATTTTGATAATAAAAGTGCAATTGGTGGTTCATTTCTTGGAGCATCCTTTACAGAAAGCTTGCGAGATATTATGCAATCTCAAACAAAGCTTAATTTAGTAGCTAAAAATGGAGACTTACAAATTAGTGGAGTTATAAAAAACTATATTATNAGCCCTGTAAATATACAAGCAGGAAGTGAAAGTGCAGCCCAAAACAGACTCAAAATGTCTATAAACGTAAATACATATTACAATCAAAATGACTCTATTGGACTTAATAATAGTGCATTTAGTGCTTTTGTAGATTACGACGCTACATCAGACTTTAGTTCAATTGAAGAAGAATTAGTTGAAAACTTAAATTATCAAATTACCCAAGATGTTTTCGACAAAATATTTGGTGGAGAATGGTAGAATATCCGTTGAAAAATATCAAGCAATTAATAGAGGATCCCGAAAAAGTGTCTGAAAAAGACCTTGATTTTTTTTTCGAACTCACTTTGAAATATCCATTTTCAGGGATTTGCTTTTTGTTTTTATCTAAAATCCTTAACCATCAAAAAAGAATTGGTTTCGAAAAATCGCTAAATAGTACAGCACTGAGAATTGGTGATAGAGGCTTGCTGTACGATAGAATTCATACCACTAAAAAAATAAAAGAGGATAAAAAAAATAATTTTAAGCAGGAAAAAAACAACGATTTAAATGTTTTAGAAAAAAATATTTATGGCAGCTTAATCCAAAACCAACTAATTAATGAATTAGAAAATCAACAAGAGGTTTTTCAATCTGAGCAAGAAGTTGATAGTCCTATTAAAGAAATTATGTCTCTTGATGAATGGTTGCTTATTAAGCCCCGTCAAAAATCTTATTCTAGAGAAAAGCAAATAGATAATATAATTAAGAATTTAAACGATAGAAAAATTTCTACAGAGAAAAAAAACTTCTATTCTGCTGCCAATGCGGCTAAAAGTAGCTTAAAAGATAACCATGAGATGAATACTGAAACATTGGCTGAAATATATGTAAAGCAAGGCAATTACCCTAAGGCAATTGAAATCTATGAGCAATTGATGTTGTCTAATCCAGAAAAAAAACTTTTCTTTGCAAGCCGAATTAANTACATTAAATTAAAAACACAACCATAACATGGGAACTTTATTAATGATATTATCAACAATTACAGCAATTTTGCTAATAGTAATAGTTTTACTTCAGAACTCAAAAGGTGGAGGGCTNGACTCTTCATTTGGAAATGTNAACCAATTAGGTGGAGTTGCCCAGTCAACAGAAACTATTGAAAAAGCTACTTGGACTTTAGCAGCTGTTATGGGCTTTTTAAGCCTTTTAGCTGCATTTAACTTTGGAGGTGGCAATAACGAAATTTCAACTGACATAGATAAAAACGAAGGAATTAGCTTACCGTCTTCAGGCGATCCAGTCAATCTCCCAATTGATTTACCTAATTAATTTAGTGTCAGGATGTCATTTTTAAAGCTCAACAAGGCCAAATTGTCAACATTCTAATAAATTTAACTCAATGGCACAAAATATGCANTATTAANNCTATAAATANTAAATAATAAACAATGTCTATAAATGTAAAACCACTNGCAGATAGGGTAATTATTGAACCATCTGCTGCCGAAGAAACTACATCAGGAGGAATCATAATTCCTGATACAGCGAAAGAAAAACCAAAAAAAGGAAAAGTAGTTGCTGCTGGAAGCGGTAAAAAAGATGAACCGGTAACTGTTAAGGTNGGTCAAACTGTATTGTATGGACAATACAGCGGAACAGAAATTAAAATTGATGGAAGTGATTATCTTATAATGAGAGAAAGCGACATTTTTGCAATTGTTAAATAATTAAATAAAATAAAATGGCTAAAGAAATAATATTCGATGTAGAGGCAAGAGACAGACTTAAAAAAGGAGTTGATGAACTTGCTAATGCAGTAAAAGCAACATTAGGTCCTAAAGGAAGAAATGTTGTAATTGACAAGAAATTTGGTGCCCCACAGGTAACCAAAGATGGAGTAACAGTAGCTAAGGAAATTGAACTGAAAGATCCTGTTGAAAATATGGGAGCTCAAATGGTTAAAGAAGTAGCCTCTAAAACCAACGATACTGCTGGTGACGGAACTACAACTGCTACAGTTTTAGCTCAAGGAATAATAAGTGCAGGTTTGAAAAACGTTGCTGCTGGTGCTAATCCAATGGATTTAAAAAGAGGAATTGATAAAGCTGTTAAAATTGTTGTTAAAGAATTAAGAAAACTATCCAAAGATGTNGGTTCTGAGAATGATAAAATAAAGCAGGTAGCATCCATTTCTGCTAATAATGACGAANCCATAGGCTCTTTAATTGCANAAGCAATGGAGGTTGTNGGAAAAGATGGTGTGATTACCGTTGAAGAAGCAAAAGGTACTGAGACTGACGTAAAGACTGTTGAAGGAATGCAATTTGANAGAGGATATTTGTCTCCATATTTTGTAACTAATGCAGAAAAAATGATTGCAGACTTAGAAAGTCCTTATATATTAATCTACGATAAGAAGATTTCAAATATGAAAGACCTTCTGCCAGTTTTGGAGCCAGTTGCTCAAACTGGAAAACCTTTATTGATTATTGCTGAAGATGTGGATGGTGAAGCACTAGCAACTTTAGTAGTAAATAAAATAAGAGGATCTTTAAAAATTGCTGCAGTCAAAGCTCCTGGATTTGGAGATAGAAGAAAAGCAATGCTTGAAGATATTGCTATCTTAACTGGTGGAACTGTAATTTCNGAAGAAAGAGGTTTTAAAATGGAAAATACCACTTTAGATATGCTTGGAACTTGTGAAAAAGTTGAAATTGACAAAGATAACACTACTTTGGTTAATGGGGCAGGAAAAAAAGATGATATCTTGGCTAGAACCAACCAAATTAAAGCTCAGATAGAAACTACAACCTCAGATTACGATAAAGAAAAGCTGCAAGAAAGATTGGCAAAANTAGCTGGGGGTGTTGCAGTTCTTTATGTAGGTGCTGCTACTGAAGTAGAAATGAAAGAGAAAAAAGATAGAGTAGACGATGCCTTAGCTGCAACGAGAGCTGCAGTAGAAGAAGGAATTATACCTGGTGGTGGTGTAGCGTATATTAGAGCTGCTACATCTTTAGATGAGGACAGCGGGGAGAATGAAGATGAATGTACAGGTATAAAAATAGTNAAAAGAGCTATTGAAGATCCTTTAAGAACCATTGTTGAAAATGCTGGTGGAGAAGGTGCTGTTATCGTTCAGAAAGTTAAGGAAGGCAAGGGTGATTTTGGATACAATGCTAGAACTGATAAATACGAATCACTTATGAAATCTGGGGTTATTGACCCTACTAAAGTTTCTAGAAGNGCATTAGAAAATGCTGCTTCAATTGCTTCAATGATGTTAACTACAGAATGTGTTATTTCTGATGAACCAGAAGATGAAGCTCCAATGCCTGCTATGGGTGGTGGAATGCCAGGTGGAATGCCAGGTATGATGTAGCATTTATATTATTTAATTCTANGAAAGCCNCATGTTATAATGGGGCTTTTTTATTTAGAATTTTTAATGATGCCCTCTAATACTGAGGAGTCTAATAATGTAGAGGTATCTCCCAAAGTAGAGGTATTTCCTTCTGCAACTTTTCTTAGAATTCTTCGCATAATTTTTCCAGATCTAGTTTTAGGCAAACCTTTAACAAATTGAATTTTATCTGGTTTTGCTATTGGACCAATTTCTTTAACAACTGTTTCTAAAATTTGCTCTTTTAGTTCATTTTTAGAGTGAGAATTATTATCTAAGAGAATGTAGGCGTAAATTCCTTGACCCTTAATTTCATGGGGGAAACCAACCACAGCACTTTCAATTACTAAAGGGTGCTCATTTATACCATTTTCAACTTCAGCAGTTCCNAGCCTATGACCTGAGACATTAATTACGTCATCTACTCTNCCTGTAATGCGATAAAAACCGTCATGATCTCTCTTACAACCATCACCAGTAAAATATTTTCCTGGATAGCTAGAAAAATATACATTTTTACATCTTTCATGATCTCCATAAATTGTTCTAATCATACTAGGCCATGGGAACTTAATGCATAAATTACCTTGAACATTATTTCCTAATAATTCGTCTCCATTTTCATCAACTAAACAAGGTTGGACTCCTGGTAACGGAAGAGTAGCATAAGTAGGTTTGGTCTTGGTAATATTTGAAAGTGGAGATATAAGAATTCCTCCTGTTTCAGTTTGCCACCATGTATCGACAATGGAGCATTTTTCTTTTCCAATATACTTATTATACCAATGCCAAGCTTCTTCATTAATTGGCTCACCAACACTACCTAAAGTTTTTAAAGAACTTAAATCATACTTTTCTGGAAATTCATTCCCACATGCTTGAAGAGCTCTAATTGCAGTAGGTGCAGTATAAAAAATATTTACTTGGTGCTTATCACAGATTTCCCAAAATCTACCAGCATCCGGAAAAGTGGGAACACCCTCAAACATAAGTGTTGTAGCTCCAGCTAATAAAGGACCATAAACAACATACGTATGACCAGTAATCCATCCAATATCCGCAGTACACCAATAAATATCATTTTGGTTGTACTGAAACACATTTCTAAAACTATACTCTGCATAAACCATGTAGCCTCCGCAGTGGTGTTGTACTCCTTTGGGTTTCCCTGTAGAGCCTGATGTATATAAAATGAATAATGGATCCTCAGAGTCCATCTGCTTAGCTTTGCAAAAACTACTAACTTTGGAGGTTTCTTCCTTCCACCAAAAATCTCTTTTGGGCTTCATCGAAATATTTTCACCTGTTCTCTTAAAGACAATACAACTTGTAATACTTGAACACGATTCCAACGCTTTATCTGCAATTGCTTTTAGACATAGTTGTTTGGATCCTCTATATAATCCATCACTTGTTAAAAGAATATTACAACTAGCATCATTTATTCTATCTGCTAAAGCTTTAGCTGAAAATCCTGCAAAAACTACCGAATGTATTGCCCCAATTCGTGCACAAGCTAAAGTAGCTATTGATAGCTCTGGAACCATTGGCATGTATAAACATATCCTATCTCCTTTTTTAGCCCCATGATTTTTTAAAACATTTGCAAAAACACTTACTCTATGATGAAGTTCTTTGTATGTTATCTTTACTACATTCTCTTCTGGATCATTAGGTTCCCATATAATTGCAACTTGATTTGGTCGTGTTTCTAAATGTCTATCTAAACAATTTTCAGTTATATTTAACTTTCCACCAACAAACCATTCAACTTTAGGGGTGTCAAATTCCCAATTAAGAACCTTGGTCCATTTGGACATCCATTGGAAAGTAGATGCTTTATCCTCCCAAAAACTTTGAGGATTGTCTATACTTTCTTGGTAATCTTGATAATATTTGTTTAAAGTCTCTATTTTCTCCATACAAAATTTTTATTAAAATAATAAAAATATAGGATATCTTAATCCAGAAAGACCCACCTCAATCCAAACTTCAAACAGCGGTCAGCAATTGGAAAATGAAAAGCAGAAAAATAATCAAATCCAGTTAAACCAGAATTTAAATGAGTAACCATAAGAAATACTGTAACACTTTTAATTTGAGTTTTTGCTAAAAAATCAACCATGAAATAGGACTGTTGTGTGCGCTCATTACTTATTGTAAACTGATTTAGTTCAGAAGAATATCCTGGCAAAGCATAACTACTAAAAACCTTAGCATTGACTCCTAAAGATAGCTTTAAATTACTATTTTCATTCCCAAAAATATAATTAAATTTTACTTGTCCTAGCCAGTCAGGTAATTGGAGAATTTGAGCTCCTCCTTGATATTGATAGACAATTTCAGTAAATAAATTATATTTTTTCTTAATCAAATTATAATTTAAGGAAGATTGGATAACCTGTAATGATGAATCAAATTGTGATGGCTCTGAATATTCAGTAAAATAAATTGGTCTATAAGCCTGGTTAATTTGTGACTTCAAAGAAAATAATCCTGCAGATATTTCTGCATAAGCATTCCAAAATAAAATATTATTGAACTGTTTATTATCCCAAAAGTGGTGATTACTTTGGTAATTGTTAATTTCAAAAACTGGTCTAAACTCACTTAAATCTGCAGAAATTTTCAATTTTTTATCCTTAAAAATAAAACTTTCGTAAAGAAAATTGATTTCATAATTGTTCTTTTTATATCCTAAAGGAAAAAAGTTACCACCTAATCTAAAAGAATTATTTATTTTACATTTACTAAAATCTAAACTCACAGACTGATTGGTTAAAATAGTATCTATTAGTTTATTTTTATAGGATAAAATTTCTGAATTCCAGCCTATGTTAAAGTTCTGTACTTTAGAGTCTTTATTTGAAATTATATTGTATTTAATAGAACTATTAAAAATATCTAGTAAAAGAGAATCGTGTGTGCTTTCAGTGCTATAAAAATTATTAAGAAATAAATCTGGATTAAGACTGTCAAAATAAACTCTAGTAATTCTTTGATAGGAATTATTAAAGCTAATTTTTTTTATATTTAAAATGGTTGAATCATTTTTTGAAGAGCAAAGAATCCAATTTTGATGTAGGTAGAACTTCAAAAGTCTGTTAGTGGCATAGGAGTTTTGCATATTTACATTCAAAATTTTTCTATTGCTTTCAAAATCATTGGAATTAATGAAATTTGAGTCATTAGTTAGACCACCGTTAAGCTGGTTGTAAAGTCTTTGATGTTTTAATCCAACCTTCATATTGTAGGTTGAATCTCTAGATCTATTATTAAAAGAAAACTGGAAAAAATTATTATTCGTTGACTGATTGGAATAATAGCCATCGTGACTTCTTTTTAAAAATGAAACTGCATATCCAGATCTTCTGGAAACTGATTTACTATGGTATAAAGAAAGATTCTGTTCTGATTCATTTCCCAGAATATATTGCGCATCAACAATAGGAAGATTACGATTGACAAAATAAATGTCCTTTTGCTCTGAAAAAAACATATAATGATTGTTGTAAATCGACAATTTATCCTGGCTAAATTTTAACGACCTTTTAACACTCCCTGGTCCGCCTAAAAATAAATTATATAAGTTAGAATCTGGAAATAAGGACATCTGTCTCCAAGATTCGTAGGTTTTTATAGTGTCATTAAAGCTATAAAATGTACTAAAAAATGAAATGAAAAATAAAGTAATACAGATTCTCATTATTTAGTGAAAATATAAAAAAAGGCCATAACTATTTAGAAATGGCCTTTATTAAAAATAATTATAAAAATAAATTAAGCTTGCGTAGCAGGACCCCCAAAATTTAATGGAACTGGAGAGGCTTGATCAGTTTCTTTTATTTTTCCGTGATTATTCTCATACTTTGATAAATTATCAGATAATGCACGATGTAATTTCTTTGCATGTTCAGGTGTCATCACAATTCTAGACTTAACCTTACCTTTGGGTACTCCAGGCATTATTCTTATATAATCAAAGATAAACTCCGAGGAAGAATGAGTGATAATTGCTAAATTAGAATAAATTCCCTCAGCAACTTCTTCAGAAAGTTCAATGTTAATACCTTGTTGTTTTTTCTCTTCAGACATGAGTTTCACCTTCAATTGTTTCTTCTACAATTTCCTCCTCTAAATTAGTCATTCTGTTTAAATCGTCAACAGAACCAACTAATAAATCTCTGAATTTCTTCATTCCAGTTCCAGCAGGAATTTTATGCCCAACAATAACGTTTTCCTTAAGACCTAACATGTGGTCGACCTTACCGCTAACAGCAGCTTGGTTAAGTACTTTTGTAGTTTCTTGGAAAGATGCTGCAGAAATAAAGCTATCCGTATGAAGTGAGGCTTTAGTTATTCCTTGCAACAATGGTTCTGCAGTAGCTGTCAGAGCATCTCTAGATTCCACAGGTTTAGAATCATTTCTCTTAAGAGCAGAATTCTCATCTCTTAATTTTCTTACAGAAACAATTTGACCTGCTTTAAGCTCAGTAGACCCTCCCGGATTAGTAACTACTTTTTTGCCGAAAATTTTATCATTTTCAACCATGAATTCCCATTTATTGACTGCATTATTTTCAAGGAATTTAGTGTCACCGGCTTCGTTAATCTGAACCTTTCTCATCATTTGTCTAACAATCACTTCAAAGTGCTTATCATTAATTTTCACACCCTGTAATCTATAGACTTCTTGAATTTCATTAACAATATATTCCTGAACAGCAGTAGGTCCTTTAATTGAAAGAATATCTTTTGGGGTAATGGCTCCATCTGAAAGAGTTTGACCTGCCTTCACAAAATCATTTTCCTGAACTAAAATATGTCTAGATAATGGAATTAAGTACTTTTTAATCTCTCCAGTTCTAGCTTCAATAATGACCTCTCTATTACCACGCTTGATTCTTCCATAAGATGCAACACCATCAATTTCAGAAACAACAGCAGGATTAGAAGGGTTTCTTGCTTCAAACATTTCAGTTACTCTTGGCAGACCACCAGTAATATCACCTGATTTTCCGGACATTCTTGGTATCTTAACCATCACATCACCAGATGTAATTTTATCACCATCTTTAACTATAATATGGGCATCTAATGGAAGGTTGTAAGATTTGAGTTCATTCCCTGTTTTATCCTCAACAGAAATAGTTGGAACCATCTTTTTATCTCTATTTTCTTTAATCACAATTTCAGTAAATCCAGTTTGCTCATCTACTTCTTCTCTATAGGTTAATCCTTCAATTAAATTATTGAACTTTAAAAACCCTTCAAATTCGGAGATAATTACTGCATTATATGGATCCCACTTACAAATAACATCGCCTTTTTTAAGTTTGTCTTTGTTAGATACAAATAATTTAGAACCGTAAGGGATATTAGCAGTCATTGAGACATTTTTGGATTTATCTGTAATCTTTAATTCTCCAGCTCTACCAACAACTATTATTTCAGTTTCACCTTCACTTGTAGTTTTTTCAATGGTTCTTAATTCTTCTATTTCAATAATACCATCTGTTTTTGCAGAAATCTCAGCTTGATCAGCAATGTTTGATGCAGTTCCTCCAACGTGGAAAGTTCTAAGAGTAAGTTGTGTTCCAGGTTCTCCGATAGATTGTGCTGCAATAACTCCTACAGCTTCTCCTTTTTGAACCATCTTACCAGTAGCTAAATTTCTACCATAACACTTTACACAAACTCCTCTGGTTAACTCACAAGTTAATACAGATCTTATTTGTACTTCATCTATACCTGCCTCTTCAATAGCAATTGCGGAATCTTCACTAATTTCTTCTCCTTCTGGGACAATAATTTCTCCAGAAATCGGATCTTCAATATCAAATAATGCAACTCTACCTAAAATTCTATCGTAAAGGTTTTCTACTATTTCATCACTCTTTTTAAGTGCTCCTACTGTAAGTCCTCTCAGAGTGCCGCAATCAGGATGGTTAATAACAACATCTTGAGCAACATCTACCAGTCTTCTAGTTAAATAACCGGCATCTGCAGTTTTAAGAGCAGTATCTGCCAGACCTTTCCTAGCTCCGTGAGTAGAAATAAAATATTCTAAAATTGATAACCCTTCTTTGAAATTAGATAAAATAGGATTTTCAATAATGTCTTGTCCTCCTGTAGCGCCAGACTTTTGAGGCTTGGCCATCAACCCTCTCATACCCGATAACTGACGGATTTGTTCTTTTGAACCCCTAGCTCCTGAATCCATCATCATAAAAATAGAGTTAAACCCTTGTTGATCAGATTTTAACTTCTCCATTAAAGTATGAGTTAATCTTGAATTGGTATGTGTCCAAATATCAATGATTTGATTATATCTTTCATTATTAGTAATAAGACCCATGTTGTAGTTTATCTTGACCTCCTCTACTTCTTTTCTAGCTTTTTCAATTAAAATATCCTTTTCTTTTGGAACAACAACATCAGATAGAATAAATGATAAGCCACCTTTAAACGACATTTGGTATCCCAAATCTTTAATATCATCTAAAAATTTAGCAGTATTTGGAACACCTGCTATTTTGATAATTTTAGTTAGAACGTCTCTCAGTGCCTTTTTAGTTAAAAGTTCATTGATAAAACCTGCTTCTTTAGGAACCAACTCATTAAATAATACTCTACCTGTTGTGGTTTCAATCATTTCAGTAACATCTTCACCCTCTTTATAATTGTTTATCTTAACCTTAATTGGGGCATGTAGATCTAACTTTTTCTCATTATAAGCAATTTTAACTTCTTCAGGAGAATAAAAAGTCATGTTCTCGCCTTTAACTATATGATCTTTTGTAGAAGTTCTAATTTTGGTAATGTAATATAATCCTAAAACCATATCCTGAGACGGAACAGTTATTGGTGCTCCATTAGCTGGGTTTAAAATATTATGAGAAGCCAAAATTAACAACTGTGCTTCTAAAATAGCTGCATTTCCTAAAGGAACATGAACCGCCATTTGATCACCATCAAAATCTGCGTTGAAGGCAGTACAAACCAAAGGATGAAGCTGAATAGCCTTACCCTCAATTAATTTAGGTTGAAAAGCCTGAATTCCTAGTCTGTGTAGGGTGGGAGCTCTGTTCAATAGAACTGGATGTCCTTTCAATACATTTTCTAAAATATCCCAAACTACTGGCTCTTTTTTATCCACTATTTTTTTAGCAGATTTAACAGTCTTTACAATTCCTCTTTCAATCATTTTTCTAATGATGAACGGCTTGAATAACTCCGCAGCCATCCCTTTTGGAAGACCACATTCGTGCAGTTTTAAAGTAGGGCCAACAACAATTACAGATCTTGCAGAATAATCAACTCTTTTACCAAGAAGGTTTTGTCTAAACCTACCTTGCTTCCCCTTTAAACTATCAGAAAGAGATTTCAAAGGTCTATTCTTATCTGTTTTAACAGCGCTAGATTTTCTTGAATTGTCAAAAAGTGAATCTACAGATTCTTGCAGCATCCTTTTTTCATTTCTTAAAATAACTTCTGGTGCCTTAATCTCAATTAATCTTTTTAAACGATTATTTCTAATAATAACCCTTCTATATAAATCATTTAAATCTGAAGTAGCAAACCTTCCACCATCTAAGGGAACTAAAGGTCTTAAATCTGGTGGGATTACTGGAACAACCTTAACAATCATCCACTGAGGGTTATTTTCGATTCTACTATTAGCATCTCTAAAAGATTCTATTACCTGTAATCTTTTAAGAGCCTCATTTTTTCTTTGCTGTGATGTTTCGTTATTTGCTTGATGTCTTAACTCGTAAGATTTAGAATCTAAATCTTCTCTTCCTAACAAGTCATGAAGACCCTCTGCTCCCATTTTTGCAATAAATTTATTAGGATCAGTATCTTCTAAATACTGATTTTCTTTTGGCAAAATATCCAAAATATCTAAGTATTCTTCTTCAGTAAGAAAGTCTAATTTCTTTAGAGGTTCACCTTCAGCATTTTTAGCATCACCAGCCTGGATAACTACATACCTTTCGTAATAAATAATTTGGTCCAATTTTTTAGTAGGAAGTCCTAAAAGATATCCAATTTTATTTGGAAGAGATCTAAAATACCAAATATGTGCACCTGGGACAACTAGAGCAATATGGCCCATTCTTTCTCTTCTAACTTTTTTTTCAGTAACCTCAACACCACATCTATCACAAACAATACCCTTGTATCTAATTCTCTTATATTTTCCACAATGACACTCATAATCTTTAACTGGTCCAAAGATTCTTTCACAAAACAAACCATCTCTTTCAGGTTTATAAGTTCTATAATTAATAGTTTCAGGCTTTAAAACTTCACCATGAGATCTTTCTAATATAGACTCCGGGGAAGCTAAGCTGATTGTTATTTTACTAAAATCACTATTGAATTTTTTGTCTTTTCTAAAAGTCATTTTTTTTATTTATCTATTGTGAATATTAATCTAATTCTATATTTAATCCTAAACCTTGTAATTCATTGAGCAATACGTTGAATGATTCTGGAATTCCAGGGTTAGGTAAGTTTTTACCTTTGACGATGTGTTCATAAGCTTTAGCTCTTCCCTGAACATCATCTGACTTAACTGTTAGAATTTCCTGTAGAACGTTAGAGGCTCCATATGCTTCCAAGGCCCATACTTCCATTTCACCAAATCTCTGACCTCCAAATTGAGCTTTTCCTCCAAGAGGTTGTTGGGTAATCAATGAATATGGCCCTATGGATCTTGCATGCATCTTGTCATCAACCATGTGACTTAATTTAAGCATGTATATAATACCAACTGTTGCAGGCTGATCAAATCTTTCTCCTGTTCCTCCGTCATATAGATATGTTTTTCCATTTCTAGGAATACCAGCTTCATCTGAATACTTATCAATAGAATCTAATGAAGCACCATCAAAAATGGGAGTGGAGAATTGTAGACCTAATTTCTGTCCAGCCCAAGCCAATACAGTTTCATAAATTTGTCCAAGGTTCATCCTTGACGGTACACCAAGCGGATTTAAAACAATATCAACTGGAGTTCCATCTTCTAAGAATGGCATGTCTTCTTCTCTAACTATTCTAGCAACAATACCTTTGTTACCGTGTCTACCAGCCATCTTATCACCAACCTTAAGTTTTCTTTTCTTAGCAATATAAACCTTAGCCATTTGAATAATACCATTAGGTAATTCGTCTCCAACTACTATTTGAAACTTTTTACGCTTATAATCTCCAATAAGTTCTGTGGCCTTTAAATTGTAATTATGTAAGGTTGTATCAACTAAATCATTTACTTGATCATCTTTAGTCCAATTTTTGGAGTTAATATGAATAAAGTCAATTGACTTAAGTGTTTTTTCTGTAAACTTTACACCCTTCTTAATCACTTGCTCTTTAAAAACATTAATAACACCTTCTGACTTATTATCTCCAAGAATTGAAAGTAATTTTTCAATTAAAGTTAATTTCAATTCAGCTTGCTTCATTACCTCTTCTGCGTCTAATTGCTCGATTATAGGCTTATCAGCTGCTTTAGATTTTCTATCTTTAATAGCCTTTGAAAATAATTTTTTATCAATAACAACTCCTGTGACAGATGGGGAAACTTTTAGAGAAGCATCTTTAACATCACCTGCTTTATCACCAAATATTGCTCTAAGTAATTTTTCTTCAGGTGTTGGATCACTTTCTCCTTTAGGAGTAATCTTACCAATTAAAATATCTCCTTCTTTTACTTCTGCTCCAACTCTTATTATTCCATTTTCATCCAAGTCTTTGGTGGCTTCTTCACTTACATTAGGAATATCTGCAGTAAGTTCCTCAAGCCCCCTTTTGGTATCTCTTACGTCTAAACTATATTCATCTACATGAACACTAGTAAAAATATCGTCTTTAACCACTTTTTCAGAAATAACGATCGCATCTTCAAAGTTGTATCCTTTCCAAGGCATAAAAGCCACTTTCAAATTTTGGCCTAAAGCTAATTCACCGTTATCAGTTCCGTAACCTTCAACTAAAACCTGTCCTTTGAAAACTTTATCCCCTTTTTTAACAATTGGTCTAAGATTAACTGAAGATCCTTGGTTTGTTTTCTGAAATTTAGTAAGGTTATATATAGTAGTGTCGGTATCAAAACTTACCAAAATATCGTCTTTCGATAAATTATATTTTATATGAATTTCCTCAGAGTCAACATATGAAACTAGTCCATCTTTTTTAGCATGGATTAAAACTCTAGAATCTCTAGCAACTAATTCTTCTATACCTGTTCCTACAATAGGAGCAGTTGGGTTAAGTAAAGGTACTGCTTGACGCTGCATATTAGATCCCATTAGTGCTCTGTTTGCATCATCGTGCTCTAAAAATGGAATACAGGAAGCTGCAATCGAAGCAATTTGGTTAGCACCTACGTCAATTAAATTAATTTCTTCCTTAGGTGGCAGAGGGAAATCTCCCATAAATCTTGAAATAACATTATCATTTTCAAAAACACCATCTTTTGTGATTTGAGCATTTGCTTGAGCAATATATTTGTTATCCTCTTCTTCAGCAGAAAGATAAATTGGTTCAGATCCTAAATCCACTTTACCTTTCTTCACCTCTCTGTAAGGAGTTTCAATAAAGCCAAGTCTATTTACTTTAGCATATACACATAGAGAAGATATCAATCCAATATTAGGCCCTTCAGGTGTTTCAATTGTACACAATCTACCATAGTGCGTATAGTGAACATCTCTAACTTCAAAACCTGCTCTTTCTCTTGTAAGTCCTCCAGGTCCAAGAGCAGAAAGTCGTCTTTTATGAGTAACTTCCGCCAAAGGATTGGTTTGGTCCATAAATTGAGAAAGCTGGTTAGTTCCAAAAAATGAATTTATAACACTAGAAAGTGTTTTTGCATTAATCAAATCTATTGGAGTAAATACTTCATTATCTCTTACATTCATTCTTTCTCTGATAGTTCTAGCCATTCTAGCTAACCCCACACCAAACTGAGAATATAATTGCTCCCCTACTGTTCTTACTCTTCTGTTACTTAAATGATCAATATCATCTACGTCAGTTTTAGAATTAATAAGCTCTATTAAGTATTTTACAATTGAAATTATATCCGTCTTAGTAAGTACTCTTTGTGTCTCTTCAATATCTAAACCTAATTTTTTATTAATTCTATATCTTCCTACTTCACCAAGATCATATCTTTGCTCAGAAAAAAACAATTTATCAATTACTCCTCTAGCCGTCTCTTCATCTGGTGGCTCAGCATTTCTAAGTTGTCTATAAATATGCTCAACTGCTTCTTTTTCCGAGTTAGAAGTATCTTTTTGCAAAGTATTGTAAATAATTGCAAAGTCTGCTGAGTTAATATTTTCTTTGTGAAGTATAACAGTTTTAACTCCTGCATCTTCAATCATTGAAACATGCTCATCTTCAATAATTGTTTCTCTATCAATTAAAACTTCATTTCTCTCTATAGAAACAACTTCACCTGTATCCTCATCTACAAAATCTTCTACCCAAGATTTAAGCACTCTAGCAGCAAGTTTTCTGCCATTAATCTTTTTAAGGTTTACCTTGGTAACTTTAACTTCATCTGCTAAATCAAATATTTCTAAAATATCTTTATCGCTTTCATAACCTATCGCTCTAAAAAGTGTTGTAACAGGTAATTTTTTCTTTCTGTCAATGTAAGCATACATAACACTGTTAATGTCGGTAGCAAATTCAATCCAAGAACCTTTAAAAGGAATTACTCTCGCTGAATATAATTTGGTTCCATTTGCATGTCTACTTTGACTGAAAAAGACTCCAGGAGAACGATGTAACTGAGAGACTACAACTCTTTCTGCACCGTTAATAATAAATGAACCTCTTGGACTCATGTAAGGAATTGTTCCTAAATAAACTTCTTGAACAATAGTTTCAAAATCTTCATGTTCTGGATCCGTACAATATAATTTCATTACCGCCTTTAATGGAACGGAATATGTAAGACCTCTGTCGATACATTCTTTAATGGTATATCTTGGTGGATCAATAAAATAATCTAAAAATTCTAGTACAAATTGATTCCTAGTATCAGTAATCGGAAAATTTTCAGAAAAAACCTTAAATAAGCCTTCCTCTATTCTATTTTCAGAAGTGGTTTCTAATTGAAAAAATTCTTGAAATGATTTAATTTGAATATCTAAAAAATCTGGATACGAAAAACGGTGCTGACTGGATGCAAAGTTTATTCTTTCTGTAGTTTTATTTGATTTAGCCAATGTTTTGTAAATTTAGTTATTATGTATTAAAAAAAGGGTATAGGTCTAAGAATTCTTAGACCTATAGTTCTATAAAAATTGAATTACTTCAATTCAACCTCAGCACCAGCTTCTTCCAAAGCCTTTTTCATGCCATCAGCCTCATCTTTTCCAACACCTTCTTTGATAGATTTTGGAGCTCCATCCACTAACTCTTTAGCTTCTTTAAGTCCTAATCCTGTAAGTTCTTTTACAGCTTTAACTACCTGAAGTTTAGAGCCACCGGCTGCAGTTAGAATAACATCAAATTCTGATTTTTCTTCTCCACCACTAGCATCTCCACCACCACCCGGTGCTGCCACTGCTAATGCTGTTGCTGCTGCAGGTTCAATACCATGCTCTTCTTTTAAAACTGCTGCTAATTCATTTACTTCTTTAACAGTTAAGTTAACCAACTCTTCTGCCATTGCTTTTATATCTGCCATTTTGTTTGTTTTTAAAATTTATTTTTTATGCTTCTTTTTCTGATAGGGTTTTAACTAATCCAGCAATTCTTCCTCTACTTGAGGTAAGAGCTGAAATTACATTTTTAGCTGGTGATTGTAATAATCCTATTACTTCTCCAATGAGTTCGTCTTTAGATTTTATATCAGCTAGTAAATTCAATTGATTATCACCTATATATATAGATTCTTCAACAAATGCACCTTTTAAAACTGGTTTGTCGCTTTTTTTACGGAAATCTTTAATCAGTTTTGCAGGTAAATTTCCCTTGTCCGACAACATAATTGCTGTTGGACCAGGCAAAATATCATACAATTCTGTAAAATCTTTTCCCTGTACATTTTCCATTGCTTTCTTAAGCAATGTATTTTTAACAACTCTAAGTTTTATGTTTTTTGCAAAACACTGTCTTCTAAGAGAACTAGTAGCTACTGCATCAAGATTGGAGATGTCAGCAATATAAATAATATTGTTTTCATCTAAACTTTTGCTTAGGTCATCAATCATTACTTGTTTTTCTTCTTTTTTCATTTTATAATGTTTTGATGATTAAGCTTCAACACTTTTAGGTTCAATTTTAACCCCAGGACTCATTGTGCTAGAAATTGTGACACTTCTAAAGTAAGTCCCTTTGGATGATGAAGGTTTTAATTTGATTAATGCAGCTAAAAATTCTTTAGCGTTATCAATAATTTGATTTGACTCAAATGATGCCTTACCTATTGGAGAATGAATAATACCATATTTGTCAACCTTGAAATCGATTTTACCAGCTTTAACGTCTGTTACAGCTTGTCCAACATTCATAGTTACAGTTCCAGTTTTTGGATTTGGCATTAATCCTCTTGGTCCTAAAACTCTTCCAAGAGCACCAACTTTACCCATAACTGAAGGCATGGTAATAATTACATCTACATCTGTCCAACCTTGTTTGATCTTGTCGATGTATTCATCAAGACCCACAAAATCAGCACCCGCATCGATTGCTTCTTTTTCTTTGTCAGGGCTACACAAAACTAAAACTCTAACATCTTTGCCAGTACCGTGAGGAAGAGATACTGTTCCTCTAACCATTTGGTTGGCTTTTCTAGGATCTACTCCTAACTTTACTGCAAGATCTACAGTTGAATCAAATTTTTGTTTTGTAATATCCTTAACAATTTTTGAGGCATCCTCTAATGTGTAAGATTTCTCTACATCGAACTTCGATAAGGCTTCCTTTCTATATTTTGAGAGTGTCATTATCGTTAAATTTTATGATTAATTACTCCAAGGAGCTTTTCCTTTTACATTTAAACCCATACTTCTTGCTGTTCCAGCCATCATCTTCATTGCAGATTCGACTGTAAAGCAATTTAGATCGGGCATTTTATCTTCTGCAATAGTCTTAATTTGATCCCAAGTAATAGACCCAATTTTGATTTTATTTGATTCAGCTGAACCTTTTTTAATCTTAGCAGATTCCAATAACTGAACAGCTGCTGGTGGGGTTTTTACTACAAAATCAAATGACTTGTCAGCGTAGACTGTAATTACACATGGTAATACTTTTCCTGCCTTTTCTTGAGTACGTGCATTAAATTGCTTGCAAAATTCCATTATGTTAACTCCTTTTGCACCCAATGCAGGTCCAACAGGAGGAGAAGGATTTGCAGCACCACCCCTAATTTGAAGTTTAATTAATCCACTTATTTCTTTTGCCATTTTATTTATTTATTAACATGTAAAACGCTACAGGGAAGCTTAACAGTATTGTTCTACAATTTCTTTTTTATCCATCTTTATCAACTTGCATATAGTTAAGCTCTAAAGGTGTTTTTCGACCAAATATCTTAACCATTACAGTTAACTTTTTCTTTTCCTCATTAATATTTTCTATGGTTCCGTTAAAGTTGTTAAACGGGCCATCAATTACCTTAACCGATTCTCCAACGACATAAGGTATATTCATTTCTTCATCACTTTCAGCAAGTTCATCCACTTTACCTAATATTCTATTTACTTCAGATTGCCTCATTGGTAATGGATCTCCACCCTTTGTTGCTCCAAGAAAACCAATAATGTTAGTCATTGATTTAATAACATGCTCTACTTCACCTACAAGTGCGGCTTGAATGAGTACATAACCAGGGAAATAATTTTTTTCTTTAGAAATTTTCTTCCCCTTTCTTATTTGATAAATTTTTTCAGTTGGGATGAGGACTTGATCCACATAACTATTTAGCTTATGGCGATCAATCTCCAGTTCAAGTAATTCTTTAACTTTTTTTTCCTTACCACTTACTGCTCTAATGACATACCATTTTTTGGTAACTTCTGACAT
>PAST01000018.1 GCA_002713405.1 Crocinitomicaceae bacterium | reverse complement strand
CGCTAGCGTTCATCCTGAGCCAGGATCAAACTCTCCATTGTAATTATAACTTTAAGTTTTGTTGAAACAAATCTCAGGGTTTGCTAGTCTTTTAATTCTATACTTCAATAATTCAAAGAACTTAAAAAATTTTATGAGATTAAACTCATTCTATCGATGTAAAACCTCTTTTGGAATCACAATCGGCCGGCAAAGATAATCTAATATTTANATCATACAAGTTAAAATAAAAAAAAATGAAAAACTTTCCTTCTCTAATAAATAACCTAAATACCTAAATAACTTTTTTGGGGTGCAAACATACTATGATTTCTTATAAAGACAAACTATTTTACCTTAAATATTTAATACTCGCAATTATATTTTATANGAAATCAATATTCAAGGATTACTTTTAGACACTCTTATAACCTGCCCATTAATAATATTTNTTGAAGAGTTTGCAAATTCAACAATGAAAGAAGCCATTTCATGGGCTTTAGTATCTGCAACATAGTCAGGAAATGCACTATTTAACATTTCAGTTTCAACAGCTCCTAAAGCTAAGGCATTGACTTTAATTTGTTCAGATTGCAATTCAACAGCTAAACACTCAGTAAAAACAGACAAAGCAGCTTTAGAAGAACTGTATAAGGATAGNCCCGGGAATTTTGAAGTATAATTAACACCTCCCATACTTGATATATTAATAATCTGCCCTTTGGCATTAGAAAGTTTTTTAACTAANAGCTGAGACAAATTAAAAGCACCCCAAAAATTGACATCCATTAATTCTCTGTAATCATCGTATTTTATCTCACTAAAAGGCTTATTAATAAGAAGACCAGCATTATTAACAAGTACATCAACCTTACTANTCTTTATAAAATCTTTAATGTCGTTCTGATTAAGATTAACTACATCTTTTGAAAGAAATTTAAAATTCGCAGGATTTGAGAGANTTGCTCTAATTGATTCTAACTTNTCTGAATTTCTAGAAATTCCGTAAACCATATGGTTTTTACTCCAAATTTTAACGAGCTCAAGACCTATACCCTTAGAACAACCTGTTATTACTATATTCATAAAACTTTATTATTTAAAAATACTTTATNTCAAAAATCGAAATCAATTGTTACTTCACTAGTAGCAGGATGAGCTTGGCATGATAATATATATCCNTCTTCAACTTCTTGATCCGAAAGAGCATAATTTGCATCCATAGTTACTTTTCCTTTGGTNACCTTAGCCTTGCAGGTACAACANACCGCTCCTTTACATGAAAATGGAACGTCAAGGTCTTGCTCCATTGCAGCATCTAAAATTGAATCTTCATCCTTATTTAGGTCAAACTNAACTTCTTCATCATCACAAATAACAGTAACTTTAGAATTGCCATCAAAATCTTCATTTAANGTTTTTTCNATTACTTCTTCAACCTTTTTTACAGGCTTAGTAAATAGTTCAAATTTTATTTTTTCTTTATCTACGCCTAAAGACTCTAATGCTTTCTTAGAAGAGAAAATCATTTCTTCTGGNCCNCANATAAAGAAAGCATCAGCATTTAAAAACGACATTTCAGACTTAATCAACTCCATTGCCTTTGATTCATTAATTCGGCCATTATATAATTCTTTTTCGGTATCTTCTCGTGTAAAAATAAATTTTGTGGAAATATTNTCATTAGATAATGAATTAATTTCATCTTGAAACATAACATCACTNCTAGTCTTATTTGAATAAAACAATAAAAATTCACTATTTACTTCATGGAGACTTATCTCTTTTATCATTGAAAGTATAGGCGTGATTCCAGATCCTGCAGCAAAAGCAACAAATTTTCTTATATTTTTAGAATCAATATTTTCTAATTTGAAATTTCCCTGAGGNACAGAAATCTCAACATAATCTCCAACANTTAATTTTTCATTCATAAAATTAGACACTTTCCCATCTTCTACTTTTTTAATCCCTACAGTTAGTTTTTCGTTTCTAGAAGAACTAATAGAGTAAGATCTTCTGCAATCTTCTCCGTCAACATCAACTTTAATAGTAATGTATTGACCAGGCACATAGATGAAATCATTAGAATATTTGCTGTCAATATCAAAGGAAATAGAAACTGAGTCATGGGTTTCTCTTTTAATTTGACTTACTTTAAAGGAATAAAATTGTGCCATTCTATTTATTTATTAATTTGTGCGAAAATCGTAATAATTTTTTTAATAGGAATTCTTGTTCATTAAATAACTAAAATTTTAATTATGAAATACCAAAATATTTTATTTGAAACTCAAGACAACATTGCAGAAATTAAACTCAATAGACCAAAGCTTTTAAATAGTTTTAACTATGAAATGGCTAATGAGTTTTTAGAAGCTTTGAAAAAATGTGATAAAAACAAAAA
Source organism: Crocinitomicaceae bacterium (assembly GCA_002713405.1). Taxonomy (GTDB): domain Bacteria; phylum Bacteroidota; class Bacteroidia; order Flavobacteriales_D; family Parvicellaceae; genus MED-G20. The sequence continues at coordinate 114,888 of PAST01000018.1, read as the reverse complement.
GATTAGAGCAATTATAATTACTGGNATTGGAAGAGGATTCTGTGCAGGACAAGATTTGGAAGAAGCAACAAGAAAAAATGGACCTAAAATTGATGCTATTATTGAACACACTTATATCCCAATTATCAAAATGATTATCAGCATAGAAAAACCTATTATTTGCTATGTTAATGGTATTGCTGCAGGAGCTGGTGCTAACCTAGCAATTTCTTGCGATGTTACGTTTGCTGCAAGTTCTGCTAAATTTATTCAATCATTCATAAATATTGGTTTGGTTCCCGATAGCGGAGGAACTTATAACCTTCCNAGACTTATTGGAAGNCAAAGAGCAGCTGGGCTTATGCTCAGTGGTGAAAAGATTTCATCTGTCGAAGCTGAAAAAATTGGGATGATATACAAAAGTGTGGATGATGAAAATGGATATCAAGAAACTTATGATTATGCAAAAAAAATAAGTGAAATGCCAACAAAATCAATTGGTCTGATTAAAAGCCTCCTTAGCAAAAGCAATAGCAATAGTATTTCTGAACAACTAGAATTAGAAAAAAAATATCAAATTACAGCGGCAAACTCCAAAGANCATAAAGAAGGTGTAAAAGCATTCTTCGAAAAACGAAAACCCAAATACATAGGAGAGTAAATTTATTCTACCAAATNCATTTCATTAACTAGGTGTCCTGCTCCGGCATAAATATCTATCACCCAAAGAACATATCTTATATCTACCATAATATTTCGACATATATTTTTATCAAATAAAACATCACTCATAGTACTTTCCCAAGTTCTATCAAAGTTAATTCCAACCAACTGACCCTTAGAATCCAGAGCTGGACTACCAGAATTTCCTCCAGTTGTATGGTTAGACCCTAAAAAACAAATATTTAAAGTTCCATTAGNACCATATCTGCCATAATCTTTTTCATCATAGAGATTCTGTAATCTAGTTGGTATTTTAAAGTCNGACTCTCCTGTATTATATTTATCCATTATTCCATCTATTGTTGTAAACCAATCGTAAGACATTCCATCTCTTGGATTAGAACCTTCTACTTTGCCATAGGTGAGTCTCATAGTTGAATTTGCATCAGAAAAAAAAGACCTTTCTGGATAACTTTCCATTAGACTTTTTAAATACTTGCCCATAAGAAATTGGTNTTCTTCTCCGAGTTTTCTGTATTTAGGTAAGATAACATTTAAAAAATGGTCATATAAATTTGATGCAAAATCAACAACAGGATCTTTTTCTAAATATTTTACAAAAGATTTTTTATTTGAATTTAGGACTTTAAGAGTNGCCTCTAGATTAGAAAACTTACTTTTTTTGAATAAATTATCTACAAACAAATTTTCATTATCAAATTTTTGCAATGCAGAAATCATTAGNGGATTTTCTAAATCATCTGCTAAATGCTTTAAATAAATAGGAATTAGAGATTTAAAAACTTCTTTATCTACTTTNGCATCATAATTTTTAAAATAATTAATACTATTTTTTTGTTTGTTTTTAATTTTACTTTCAAATTCCTCCGCATCCTTAAGCTTACCAACACCATAAGAAAAACGAATAATTTCAGGACCATAATACCANAGTTCTATAAAAAGACTGTATGCTAATTGGTATTTTATTTTTTGNTCTTCAAGAGCAAAAAGTCTATCTAAAAGCAATTGATTGGAAGGACTTTTCTCAACCCATTTCTTTTCTTCAAAACGNTTTTTATCTACTGCTTGTTTTTTTCTTAAACCTAAATCTTGACCAATCCATTTCTTGTAGGCATTACTAATTCTAGATTGCTTGGATGCATATTTAATGAAATTTGCCTCGCTTAAATCCATTGAAGCATCTATATGTTTTAAACTATTTTTTCTCATTTCTATTCTAGCTGGTAATATTATATTTATATAATTATCTACAGCTTTTGAGGTTAGATACTGATCAGTTTTTCCAGGGAAACCAAATACCATAATAAAATCATTTTCTTTAATTCCACTAACTTTCACATCTAATGCAACAGGTGCATTGTAAGGAATATTATTTTGTGAAATTTCTGCTGGTTCATTTTCCTGATTNGCATAAATTCTAAAAACTGAAAAATCACATGTATGTCTTGGCCACACCCAATTGTCCGTATCTCCACCAAACTTTCCCATTGAACTTGGAGGAGCACCAACTAGTCTNACATCTTTATAAGTCTTGGAGGTTATTAAATAATACTTATTTCCGTAAAAAAAAGGCTTAACTATATATTTATAGTTTGGCTGATTCCCGTATTGATTTTGAATTTTTTTAATGTTTTTAGAAACAACTTTTTTAAATTCTGATGAAGTCAAGTCAGCAGTATCTTTGAAAACCTCGTTTGTAACATCTTTNATACTAACTATGAAAGTTGCGGTTAATCCTGGATTAGTTAATTCTTCACTTTTAGACATAGCCCAAAAGCCATCTTTTAGATAATTNTTTTCTAAAGAACTGTGCTGCTGAATTTGACTNTAACCACAATGATGATTGGTTAAAATTAAACCTTGTTTACTAACCAATTCTGCTGTACATCCTCCACCAAAATGAACAATTGCATCTTTTAGGCTTGAATTATTAATGCTGTAAATATCCTCTACAGAAAGCTCTAAACCATCACTTTTCATTTGTCCTTCAATAACTTTTAAAAGCGAAGGAATCCACATTCCTTCATGACCAAAGATTAAAATTCCTTTAAAAGAAAAAATCGACAGAATTATTATTATTTTAAACTTCATAGACATAAATATTAGAATTTATTATTTGCAAATGTAATTGATAATAATTAAGTATTCATACATAACTATTATCCTTTGAACTATATTTGTAGGATGGTATTTTTGGAACACCTTTACAACTTAAGCATAGTCTTTGTTATTTTTAACCTAGTTTGGGGAATTATAGTCACCTTGCCAAAAGCTTTTATTACAGGATTTAATTCTAACAATCTGTTGAATCACTTTTTATCCGCCCTAAAGTTTTTGATTTTAAGTAATTTAACTTTCTCCAAGTGTCTGAAATGCATTCAGGAAAATTCCATGAGTATTTTTGAACTTACCTTTATATATATAATTGGGGGTACTGTTCTATTTCTTTATATTATTGGAAAACTAAATAAGAAAAAATCTATGTTAAGTTTTGTATCTAACATGGGTTTACATGGAAAATTCAATATTAATTCTAACAATTCAAAAAATCTTAAATATGAAAATCATATTGCGGGTATAACCATTGTTTTTTTTACAGCTTGTATTGGATTTCCTATATTTGGAGAAATAATCAATAATAATCCATTAAACATTTGGTTTTACTATACTATTGAAGGACTGTACCAAGCACCTATTCTTAAAGGGATTTTTGGAATATCTGGTGTGTTTTTTATGGCTTCAATATTTCAAAAAGGAATTGCCACTATAAAAGATCTTGTATTGAAACTAAGTGGGCAAAAACCAAAAGAAATGGGAAAGAATCCACTTGAAGAAGTTTTTAAAAATGTAAATGGCAATCCGTTTTCTGAATCGAAAAAAAGTGAAAAAATTGACATAGACGATGATCTTTATGTAGATTTTGAAGAACTGGATGAAAAAGAAAATCCATGAAAATTATTGTAAGAACTTTTGCTGGATTTGAAGAAATTCTTGCAAAAGAAATATTCCAAATCACAAATCTCAAAACGGAAATTGGCAAAAGAGCTGTTTACTTAGAAGGAAGTCTAGAAATAATATACTCTCTAAACTTATGGTGTAGACTTGCACTAGATGTATTGGTAGAGTTGCACCATTATAAAGCAAGTAATGAAAATGAACTTTACAATGGAGCCTACGAATTTGTTTGGGACAATGAATTTTCTATACACGAAACATTTTCGATAAGTAGTGTAGTTAATTCCCCCTTTTTTAACCACTCTAAATATGCTTCATTAAAGATAAAAGATGCAATAGTAGATCAGTTTAACAAGAAAATTGGTAAACGACCAAGTGTAGATAGAGAAAATCCTGATCACAAGTTTGTAGTAAGAATTTCCCATAATCAAGTAAACTTACTATGGAATACGTCTGGTGACTCTTTATTTAAAAGAGGATACAGGACCATGACAGGAATAGCTCCGCTTAATGAGGTTTTGGCTGCGGGAATATTAAATTTCAGTGGCTGGGACTTAAAGAGACCTTTGATTGACCCTATGTGCGGTTCGGGAACATTTTTATGTGAAGCATTAATGCTAGCTAGAAATATTCCACCTACTATTAAAAGAAAATCTTTTGGCTTCATGAACCATAAAGACTATAACCATGGATTATGGGGAAAATTAAAGGCTAAATCATTAGAAGAAATAAATAACAACCATCCAACGATAATGGGGTTTGATAATTTTAATGAAATGATTATCGCAGCAAGGACTAATATTAATAATGTTTTACCAAACAACAACTGCAAAATTACCTTCAAAGATTTTTTTGATTTAGAGCCCCCAGTTGAAAATCCTTTGTTAGTACTTAATCCTCCATACAATGTAAGAATAGCACAGGAAAAAAACCACATGTTTTATGAAAAAATTGGTTCTAGACTGAAACACAATTGGAGTGGGTCTGACGCTTGGATATTAAGTGGAGATTTAGAAAGTTTAAAACACATAGGCTTAAGACCCATTAGAAAAATAAAGCTATTTAATGGGCCAATTGAAACAAAATTGGTGCAGATTCCTTTGTATAAGGGAAGTAAAAAAGATAAATACAGATAGAATATTAGACTATAGAATTGGATAAAAATAAAATTAAAAATATAATTGAGGAAAAAATAAAAAATCTTGTCTTAGAAATTAATGAACTAAGACAAATAGCAAAGCCTATAGAACCTGAAAATGCAATTGGAAGAATTAGCAGAATGGACGCTATAAATAACAAGAGCATAAATGATAGAATGTTAAGAAACTCTTTAGAAAAATTAAAAAATTTAAAAACTGGATTAAAAAGGCTAGAGAATATAGATTTTGGTATTTGTATTCAATGCAGAAGAGAAATTAATATAAACAGATTGATTCTCATTCCAGAGACACTTAAATGTGTAAGATGTAGTTGATTTTTTTTAAAAAAATCAAATTAAAAAATCGCTATTAATGAAAAGAAAACTTTTAAATTTGGGACAATTAAATTACACTATCCAAAAAACCTTCTCACCCTTAAATTCTAACAATGCAAATAAATAAAGGAAACATACTTAAAAGTATTAAAAGCTTTATTGGAGCTGACAATGAATTGGCTGTTAAAGAGGCTGAACACCAAATAAAAGTATTTGAAGTCGTGTTTCAAAAAGAGGTTGAAAGTTTCCAAGAAATAGGAAAAGAGGATAAAAAAAGTTTAAATCCGGAAAATGAACAAGAAAACATTTTAATATTAAAAGCTATTGAGGCATTTAAAAAAGCACAAGAAGATAAAAAAAACAAAAAAAAGAAGGAAGAAAAAAGTTATATTAAGTTAAAAAAAGAAATTCTTGAGAATTTTCAATTACTGATAAATAGTAAAGAAGAATTAGGACATTTAGCTAGGGGCATTAAAGAGATTAGAGCTAATTGGAATAAAATTGGTTCTATATCACCAAATGAAGATCATAAACTTCAAAAAGAATTTAGCAAATTAAATGAATCTTTTAATTACAACTTCAATATCTATAAAGAACTTAAAGAAAATGATTTAAAGAGAAATTTTTCACTTAAAAATCAAATAATTCACGAACTAAAAAACTTAAATGAACTTAAAGAATATAATAAATTACAGATAGAGCTAAAGATATTACAGAACAAATGGGAAGAAGTTGGTCCTACTTTCAAAGAGCATTGGGAGGATTTAAAGAAAAAATATTGGGCGGAGGTTCATATAATACAAAAGAGAATAAATGAATTTTATAGTAAATTAAAGACTAATCTTAAAGACAATCTTGAAAATAAAAGGAAACTTATTGAAAGAGTAAAAAAACTCTCTATTCAGCAAACCAATAGTTCTAAAGAATGGGATTCATTAGCAAATCAGTTTAAAAATTGCCAAGCAGAATGGAAAAAAATAGGTCCTGTACCAAAAAAAGAAAATGATAAAATATGGAATGAATTTAGGTCATACTTTGATGAATTTTTTGACAAAAGAAATGAATTTTTAAAGATTCAAAAAGACAACAATAAAGAAAACTATGATTCTAAACTTGAGTTAATAGAAACTGCTAAAAAATATGTAGAAAACATTAAAAATGACAGCAATCCACTGTTAATCAAGAAGTTGCAAGAAAAATGGAAAGGAATTGGAAATGCAGGAAGATTTGCAGAACAAAAACTTTGGAAAAAATTCAGAGCTCAATGTGACTTATTTTTTGAGACAAAAAAACAAAATAGAAATTCTATTATCTCTGCTGAAAAAGAGAACTTAAAAACAAAAAGCTCACTAATTNCAGAATTTAAAAAATCTGAAAAATCTAGCTTTTTAGAGCTAATGAGTTTTATTAATGAATTTCAAAAAACTGGTGAAGTACCCAGAAAAAAATCAGAGGAAATTATTATGGAATTTGAAAATTTAATTCATCACATAATTAAATCTAATAATTTTACTAGCGAAGAAAAACATAAAATTAAAAGAGCTATAAAGTCTTCTTTAATAAGTAACTCTTCAGATCCAGAAACAACTTTCATAAACGAGAAGAATAGAATTAATAAACTTATTAATACNACTTTAAAAGAAACAACACAACTAGAAAATAATTTAGGATTTTTTTCAAACGCAAAAGGGAAAATGTTAGATGATTTCCAATCAAAAATTGAGAAGAATAAAGTTAAAATTTCAGATTGGAGAGATGAATTAAAAAAATTATCTGAAGTCTATCATAAAAATTAATTCTATCTTTCAATAAAGGACTTTACCATGGAAAAAGATGTTTTAATTACAGATGATGCAGTTGTATTGGGTTTATTGGTTTCTTGTTTGGGTCTTATTTTTTATACNTCTCAACTAAAATCGCTTAAAACTTTTTATAAAATAATTCCAGCTCTTCTANTATGCTATTTAATACCATCACTTTTTAGNACAGCAGGTATTATATCTCCAAAAGTTTCTGGACTATGGCCNGTTGCTAAAAATTACTTTCTTCCAGCATCATTAATTTTAATGACCTTAAGTACAGATTTAAAAGGAGTAATTAAACTTGGTCCAAAGGCTTTAATTATGTTCTTTACTGCAACAATTGGAATAATTTTAGGTGGCCCTATTGCTATCATGATAACTTCTTTATTTTCACCAGAAACAGTTGGAGGATTAGAATTTGATGCTATATGGAGAGGAATGGCTACACTAGCTGGTAGTTGGATTGGAGGAGGAGCGAATCAAACAGCTATGTTAGAACTTTACCAATTTAATCCTGAAAAATATGGTGCAATGATAACAGTTGATATCGTTGTTGCCAACATATGGATGGCTTTTATATTATTTGGAGCAGGAAAAAGTGATAAAATTGATAAATGGTTAAAAGCAGACTCAAGTACTATAGATGAATTGAAAAATAAAATGGAAAATTATTCCTCAACAGTAGAAAGAAATACAGCTTTTCACGATTTAATGAAAATAAGTTCTATTGCATTAGGCGGAGTTGGAATAGCTCATTTTTTAGGTTCTATTTTATCAAAATGCAATAATTATTTTCCAATTTTTAATGACTCTGTTTTTACAAGTCATTTTTTCTGGGTAGTAGTAGTCTCCACTACTCTTGGCCTGGGATTCTCCTTTACAAGGTTAAGATCTTTGGAAGGAGCTGGAGCATCAAAAATTGGAAGTGTATTTATTTATTTACTTGTTGCTATTATTGGCATGAAAATGGATATTACNAAGGCTTTAGAGGAACCACTTTTAATTGTTGTTGGACTAATATGGATGATTTTNCACGTAGGTCTTTTAGTACTAGTAGCAAAAATTATCAGAGCTCCATTCTTCTTCTTAGCCGTAGGAAGTAAAGCCAATGTAGGTGGTGCAGCTTCTGCTCCAATTGTTGCTTCTGCATTTCATCCTAGCTTGGCGCCAGTAGGTGTATTATTAGCTGTTTTAGGGTATGCTTTAGGAACTTATGGAGCAATAATATGTGCGACTTTAATGGAAATTGTAAGTCCTTGAAAAATTAAAATGAATTTATGTACAAACTATTACTTATAATTTCAGGATGGAAAGTTGATGTACTTCCCCCTAAAGAATATAAAAGATGCGTGTTGGTTGGGGCCCCTCACACGAGTAATTGGGATTTTTTTTATGCTATTTTACTATTAAAAATCCTTAAAGTTCCATTCAAATTTGCCATTAAGAAACAATGGTTTAGATTNCCATTTAATCTTATTATTGGTCCTTTAGGTGGNATACCTATAAACACNAATAAAAATGANAGTAATGGCAATGTTAAAAAAATGGCTGATTTTTTTAAAAAAAATAAAGAATTTGCAATGGCAATTACNCCAGAGGGNACAAGATCTTTAAGAAAGAAATGGAAAAGTGGGTTTTATCACCTGGCTAAAGATAATAACCTTCCAATATGTTTTGGTTTCTTGGACTACAAAACCAAGATAGCTGGAATTGGAGGACCAATATTTCCATCTGATGATAAGGATGCAGACATGAAAAAAATAATGGAGTTTTACAATGACAAAAAACCAAAATATCCTGAGAAATTTTCTTTAGATAAAAGATTTATTTAATGAAATTTTTTTTATAGAAAAAGTGCATGCAGATAACATGGGGGAAGCTTATTGCAGATAGAAAAATAAAAAAATAAGCTATACTCTTTTCAGTGTCTAAATCCAAATAATAAATTGCAGTAAAGTAGAGAAATATTGCACCTATATTAAAAGGCAAAGCATTCTTAAACATCATTAGGTGAGTATGTTTAAGCTTGTTTTTTAAGTGCATCCACCCTATTCTACTATGCTGAAATATAAAATAAAGCCCAAAGGTTAGAAGTAAACTTTCATTGTTAGANAACAAAAAGAAAGCAACTATTATCAACCATTCTACTTTTTGATAATAAATTGCTGTAAAAAAAGGAAATATTAAAAGAAGATTACCAACTAATACATAATTAAAGTTAACCATTGGCAGTTTAATTTTTATTATAAGTAATATTTTAGCAAACTCTTCAAAATGAATTAAAAANAAAGAACTAAAAAGAACTGTTCCCCATAATATAGCTATTGCATTAGAAGCTATATTCCAATTGTTAATTTCTGTTTGACCAAAATGCCAAGCAGAGTAAATTAAAAAAAATACCAAGCCTAAGATAGGAATCCAAAACCATATTAATACAATAGGAACCATCATCAATAAATAGTAAAAGATAAACTTAAAATTAATGGTGTTTTTTTTGCTTAATATTTCNGTTAAATGATCTAAAGCTCCGTGTGGAATTCCTATTATTAACAAACCAAAAGTCAAAACTGCTAAGTTATTCGAGGACAAATTTAGCAGTTCGTTAGATGCGCTGCTTTCATCTAACAATATATAAACAATCATTAGAATTGGAAAGAGAAGTCTTTTAAATTTCCAATAAACCCAATAAAATATAGATTTTATAAATATTCCAATTTGCAACTTATAAAACATATATAATTCTTCTTTTAGAGAAGTTTTTTCGTCTAAGAATTGTAAAACAAAATAGGATGATTTAACATTAAATAACCTTTCAAAAATCGGCTTTCCTTTGTTTGGCCAAATGGTTAGAATTATTAAAAGTAACTGATCATAAAAAAGGAATCTTCTCTTGGGCTTTAACTTTTTAGCTTGCAAGACACCTTGGTCACAGATCAATTTCGCATGGCGGTACATATTTTTGAATGCATAGCCTGTACTTGGCTTAACATTACCTGCCCTAGTTCCAATATTTACCCATTTTTTCCCTGAGGATTGCTTTGGCAAATTAGAACTCATTGGGATTACTCCTTCTTCTTTAGAAATGACCTTATAAGATCCAAAGTTTTTGGTAATGAATTTATCTAATTCCTTCTCTGCTTCCGATTTATCAATTATTTTTTTACCAAATCTTGTCAGCTCTATCAATGCTGAATTTGAAGTATATGGAAGGATATAGACAAATTGTGTAGATTTTTCCTGAGGGATTCTAAAATCCATCATATGGTAAACACTTTGGTCTAGTTCCTTTTCTTGTAATTCAACTTTTAATCCAAAAAATGATTGTGAAATATTGAAATCTCCGTTTAGAATATTTTTAAAGTCTGGNGGTCTACTATCAAAAANCCANTCGGATGTATATTTTTTTTCTAAAGTACTTATATTTAAGTTTTCTTTTTCTTCAATTTTAAATACTTTTTCTAAACTATGTTCTATATTNTATTGGAGCATTATTTTTCTTGTCCAATTATATAAATCAATACTATCAACATGAAAATATTCTGTAGGATCTATTCGATTACTTTCATTGTCATTAATTTGAATACTCGTCCAACTTTTAGAAATAATGGTTGAAAAGTTTTTATATATTTCGTCTTTTCTNTTGGCCCAAAAACAAAACGTCTTGTCATTTTCAAGTTTTTCACTCGGCTCTATAATTAAAAGCTTTTTATTATTTAGTAANGAATGTTTGGCCATTTCAATTAACAAAATGCAAGTACTTGCACCCCAGCCTACAAAAATTATATCGTAATGTTGATTTTTTAACAAATTTCAATTTGAGTTAGACAATATATAACATTTAGCAATTAAAAATTTTAATTTAGTATAATTAAAAAACTATGCAAAGTCATTAACATAATTAATTGAAAATAGTTTTAATGATATAAATTATTGCATTAATAATAACTATATATTTAGCGAAAAATGAAAATGAAAAAATCACTTTTTATCCTATGCTTGTTCTCTATTTTATTATCCTGCATTAACAATTCAAAAAAAGTAAAATCAACAGTGAATTACCCCATTACAAAAAAAAAAGAAGTTGTAGATAATTATTTTGGAATTGATGTAAAAGATTCATATAGATGGTTAGAAGATGATAGATCTAAAGAAACAGAATCCTGGGTGAAGGCAGAAAACGAAACAACATTCGCCTATTTTAAAAATATTTCATTTAGGTCAGAATTAAAAAAAAGATTAGAATACCTGTGGAATTACGAAAAGATAAGTGCTCCTTTTAAGGAAGGAGAATTCACTTATTTTTATAAAAACGATGGTTTGCAAAATCAATATGTAATTTACAGGCAAAAAGAAAATGAGTCTTCGGAAGTTTTTTTAGATCCTAACCAATTTTCTGAAGATGGTACAACCTCATTAGGAGCTTTAAGTTTTTCAGATTCTGGTAACATAGTAGCCTATTCTATTTCGGAAGGTGGCAGTGATTGGAGAAAAGTAATCGTAATGGATATCTATTCAAAAGAGATTATAGAAGACACTATAGTAGATGTGAAATTCTCTGGTCTTTCTTGGAAAAAAAATGAAGGATTCTTTTATTCTAGTTACGACAAACCTGAAGGAAGTGAATTATCTGCAAAAACTGATCAGCACAAACTTTATTACCACAAACTAGGAACATCACAAGATGAGGACCAACTTATATTTGGAGGAACTGATGAAGAAAAACATAGATATGTTGGCGGGAATGTTACCGAAGATGGAAACTACTTATTTGTCTCAGCAAGTGTTTCAACATCTGGAAATAAATTATTTATGAAAGACTTATCAAAACCCAACAGCGATTTTGTAACTATTTTAGACCATACAAATAGTGATACATATGTGATGGAAAATGAAGGAAGTAAATTGTATTTAGCAACCAACTTAAATGCTCCTAATAAAAAAATAGTAACTGTCGATGCTTCTAATCCATCTACTGAAAATTGGGTGGATTTTATTGCTGAAACAGAACATGTTTTAAGTCCATCTAANGGTGGTGGGTATTTCTTTGCAGAATATATGGTGGATGCTGTTTCTAAAGTAAAGCAATANAACTATAACGGTGAAATGATTTTCGATGTAGAACTTCCAGGTCTTGGAAGTGTTGGTGGATTTAGCGGAAAAAAAATTGATACTATTCTTTATTATTCTTTTTCAAACTATAAAACGCCTAGAACCATTTATTCTTACAATCCTAACGAAGCAGAATCTAAAATTTATAAAAAGCCAGATGTTGATTTCAACCCTGATAATTATGAAAGTAATCAAGTATTCTATACTTCAAAGGATAGTACTATTATTCCTATGATTATTACCCATAAAAAAGAATTAAAATTAAATGGTAAAAACCCTACCATTCTTTATGGTTATGGAGGTTTTAATATAAGTCTCACTCCATCATTTAGTATTACCAATGCAGTTTGGATGGAGCAAGGTGGAGTTTATGCTGTTCCCAATCTAAGAGGCGGTGGAGAATATGGAAAAAAATGGCATAAAGCTGGGACTAAATTGAAAAAGCAAAATGTTTTTGATGATTTTATTGCAGCTGCTGAATACTTAATAGAAAATAATTATACATCTAGTGAATATTTAGCTATTAGAGGAGGTTCTAATGGAGGACTTTTAGTAGGAGCTACAATGACTCAACGTCCTGATTTAATGAAAGTTGCACTTCCAGCTGTTGGAGTTTTAGACATGCTTCGTTACCATACTTTTACTGCTGGAGCAGGATGGGCATACGATTATGGAACTTCTGAAGATAGTAAGGAAATGTTTGAATACTTAATTGGATATTCTCCAGTTCATAATGTCAAAGAAGGTGTTGAATATCCAGCTACTTTAGTAACAACAGGCGATCACGATGATAGAGTGGTTCCTGCGCATAGCTTTAAGTTTGCAGCTGAACTTCAGGCAAAGCAATCTGGTAGCAACCCTACGCTAATTCGTATTGAAACAGATGCTGGCCACGGAGCAGGTACTCCAATAAGCAAAACAATTGAACAATATTCAGATATTTTTGGTTTTACATTGTATAACATGGGTTTTGAAGAACTTCCAAATAAATCAATTATAGAAAATAACAATTAAGTTGTATAGTCTTTGATAGAAACTGTTTTAGAAAAGAAAAATAATTTTATCTTCGAGGCAATTATGAGTATCATCATAAAAAATGTATTACCCTTATTGCTAATTTTTGGGTTCTTAACTGCTAAATCTCAATTTGCCACTTTAAGAGGGACTGTCTACGAAAAAGAAACCGGAGAGCCTTCGTTTGGAACAAACGTTAAAATAAAAGGAACTGGGACAGGTTCATCAACAGATTTAAATGGCTACTACCAGATTAACAAACTTACAGCTGGAAAGATTACTCTTGAAATTACGAATATAGAGTTTAAAACTATAGAATACACTATAGAGTTAAAGAATGGAAAAATCACTACTCAAAACTTCTTCATGGAAGTTAATGATGAGGTTCTAGAAGAATTTGAGTACAGTGCAGAAGCAGAAGAGAGAAAAACAGAAGTTAAAATGTCTGTTATTACTGCAACTCCCAAAGACATGGCTAGAGTTGTTGCCATTGGAGGTGAACCAGACTTTGCTCAATATCTACAAACAACTCCTGGAGTTGTTACTACTGGAGATCAAGGAGGTCAAATGTATATTAGAGGAGGATCTCCCATTCAGAATAAAGTGCTTTTAGATGGTATGACAATTTATAATCCCTTCCATTCTATTGGTTTCTTTTCTGTTTTTGACATAGATATTATGAGAAGTGCTGATATTTATACTGGAGGATTTTCTGCAAAATACGGTGGAAGAATTTCTTCAATAATGGATATAACTACTATAGATGGTAATAAAAAAAAGCATAAAGGAAAAATTTCGATAAACCCATTTGGTTCTAAGTTAAAAATTGAAGGTCCCATTAAAAAACTAAATGAAGACAATAACAATTCAACTGCATCTTATATTTTTTCAGGTAAGACATCCTATTTAGAACAAACATCAAAAAAACTTTATAGCTATATAGATTCAAATGGCTTGCCATTTAATTTTACAGACTTATATGGAAAAGTTTCAATTAATGGAACTACAGGAAGTAAAGTCAATTTTTTTGGATTTAGTTACAATGATAGAGTAAGATACAAAGCAGTTTCTGACTTAAACTGGAACTCTTGGGGAATTGGATCTAATTTTGTAGTTGTTCCAGCTAGTTCACCAGTTCTTATAATGGGGAAATTTAATATTAGTGATTATAAAATCTCACTTGCAGAACTTGACCCTATTAATCTAGGAGATACATTAGAGCCTAGAAAAAGTAGAATTAATGGTTTTAATTTAGGTTTTGATTTTAAATATTTTCTTGGTGAAAACGAAATTAAGTATGGAATTGAAATAAATGGATTTACTACAGATTTTAATTTCTTTAATAGTGTTGGAAGAAAAATTGAACAAAATAATAATACTACTGAACTTGCAGGTTATATTGATGCAAAAATTATAAAAGGTCTTTTAGTTATAAATCCAAGTTTTAGAGCTCAATACTATGCTTCATTAAGTAACTTCTCTCCAGAACCAAGAATAGGTTTGAAATATAACATTTCAGAAAAATTCAGGATTAAAGCAGCATCAGGTGTTTATTCTCAAAATTTAATTTCTGCTAATTCTGATAGAGACGTTGTTAATCTGTTTTACGGATTTTTATCTGGCCCAGATAATCTGCAAGATTCTATAACATTGGATAATGAAAAAACTGTAGCAAGAAAGCATTCTCTTCAGAAAGCTACGCATGCAATATTTGGATTTGAATGGGATTTAGCAAAGCACCTTACACTAAATGTAGAGGGTTATTATAAATGGTTTAACCAACTAAGCAACGTTAATAGAAATAAATTATATGAAGAAAATGATGATGCGCCAGATGTCCTTAGAAAAGATTTTGTAATAGAAACTGGAGACGCTTATGGAACAGATTTTGTTCTTAAGTACAGCAATGATAAAACCTATCTATGGGCTGTTTATTCACTGGGAAAAGTTTTAAGGTGGGATGGCATTAGAACTTACTCGCCACTCTTTGACCGAAGACACAATATCAACCTTGTAGGTACACAGAATTTTGGAAAGGGATGGGAAATTAATGTAAGATGGAATTTTGGAAGTGGTCTTCCGTTCACTCAAACTCAAGGCTACTATCATTCAATAGATTACTCACAAGGAATAAACACCAATATTTCCACAGTTAATGACGATCAATTGGGGATTATTTATGCAGATTTAAATCAAGGAAGGCTATCTTCTTATCACAGACTGGATATAGCCGTTAAAAAACATATAGAATTGAGCAAAAACTCTACAGTTGATGTAACATTTAGTATGACAAATGTATATTCAAGAAAAAATATTTTTTACGTAGATAGAATAACCACTGAGAAAGTCTACCAACTTCCACTTCTTCCTTCTTTAGGTGCGAGTTGGAAATTTTAAGTACTGTTTTTTTTAAGATATCGGAATTAAATATTAACTTTAGTTCCCGTATAAAAATCTACATACGGAATGCCATTACCATCTACTAAATATATTTTTGTAACAGGAGGAGTTACTTCTTCATTAGGGAAAGGAATTGTTTCAGCCTCTTTAGCTAAAATTTTACAATCTAGAGGGCTAAATGTTACAATTCAGAAACTAGATCCATACATAAATGTAGATCCTGGTACCTTAAACCCTTATGAACATGGGGAGTGCTATGTTACAGAAGACGGTGCTGAAACTGATTTGGATTTAGGTCATTATGAAAGGTTTTTAAATATTAAAAGTTCCCAAAATAATAATATTACTACAGGAAAAATATATCAGTCTGTAATAAACAGAGAAAGAAATGGAGACTATTTAGGAAAAACTGTTCAAGTAATTCCACATATTACTAATGAAATTAAAGAACATATTTTAAAATTAGGGAAAGGATTAGATTACGATGTTGTTATTACTGAAATTGGCGGAACAGTTGGTGATATAGAATCACTTCCATTTATAGAATCCATAAGACAATTAAAATGGGACCTAAATCAGGATGTTCTATTTATCCATTTGACTCTAATACCCTTTTTGTCTACGTCTGGAGAACTTAAAACAAAACCTACTCAACATTCAGTGAAAACACTTTTAGAATACGGAATACAACCAGATATTCTTGTTTGTCGAAGTGAGTACCATTTAGATAATTCCATCAGAAGAAAGATTGCACTTTTTTGCAATGTTGAGAAAGAGTGCGTAATTGAATCAATAGATGCAAAAACAATTTATGAGGTTCCTTTACTAATGCTTAAAGAAAAACTAGATACTGTTGTTTGTGAAAAATTAAAAATTAAAATAGAAAACAAACCAAGTTTAACAAAGTGGAAGAAATTCTTAAATAATTTATATAACCCAGAGCAAAGTATTGAAATTGCATTAATTGGAAAATATGTAGAACTTAAAGACTCTTATATTTCTATTGCAGAATCATTAATACATGCAGGTGCAAAGAATAAAACAAAAGTGAATTTAAACTGGATACATTCTTCAAAATTGGAAACCCAAGATTGTGAATCCATTTTGAATAATATTCATGGAATAATAGTAGCTCCTGGGTTTGGTTCCAGGGGAATAGAAGGTAAAATAAAAGCGGTTCATTATGCTAGAACAAAGAAAATACCCTTTTTAGGAATTTGTCTGGGGATGCAGTGTGCAGTAGTTGAATTTGCAAGAAATGTTTTAAAAATGAAAAATGCTAATTCTATAGAAATTGATTCCAAAACAAAATTTCCTGTTATTAGTTTGATGGAACAGCAAAAGAAACTCAAAAAAATGGGAGGAACAATGCGACTTGGCGCTTACAAATGTGATATTGAAAAAGGAACATTGCTTCATAAAATTTACAAAAAAGAAACTATTTTAGAAAGACATAGACACAGATTTGAGTTTAATAGTAAGTACGTAAAAGAATTCGAATCCAAAGGGTTGATTTTTTCTGGCAAAAACTTAAAAAATCAACTTATGGAAACTATTGAAATCAAGGACCATCCGTGGTTTATAGGAGTTCAATACCATCCAGAGTACAAAAGTACAGTAGAAAATCCTCATCCGATATTTCTTGGGCTAATTAAAGCTGGATTAAAACAATCTCTATAATTTATTGATGTCTCCAGAAAAAATAGTTCATAAAATGATGAGTAATGATCTATTTAGCAAATGGCTGGGCATCGAAATCATTTCTATTAAAAAAGGATATTGTAAGTTAAGTTCAACCATTTCTAAAGAAATGACCAATGGATTTAATCTGGCTCATGGGGGAATTTGCTACAGTCTAGCAGATAGTTGTTTTGCATTTACCGCAAATTCATTGGGTAAATTTTCTTTAACAAAAAGTGCAGAAATTAGGTACTTAAAAAAAGTAGAACTAAATGATACAATATTTGCAGAATGTAAACAAAATCAAAAAAATAGTAGTCTGTTTACAGTTAATATATTTAATCAAAAGAAAGAAGAAATTGCTATTTTTAAAGGAATTGCACATTTTACAAATAAGGATTGGCTTTAATATATACTACAAGCTTATTTTGAACTAACTTTATATAAAAACAACTATGAAATCAGCATATATTTTAGATGCAATCAGAACACCTATCGGTTCTTTTGGTGGTTCATTAAGTAATCTTAGAGCAGATGATTTAGCTACAGTTCCTTTGATGGCTCTAATGGAAAGAAATCCTAAAGTAGACTGGGAACAAGTAGAAGATGTTATTTTAGGATGTGCTAATCAAGCTGGAGAAGACAATAGAAATATTGCTAGAATGGCTCTACTATTAGCCGGATTACCCTATAAAATAGGAGGAGAAACAATTAATAGACTTTGCTCATCAGGGATGGCTGCAACAATACATGCATATAGATCCATAAGTTTGACTGAAGGAGATTTATTTATTACAGGTGGAGTAGAACATATGACTAGAGGTCCGTTGGTTATTTCAAAAGCATCCAAAGCTTTTGGAAGAGATGTGGAAATGCATGACTCTAGTTTTGGATGGAGATTTATCAATCCTAAAATGGCAAAGCTATATGGAACCGATGGAATGGGCCAAACTGCAGAAAATTTAGTAGACCTTTATAAAATATCTAGAGAAGACCAAGATTTATTTGCCTACAATTCTCAAATGAAAGCTACTAAAGCTAAAGAAAATGGCAGGTTATCAGAAGAAATTTGTACTGTTAAAATTCCTCAAAGAAAAAAAGATGATTTAATTTTTAGTTCTGATGAATTTATAAAATCACATACTTCACTTAAAAAATTAAAAACTCTTAGACCTGCTTTTAAAAAAGAGAATGGAACTGTTACTGCTGGGAATTCTTCAGGATTAAATGATGGTGCTGCAGCTTTAATAATTGGAAGCGAACGTGCTGCAAATAAAAACGGTTTTACACCAATAGCAAGGATAGTAGGTGCTGCAGTTGCAGGAGTTGAACCAAGAATTATGGGAATAGGACCCGTTGAAGCAAGTAAAAAAGTTTTAAAAAGAACTGGTTTATCACTTGATCAAATGGATATAATTGAAATTAATGAGGCATTTGCTGCGCAAAGCTTAGCTTGTACAAGAGCTATGAATTTAGTTGATAATGACCCGAGAATTAATCCAAACGGAGGAGCCATAGCTATTGGTCATCCGTTAGGAATGACAGGAGCTCGATTATTACAAACTGCTGCAATTGAACTCCAGAACCAGAATAAAAAATATGCTTTGGTAACCATGTGTATTGGCGTAGGGCAGGGTTATGCAACTATAATAGAAAAACCGTAAAAATGATTTTTGAATTTAACGAAACTAAACCTGTAATTGACCCAAGTTCTTTTATTCATCCTCAGGCAAATATTACTGGAGATGTGGTCATTGGAAAAAATGTGTATGTTGGTCCAGGAGCTACAATTAGAGGAGACTTTGGAAAAGTAATTATAAAAGATGGGGCCAATATTCAGGAAAACTGTACCATTCATATGTTTCCAGGTGAAATAGTTACAATTAATGAAGGAGCACATTTAGGTCATGGTTGTATAGTACATGGGGCGACTATTGGATATAATTCACTAATTGGAATGAATGCAGTTATTTTAGACGATGCAATAATTGGGAACGAATGTATTGTAGGTGCATTAACGTTGGTTAATAGTGAGATGGTTGTTCCTAACAGAAAAGTAATTGTTGGCAACCCAGGTGAAATAATTAAGGACGTTTGTGAGGACATGATTGCCTGGAAAACTGAAGGAACAAAAATATATCAAAGTTTACCAATGGAATGTCAAAACTCCCTTAAAGAGACTGAACCCCTAACTGAACCGACAAAAAAAATTGAAAATTATTCTGACAAATACAAAACTTGGAAGAAGACCAAAAACTAAATTCCTTTATTTAAAGACTAATTACAAGAAATTATTTTCTTTCATCCATTCATCGTTGTACATTTTACCAACATATCTACTTCCAGAATCATGAAGTAAAACTACAACTATATCGTCTTCCTTAAAATGTTTTCCTAGTTGAATTACCCCTCTTACTGCTGCTCCACAAGAATTTCCTGCAAAAATACCTTCTTCGCGAGCTAGTTTTCTTGTGTATATAGCGGCGTCTTTATCTGTAACTTTTTCAAAGTTGTCAATTACATCAAAATTTACATTTTCAGGAAGAATATCTTCACCAATGCCCTCAGTTACATAAGGATAAATTTCATTTTTATCAAAAACTCCAGTTTCGTGGTATTTTTTAAAAACTGAACCATAGGTGTCAATTCCCCAAATTTTAATTGCTGGATTTTTTTCTTTTAAATACTTCCCTACTCCAGAAATTGTACCTCCGGTTCCAACGCCAACTACAAAGTGTGTAATTTTTCCGTTGGTTTGATCCCAAATTTCAGGACCAGTCTGTTGATAATGAGCAATAGAATTCGAAGGGTTGTCGTATTGATTTACATACCAAGAATTGGGAATTTCCTCGGAAATTCTTTTAGAAGTTGAATAATAAGACCTCGGATCATCAGGAGCAACATTGGTTGGACAAACTATTACTTCTGCACCTACAGCACGTAGAATATCAAATTTCTCTTTTGACTGTTTATCGGTAGAAACACAAATTAATTGATACCCTTTGACTATTGCTGCCAAAGCTAGGCCCATGCCAGTATTTCCCGAAGTACCTTCTACAATGGTTCCTCCCGGTTTTAATCTACCATCTTGTTCTGCATCTTCAACCATCTTTATTGCCATTCTGTCTTTTACAGAACTACCAGGATTAAAAAATTCAACCTTGGCCAATACAGTAGCCTGAATTCCTTTAGTAATATTGTTAAGTCTAACTAAAGGAGTATTTCCAATTGTTTCAAGAATATTTTTTGCGTATTGCATTATCTATTAAATTATATTGTAAAGGAACAAAATATTTAAGGAAATAGCTCTATAATAAAACTACAGAAAATACAAATAGGTAGGAATTAAGATTATAATTACTGACCAAGTAAGTCTAGTGCTTCTTTAGATTTAATAATATTATTTTTAAATTCTCCAACAATAAAACAGTCAATAAAGCCATTTGCTACTAATTTTTTTCTGAATTTCAAGACGTTAGAATAATTCATAAAGTCACCCATATAATACTTGGTATATCCTTGACCCGCATTTGTAATAGCTTTTACATTTCCTAATTTTTTAAAATTCGCCAATATTTCTGCAGGAACTTTTTCTTTAAATGCTCCTACCTGAATTTTAAATCTAACCATTTCAGGATCAATTGGGTTTTCAGATGGGGTTGAAGAAACATCAAGATTCTCTGTAAATTTTTTCTTTACTTCAAAACCTGCTTCCTTTAAAGTAATTCGTTTACCATTTTGAAAAGCGACAATAAAAGCATCGTTATAGCCTGTAAAAGTAAGTTCTACTTTATGTGATGCAGCTTTAGACTTATCAGTGAAAGATCCAGAGAAAAATCTGTAAAGGCCATCATCTCCTTTTAAACCAACAACATTTGGAACATCTTTAAAAATAGATTTTTTTATCTTCCTGTTAAAAGCACCAATTTGAACTCTGAATGTTGGCGAATTATCATTTGTTTGTATGACCGGCACGGATTCACTTGAATTTTCATTACTTGTTGAAGATTCATCACTCACAACTTCACTAGTATTCATTATTTCTTCAATTTCATCTTGCTCTAAAGCTATGATTTCATCATCAGAAGATATTTCAACAATTCCCTGAACATCAACATTGTTTACTTCCAATTCCTTTATTTTGTTAGATAATTCATTTCCATCATATCCACCTAAGACATACAGTATAGAGTCACCTGATTCCTTGACTTTAAAATCTACATCTGCCAATTTCTCCCAAAGTTCTTCCGAAGAAACACCTTCAACATCTGAGCCAATTACTATAAAGAGCTTCTTTTCTAACTTTTTAAAAGAGTTAACAGGTTTTATTTTGTTAAAAAGAAAAGTATTTCTTCTTGGGCCAGCGTAAGATATGTTATAAATCGTGTCCCACTCAAAGTATTCACCAATAGAATCTTTATATTTTCTAAAAGCTAATAAAAAATCATCTTCAGTCATGGTAACTCCTTCTTCATTTACAATAACTCCTTCCATAGTAAGTAATTCCTTATCTTTTGAGTTAATTACACCGTCAAGATCATCGTCCACTGGACAGCCAAACTGATCTACTAATGTATATGGTGGAGTTTTAGCACAAAAATCAATATGATCAACTATACTATCTCCATCTGAATCTATAGTGTCTTGCAGAAGTAAATTAATTGATATTTCATCCATTAAAGGGTCAATTGATGGTATTTCTTTTTTTGAATTAAAGTCATAAGCTATAGCTATATGTGTAAATAGTAAATTGTCTTTTCCAGATCCTAAAGGAAAATTTACAGAGTTGTTTATACCATCTATATAATCTGTGGAGGTAAAATGAATTGCGCTACCTACTCTAAATTTAATTTTATTTCCAACATGTACATGAACTCCCAACTCAAAAGGAATACCAACTGCATATTTATTTTTTGGTTGATTTGCTGAAAAAATACTTACATCACTATCGAACGAATTATTGCCATCGTTAGGGTTTGTATCTATTTCTGAATTGTACTCAATTGATTCAACTCCCAAGTGTATGTAAGGTTCTAAAATATGGCCTTTTTTAAGTAACTGATTAAAGTTATAATTGAAGGTAATCCCCCCTGATTTAATTGAAGAATTAAATATAAGACCATTTGGGGTTGGATACAACGAACTTTCTGTAGTCTGATTTACACTTGTACTACCTAACATTGCATAAAATGCAACATCTAAATAATCAGTTAAAGGATTTACTAATCTAAAGGTATATGAAAAACCTCCTTGGAAAGGAGCTCTGTTAATTCTATTTTTTCCAGGGATGGTATCTCCAATATCACCAAAAAAGGACAAAGTACCAATACCAATAGATAAAATCGGTTTGTATAATTTTTCTAAATTATCATCAGTTTCATTATTAATTGTTGTTTTTGAAAAATTTTCCCAATATTTTTTTTGTTTTAGTTCTAAATTTCTTGGGTTAATTAAACTTCTTTTCTTGTTATTTAAAATGATAGTATCTTTGGAATCCAAAATTACAGCAGAAGAATCTACCTTTTGGCCTTGAAAACATTCACAAAATAAAATGAAACTTAAAATAAATAAAAAATGTTTTCTTTCCATAGAGCAACCCCTATACGTGATAAAATTATAATAGGTTACTCAAATATACGTCATAATTAAATAGTTTATAATTACACTCTAAAAAAGTAATGCTTATTTTTACAGCATTAAACCAAAATGATGGAGAACAATAAAGGATACGTTAGATTAAATATAGATAAAAATGGAATTGGAAAAATAGAATTTTATCACCCTCAAAGCAATTCTCTTCCAGAGAAAATCCTATCTAAAATTGCCAAAACTATTACTGAAGCTAGTCTTAATAAAGAAATAAAAGTAATTGTTCTTAAATCTGCTGGAAATAGGACATTTTGCGCAGGTGCAAGTTTTGATGAGCTAATAGAAATCGAAAATATAAAGTCTGGAATTCAATTTTTTTCTGGTTTTGCCAACGTTATAAATGCATGTAGAAAATGTACAAAAATAATTATTGGAAGAGTACAAGGAAAAGCAGTTGGAGGTGGTGTTGGAATAGCTAGTGCTGTAGACTACTGTTTTGCAACTCAACATGCTTCAATTAAATTAAGTGAATTAGCCCTAGGAATTGGTCCTTTTGTTGTTGGACCATCGGTGGAAAGAAAAGTTGGATTATCCGCCATGAGCGCACTTGCAATTAATTCAGACAAATGGTTTGATGCAAATTGGGGTCTAGAAAATGGACTATATTCTGAAATATTTCAGGACAATGAATCGATGGACAAAGCAATTGATGAATTAGCTATTAAACTTTCTAAATCTCATGTAGAGGCTACTAAAAAATTAAAAAAAGTATTTTGGAAAGGAACAGATGACTGGGATGAATTACTTTTCAAAAGAGCGAAAATATCTGGGGAATTAATTCTCTCTGAGTTCTCTAAAAATGCTATCAAAAAAATCCAAAACAAGTAAACCTGTGGAAATTTATCAAGGTACTATTAAGAGTTTCTTTAAAGAATTCAAAAATATCTTAAAAGAAAAAAAAATTTACCTAATTGTTGATGAAAATACCATTGAGCACATAAATTATCTGGAAGAAAATTTTTTAGTTACTTCTACGCATTTAAAATTAGAAAGCGGAGAAAAGAACAAAACTTTTAATAGCGTTTTAAAAATATGGGACTTTTTAAATCGTAATAATATAAAGAGTAGTGACCTTTTATTTATCCTTGGAGGTGGAATGCTCACCGACTTAGCAGGTTTTGCCGCATCTACTTATAAAAGAGGAATTGAATTTATTTATTTACCTACCACCTTATTGGCAATGGCAGACGCTTCTATTGGAGGTAAAACTGGGTTTAATTTCCAATTTTTAAAAAACAACATAGGAACTTTTAGGCTTCCAAAAGCAGTTTTTTTAGATACTACATTTTTAAAAACTCTCTCTAAAAAAGAGATAGATTCTGGAATAGCTGAAGTATATAAACACAGTATAATTGGAGATATTAATTTATGGAATTACTTAAAAGAAAACACCAAAGAGCTAGACTTTGAATACATCATAAAGTCATCTAAAAACCTAAAGTTAGAAATTGTAAATCAAGACCCTTATGAAAAAAATATTAGGAAAAAATTAAACTTTGGACATACGGTGGGTCATGCAATAGAAAGTTATTTATTAGACACCAATTCTCCTGCTTTACATGGTTTTGCAATTGCAAAGGGAATGATAATAGAATCCTTCATTGCAAAAAAAGAAAATCTATTGGGCGAAAATTACTTCACAGAAATAAAAACAATTTTGTCCAATAAATTCAAATCCTATTTAAATTTTCAAATTGATCCTATAGCTATTATAAAGTTGATGCAGTCGGATAAGAAAAATACTAAAAGCACTATAAATTTTTCATTACCAACTAAAATTGGCGAAGTAACTATTAACCATGAAATTGAATCAAAAAAAGTAAAATCTTATTTATTAGAGTTTTTTCAAAATGATTGAAATTTTCTCCATTAATAAAACTATTTATGGATCTATAGATTTAGAGTCTTCCAAAAGTATAAGTAACAGACTTTTAATTATAAAAGAGCTTTGCAAAACTAAATTTGAAATTCAAAATTTAAGTAATGCAAAAGACACTAAAATTTTAAATGAAATCTTGAATGGTTTTGAAACAAAAAAAGACATTAATTGTGAAGATGCTGGAACAGCATTAAGATTTTTAATAGCATTTCTGGCAACAAATGAGGGAGATTGGGTAGTTTCTGGATCTAAAAGAATGCAGGAAAGACCTATTAAGCCTCTGATAGATTGTCTAATTAAATTAGGTGCTAGTATTAATTATTTAGAGAAGGAAGGTTTCCCTCCAATTGAAATAAAAAGTAAAAAATTAAGTAGTGGGATATTAAGGTTGCCTGGAAATGTAAGTAGTCAATTTATATCTGCATTATTAATGGTAGCACCAACGATAGAAAATGGACTTACCCTAAAAATTAATTCAAAAATTTTATCCAAACCGTATATTGATTTGACACTTGATTTAATGAGGGAATTTGGAATTGAGTATAGTTGGGAAAATAATCTTATTAAAGTTAAACAACAGAATTACTCAGCTAAAAATATAAAAGTTGAAAATGATTGGTCTGCAGCCTCATTTTGGTACAGTTTTTTGGCTTTGTCTAAATCTGGAGAAATTAAAATTCCCAATTTATATGCTAACTCTGTTCAAGGAGATTCTGTTTTATCCAATATATATTCTAAACTAGGGATTAAAACAGAATTTAACGAAGATTCAATAGTTCTATATAAAACAAAAAACATAGCCAAAGAGATAGAATTAGATCTTTCCAATCATCCCGATTTGGCATTACCAATTATAGTTACTTGTTGTGGGCTTGGAATAAAAGCTCATTTAATGGGCTTAGAAAATTTGAAAATTAAGGAATCTAACAGGCTAGAGTGTATTAAAAAAGAATTGAGAAAATTCAATATTAGCTGTGAAATAGATAGCTCATCGATTAAAATAAAAGAGAATCAAAAGATAATTCAACCAAAATCTGTTATAGAATCTCATAATGATCATAGAATAGTCATGAGTATTGCCTCACTATGTATGAAAGTTGACTCTATAAAGTTTGAATACAAAAACGTAGTGAATAAGTCTTATCCTAAATTTTGGGAGGATTTTAATCGAGTATCAAAAAACAATAACTAATCCTAGATTAGAATTCAAATCCTTATTAGTCAACAACGATGGTGGGTCACTATCAAATCGGTATTCTATATCTAAGCTAAGAGAAAGGTTTTTATTTAACTTAAAAAGCATATTGGTTTCATTAAGTAATCTATAATCTGCTAAAGAAAAAAGATTTTGCTGGAAATAAGTTGTATTAATTATAGTTAATTTCTTTTTGTATTTCCAAGATCCAATAACAGATAAAATCGATCTTGTATAGTTGGTATAGTATTTTTCATTTTGTGGAAGGCGAGATCTATTTAAAACCTCTTCTTCTTGCATAATCCCAAGACTTATATCAAAATTGATTTTTGAAGAGCTGTCTCTTTCAATATTTATCAAATTTCTTCTATAGCCCAATCCTCCTAATAATCTCCTGTTAAATAATAAGATGGCATTGCTTTGTAATTGAATAAACATAAAATATCTACTCTTAGCATTGATTTGGTAATCAAATCTTAGTTGAGAAAAGGCACTATTAGAAACCTCTGTTTTATTTTGACTTATGTATTGACCACCAGAGAAAAGTCTTAGGTAGCTTTTATTTTTCTTATAAGAGAAATTTAAGGAATATCCTAAAATAAAAACAGATGCATTTCCAGAAATAGAATTGCCATTAAACTCAGAAGATAATTGAAGACCATCTTTATTTTTATTGAACAATTTTTCAGTATTTACAATAGACTGACCAAAAAAAATTGAACTCATAAAGCAAAAAAATAAAGAAAAAAATATTTTTTTATTGAACATATTTAAATAAATAATTAAAATTGGAAAAAGTTAAAAGTAGTATTATCCGACTAATTACTCATTAATTTATGAATCGCAATTCCACATGCTACCGAGACATTTAAAGATGCAATACGTCCAATCATTGGTATTTTAAAATTCACATCAGAAGCTTTTATTAACTGCGAGTCAACTCCATCTTCTTCACTACCCATAATTAAAACTTTAGGACCAGTCGTTTCCAACTTATTTATCAATATGTCTGATTTTTCTGTACAAGAAAATATTTTAAGTCCACAACCCTTTAAAAAATCTACTGTAACATTTAAACTTGAAACCTTACAAATAGGAATTTTAAATAGAGCACCAGCAGATGTTTTAATAGCATCATTGGTAATCAAGGCCGAATTCTTAATAGGAATTACAATGGCATGTACGCCAAAACATTCAGCAGTTCTAGCAATAGCACCAAAATTTCTTACGTCTTTCACCCTATCTAAAATTAAAATAAAAGGATCTTCACCTTTTTCATAAACTTGCTGAACCAGCCAATCTATTTGATGATAAGCAACTGGGGAAATCATTGCAATAACTCCTTGGTGATTTTTTTTCACCATATGATTAAGTTTTTGGATAGGAACTTTCTGAACTACAATATTTTCTTTATGTACAAGAACTAACAACTCTTTTATTAACTCTCCAGTTAACCCTTTTTGTAAAAGAATTTTATTGATTGTTTTGCCTTGTTTTATAGCTTCTATAACTGATCTAATTCCAAAGGTTAAATCTTCTCTAATTGTTTTGTTCATTTTAATAAATATACTTTTCCGTTTCTCCAGCTATCCACAGCTCTATACCATGGATTTTTATAAGCGTAATTTCTTTTTAATATAAAATCATTAGTGGTAAATGGATTTATCTTATTTTCAAAAATAAACTTCAATGAGTTTATATTATTTTCATCACCATAAATCCAAGTTTCAGAATTTCTATTATTTGTCACATAACTTGGAGGACCAAAAATAATACTTATTAGTCCTCTATCTGTTTTCCAACCCTCTAAATGACATGAAAATAATTTATTTGCAAATTCAACTCTTGAATAATAAATTCTAATAAGGTTTCTAGCTCTTTCTTTAGAAGAAGCTTTTGAAAGCCAATATTGATCAACTGCTAGCTTTGAATCTGAACTGGAAAGTAGTGAAGCAAACTCATCTTTAGTAGTTAAATACCTTAAAGGAGGAATCAGTTGATCCGCATTGATTAAGTTTGGATAACCCTCTTGAAAATTAAATAATGTAAAACCTTGGTTACTCAATGTATCCAACTGAAAAAAAACAAATCCTTCATTTGGAAGTAGGTAAGATATTAAATTTTGAGAATTGAAATTAAGCTGTTTACAAATAGAATTACTGCTCTTAAATATTGGTTGATATGACTTACTAAATGGGGGTGGGGAAAGAGGAAAAGAAGTATTGATATTCTTTGCAAATAGTCTTTGGATATTAAATTCACTTTGGATAAAAATAAATTGTCCTTTAAAAAAGAAATCATCGTACAAAAGCTGATTATTGGTGTCCTTAATAATATAAAATTGTCTATTGTATTTGTTTAATTTGTCAATTTTAATGGTTTTATTAAACTCTCTATTTCTATTAACATCTACAACATTTATATCAATAAACCCTATCTGTGCATTTGGGAAAAGGAAACTAAAGTTGGTGTCAATTTTAAGTTTTTTATTTTTTAAATAATTGTTAGAAATTACAAAAGACCCAGAATCAATAATTTTATTATTAGGTTCATTATAAGCTATGAATTGCAATTTTATTTTGGAACTAAATTTCTCACTTACATTTGTTCTTGAATACAGTATATCTTCTGTGAAAATCTGAAAATACAATTTTGAGGTAGTTTCAGAATCATGATAAATTAAAAATTGCGGATTTAAGGAATTTTTGTTGTCTTGAAAAGAATAATTTACAGGTTTAGCTATAGTACAGGTTGTTAATAGCAATGAAAAAAATAAATAAATAAAAATATTTTGTTTCATGTTATTATATCTCAACGTACAATAGTTGAGGAAAATATTAAATTACTATGATTGAAAGATCTGTCAATTAACAAAATTGAATATTTAATACTATCAGAGTGGTTAGATGTTGGATTAAAGTAAAAAGGCTCCAAAATAATTTCTATTTCTCCTTTTAGAGCTTTGTTCTGACCAACAGGTGTCATATTACCAATTCTATAACTGTAGGTTATTGAATCGGCAAAGGAAGAATTATTTCCTAGAGGATCGGAAGTTGCTCTTACCCACTCTCCCTCCATCATTTCATAATAATTAATATAACAATTGTAATAATAAAAACTACCTGGATTAAAAGGAGGATCCAACTGGTTCTGATCTAAACCAATATTTCCATCGCCATCTGTAAAAGAAAAAATTAACTTTCCTGAATCGGACAAACTTTCAAAACTCAAATATTCAAGAATTGGCTCATTTGGATAAGAATCTGGTTTGAGACAAGAAATTAAACACATTGATGAGAAAACAATAACTATTTTTAACTTAGATATTATCATATTTTAAATTTAAGCTATTTAGTTATATTTTGAGCCTGTCTAAAAGAATATTTAACATATCTAACGAAGATGAATTCAATTCTATTGCGCTGGAAGTATTTGAATTTCAATACAAAAATATACCAGTTTACAAAAAATATGTTGACTTAGTGAAAAGTCAAAAAAAGTCAATAAATAACTACAAGGAAATTCCATTTCTACCAATTAACTTTTTTAAAAACAACAACATAATTGCAGATAATTCGAAAATAGAAAAAACTTTTCTAAGTAGTGGAACAGGAAAAATAAGCAGAAGTAAGCATTTAGTAAAAGATTTAGAATTATACAAGCAATCTTTTAGTTCTGGGTTCAAACACTTTTATAGTAACCCAAGAGAGTGGACTATTTTAGCATTATTGCCATCTTATCTTGAACAAGGAGATAGCTCGTTAGTTTACATGGTAGACAACTTAATTAAAAAAAGTGAAAATCCAGAAAGTAATTATATCAACTATGATTTAGATATATTGAAGAATTTAATTTTAAAATTAAAAAATAAAAATGTTCTTCTTATAGGAGTAAGTTATGCACTTTTAGAGCTTTCAGAACTTGACTCTTTCAATTTAGAAAACTGGATAGTAATGGAAACAGGGGGTATGAAGGGCAAAAGAAAAGAAATGGTTAGACAAGAACTACACCAACAACTTAAAAAAGCATTTAACGTAGATGCCATTCATAGTGAATATGGGATGACAGAATTATTGTCACAAGCCTACTCCAAAAAAAATGGCATATTCAAAACACCACCATGGATGAAGTTTATAATTAGAGATTTTGAAGATCCATATTCATTGGCTAAAATTAATTATAGTGGTGGAATCAATATTATAGATCTAGCCAATATCTATAGCTGTTCTTTTATTGAAACAAAAGACATTGGAAAAGAAATTGAAAAAGATAGTTTTGAGATTTTAGGAAGGTTTGACCAGTCGGAAGTAAGAGGATGTAATTTACTTTCTTTTTAATTTACAAGAACTATAAAATAATTTTTCTTTCCTCTTTGAAATAAAAGATACCTATCGTCAATTAAATCATTTATAGTTATTATAGTGTCCAAATCTACCTTAGCCTTGTTTAATAAAATAGAATTCTCACCAATTGCTCTTCTTGCTTCACCATTAGATTTTAAAAATCCTGAACTTTCCACTAGCGCATTAATAATTGGCATCCCTTTTAAAACTTCGTCTTTGTTAATTTTACCTTGAGGAACACCTTCAAATATTTCTAAAAAAACATCTTTGGAAAGAGATTTTAAAGCAATAACTGCATCATTTCCTTTTTTAAACAAGATGGAAGATGCTTCTTTAGCAGCTATATATTGATCTTCTCCATGAATCATAGTAGTAATGTCTTTTGCAAGTGCGTTCTGCAATATTCTAAGACCTGGATTTGTTTTGTGCTTTGTTATTAAACCATCAATTTTTTCTTTATCATTAAGGGTGAAAATTTTAATGTAGTTTTCCGCATCTGAATCACTTGAGTTAATCCAATATTGATAGAATTTATAGGGCGATGTTTTTTTTGCATCCAACCAAATATTTCCAAATTCTGTCTTACCAAATTTAGTGCCGTCTGCTTTTTGAACTAATGGAGTTGTAATTGCATAAGCTGAACCTCCATCAATTCTTCTAATCAGTTCAGTTCCAGTAACAATATTTCCCCACTGGTCGGAGCCTCCAAGTTGAAGTAAGCAATTGTGATTTTTATATAGCCAAAAAAAATCATAACCCTGTACTAACTGGTAACTAAACTCAGTAAAAGATATCCCAGTTTCCAAACGTTTTTTAACAGAATCTTTAGACATCATATAATTGACAGTAACATGTTTACCAACATCTCTTATAAAGTCCAAAAAACTAAAATTTTTAAACCAATCATTATTATTGACAATTACAGCGCTATTTTTAGAATCATTAAAAACAAGAAATTTAGACAACTGTTTTTGGATAGCTGATATGTTTTTATTCAGTTCTTTTTTGTCAAGAAGATTTCGTTCTTTAGATTTTCCTGACGGATCACCAACCATTCCTGTAGCACCACCAACTAAAATATATGGTTTATGGCCATGCTTTTGGAAAAGAACCAATGTCATTATTTGTACCAAACTTCCAATATGAAGAGAATCTGAAGTTGGGTCAAAGCCTATATATCCAGAAATTTTATTCTCTTTTAAAAACTCTTCAGTTTTTGGCATGATATCGTGAATCATACCTCTCCATTTCAACTCTTGTACAAAATTCAATTTCAGTTATTATTATTGATAATTAACAAATATATTTGTTTCACATAAATTAAAATCAAAATATTGAATTTAATATTAAAAGGTTTAAAAAATTAGTTCTAAAAATGAAAAATCTAGTCACTGGTGCCACAGGATTGGTAGGGATGCATATTTTATTAGACCTATTGTCAAAAGGAGAAAAAGTGAAAGCAACTTTTACTAAAAACTCTAGACTTGAAAACGTGAAAAAACTTTTTAATTTTTACAACAAAGAATCATTATTAAGTATGATTGAATGGGTAGAAATGGATATTGAAGATGTAATTCAAGTTTTTGATACAGTAATGGGAGTAGATCATGTTTACCACAGTGCAGCAATTGTGAGTTTTTTAAAAAGAGATCAGTCCAAGATGTCTAATATCAATATCAAAGGAACAGCAAATATTGTTAATGCTTGTCTAGAACATAAAGTAAAAAAACTAGGTCACGTAAGTTCTGTAGCTGCTATTGGAAGAAAAGGAGATGGTGAATATTCTGAAGTAAATAGTTGGGTGGAGAGTAATGACAATAGTTTTTATGCAATTTCTAAAAATAAAGCAGAAAATGAGGTTTGGAGAGGGGTTCAAGAAGGTCTTGAATCTGTAATTGTTAATCCAGGAATAATTATAGGTCCATCCACTTGGAATAGATCAAGTACAGCTTTATTTAAAAAAATCAATTCTGGACTTTCATTTTACCCTTCTGGACTAAATGGATTTGTAGACGTAAGAGATGTTTCTGGTTCAATTATAGAGCTAATGAATTCATCCTTCAGTTCTGAAAGGTATATTTTAGTTGCAGAAAACCTTTCCTATGAGTCAGTTTTTAAGAATATTTCTAAATATTTAAATGTTAAACCACCATCCTATGTAGCATCTGAAAGATTAATGAATTTGGGATGGAGGATAGAATATTTAATAAGTTTAATTACAAGAAAAAGTCCAAAAATCACAAAAGAAACTGCAAAAACATCCTCACAAAAGAATTATTACAATAATGAAAAAATAAAAAAACAAATAGGATATAAATTCATTTCTATAGAAGATGCCATTGAAAACACAGCAAAATATATTTTAGAATTTAAGTAGTGAAATTACCTTATCAATATCTTGTTTAGAAATATCTAAATGAGTCACCATTCTTATTCTTCCTTTACCAAACGAAACAATAGAAACTCCTAGTTTTTGTAATTTTTCCACAAAATTAGAGTTTTGAAAACCTTCTTTCATATAGCCAATTACAATATTAGTTTCTACCTTCATGACTTTATCAATCCAGGAACAATTTCGCAAGCCTTCAGCTAATAAATCTGCATGCTGGTGATCTACAGCAAGTCTTTCAATATTATTTTCAAGAGCATAAATTCCAGCTGCTGCTAGAATACCTGCTTGTCTCATTCCCCCACCAATAACTTTTCTAACTCTTCGTGCTTTATGAATAAATTCTTTAGATCCAACTAAGACAGATCCTACTGGTGCTCCTAATCCTTTGGAAAAACAAATTGAAATTGAATCAAATAATGGACCTATATGCTTTGCTTTAACGACTGTTTTAACCAGAGCATTAAAAAGTCTTGCACCATCCAAATGAAGTGGAATATTTTTAGACCTACAAAACTTAGAAATTTTCTCAATTTCTGTTATAGGATAGCAAATCCCTCCACCCCTATTAATTGTATTTTCCAAAGCTACTAACTTGGTCACTGGATAATGAATATCATCAGGATTTATATTGTCGATTATTTCTTCTAAATAGAGAATGCCATTATTTCTATTTATTAATCTTGCAGAAGCTCCAGAATTTCTTGCAATTCCACCTCCTTCATAATTGTATATATGGGCTTCACTACTACATATCACTTCGTCTCCAGGTCTTAAATAAACCATTAAAGCAATTTGATTGGTCATTGTTCCGGAAGAGCAAAACAATCCAGCTTCATGACCAAACATTCTAGCAGTTTTGTCTTCTAGTTCTTTAACCGTTGGGTCATCTTGAAAGACATCGTCCCCTAAAACAGCATCCATCATGAAAATCTTCATTTGTTTAGACGGTTTAGTTACAGTATCGCTTCTTAAGTCGATATTTTTTTTTACTTTCATTTAAAATCTAAAATATGAAAGTAATAAATAAGTATGTATTAATATCATTCTTGATGGTGTTAAGTTTAATTTCCTGTAGTGAGAATAAAAGTTTAAATGAACATGATATTAAAGACTTTGTTTCAAAATTTTTTGAATCTCAAGCAGGTGAGAATATGTCAATTGATAATTATAATAACTCTGCTGGAAAAGACCTTCTGACTTGGGGAAATCCGTCCTGGAGATCTAGTCCAAAAGAATTTGATGTTTCAAACACTAAAGAAGATTGGTTTTATGAAGATTCAATTAATTACGAAATTCATGATATTTACTTGATTAATGAAAATGCAAATCTTATGGGAACAGCAAAGTGGTATTCTGCTGGAATAGAAACTTTTTATCAAAACTTCTCTGCTATTGTTGGGATGGAAAATGGAAAGTTGGTTTGGAAAAGATATATGGGAGTTTGGAATCATTCATTAGCAAAAGATTTTTTATGGCCTTCATCTAAAATTGAAGGTTCTTTAGATGCATATAATAAGATGAGAGGCTATATGATGAATTTAGAAAATGACAAAGCACTTTCTTTAAGTGATTCGTTAGTAAAAGCAGATTCTACTTGGGCTACTGCTCACTTAGGTCAATTACATTATTATTCTATGAATAATGATTTAAATAAAAAAACTGAAGCATTTAACTTAGCAATGAGCAAATTAGAAACTGCAAGTATTGGAGAATCTTTATTTATTAAATCGTACAACCCTGATACTACTGTCGATACTAGAGCATTATTAAGACTAGCATTTTTACATGCTCCTAACGATCCTATGATAAGAACATGGTATGCATGGGGGGAGAAAGATGTAGATGTTGCTATAGACATTTTAAAAAAGGGATTAAATAGGTTGCCTGACAATACTGGTCTTAACAATATGATAGGTTATAAATTAATGAATAAAGGGGATATGGAACAAGCAAGAAAACATTTCGCATTAAATGTGGCGTCAAATCCAAAAGTTGCAAATGTCCATGATTCATATGGTGATTATCTACTAAAGGCAGGAAACAAAAAAGAAGCTAAAAAATTATTTCTAAAAGCCTATGAGATTAATAATAATTTTTCACGTTCTAAAGATAAAGCTGATAAAATTGAAGATTAACTATATGTAATTATTAAATCATTATGAAGGGATAAATTAATTTATCCCTTTTTTTCAATGCATTATTTTAAAAATCATTTCTTTCAATATTTCCTCATGGGAGGTGTTTTGGGCAAAAACTCCTTTACTCATCAAATCATAGTGTCTCAACTGAGATAATATTTTAGCTAACTTGGATTTGGAGTAGAATTTAGATGCTTGTTTGTATTGTTTTAAAAAAAATGGATGAACTCCAATCTTTCCAGCTAATTGGCTGTCTCCCATATTGTCTTTGTAAAAATGAAATTTCATTAATTTAGTGAAGAAGCCATAAAGATGACCTATAGTAACAACAATTGGATGATTTTTACTATTCTTTCCAAAATGATAGGCAATAAAACCAGCTTTTTGAATATTCATAGCAGCTATAGCATCTGTTAATTCAAAGAGATTAAAGTCTTTAGAAAATCCAATATGTTTTTGAACCATATCGGCATCTACGCTTTGAGAACCTTTAGTAAGTAACTTTAGCTTTTGTATGTTCTTTTCTATTTCTGACAAATCATTACCTAAAAACTCAGAAAGTAAAACAATTGCTTGAGGATCAATAACAAGATTATTAATTTTAGCACAGTTTTGAATCCAATCTGGAAGTTGGTAGTCTTTAACCAATTCTAAATCAAACAAAAAATTGCTTTTAGAAAGTAGTTTCCCAACTGATTTTCTTTTATCGATTTTTTTTCCTTTAAAACAGAATACCAAAATGGTAGTTCGAACAGGATTTTTTAAATATTGCTCCAATTGCCCTAATCTTCTAGAAAGATGTTGGGCTTCCTTAACAATTACTAATTGATAGGATGCCATAACTGGGTATCTTTTTGAAATATCTAAAATAGAATCAATACTGGTATCCTTTCCGTATAAAATAGTTTGGTTAAAATCTTTTTCAGATTCTTTAAGAACAGAATCTAATATTTTGTCTGTTATCTTGTCTATAAAATAGGTGTTTTCACCATTTAGGAAGTAAATTGGCAGTAAAGTTCTGTTTTCAATAGATTTTATGATTTCTTTAAAATTCAATTCTTTAAATTTATAAAATATGAAAAATTTATTTTCACTAAAAACTAAGTTAGTTAATTCGAAAGAATATTTATTTGACGAGCTTAGAAAAAAATGGATATTATCCACACCCGAGGAGTTGGTAAGACAACAATTTTGGAAGTATTTAAATTTGATAAAAAAATATCCTAAAAGTTTAATCGCAATAGAAAAAAAGATAGTTATTAATGGGCTAAATAAAAGATTTGATTTATTGGTGTTTGATGAGCTTGGTAAGCCGCATATTATAATAGAGTGTAAATCTCCAAAAGTAAAAATTGACCAAAAGACCTTAGATCAAGTTTTGTCCTATCAAAATAAGTTAGCTGCAAATTTTATTGTACTCACCAATGGATTAAAAACCTATTGTATAGAAATTGATTTAGAATTACAGAAAGCTAGCTACAAAAAAGAAATTCCAGAATTTAGTATTGTTTAGAAAAAAAGTAATTTCTTAACTCTAATCTGTTTAAAGTATATTAGAAAAATAATTGAATAGTGATAAATTGTAGTTATTTTCACATTAAATAGATTTTCACAGTAAATAGTTCAACTTTTAAAATGAAAAAAATCACCACCATCCTTATTGTAAATTTATTTATATTTTCATTACTTAATAATTTACATAGTCAAAGTCAGGTAATTGAAAAGTGTGGATTTGACCGTCTAAGAAATATACTTTTACAAGATTCTAATTATTTAAGAAAAGAAATTGAAGCAGAGCAAAAAATAGCTCAGTATATTTCTCAAAGCCAATTAAGATCATCCAGTTCAATTTATACCATCCCCGTAGTTGTTCATGTTCTGCATTTGGGAGAATTACTTGGTGTTGGTACTAATATTTCAGATGCTCAAATTCAAAGTGCTATTACCAATTTAAATGATGTTTATAGAGGACAAACAGCTGGAAGCCCTGTAGATTTTGAAATTGAATTTGCTCTTGCACAACAAGACCCTAACTGTATGGCTCACTCTGGAATAAATAGAATAAATGCTAGTGCTGTTCCAAATTATTTAACTGGTGGAGTAGATTATTATGGAGATGGTGGTGAAGCAGATGAAACTATTTTAAAAGACTTAAGCAGATGGCCTGAAACTGAATATTTTAATATTTGGATTGTAAGTGAAATAGAAAATAATAACGGAGGGTTTGGAATTCAAGGATACGCCAATTTTTTTACTGGTTCTGCATATGAAGGTTCTGTGATGATGGCTACAGTATTTGGTTATGATCCTACAAATACCCAGCCTTCTTTTAATCTTAATGCCCCAAGAGACAACTCAACTGTTGTTCATGAAATTGGACATTATTTACACTTACATCATACATTTAAAGGAGATGGAGATGCAGATAACAATGGTATTGGTGATGCTTGTCCTGGAGATATGACTATTGGAGTGGATAGTGATGGATGTGCAGATACCGAGCCACATAAAAGATATACCAGCCAATGTAAATCTGGATTATTAAATGATTGTACAGGAGCTATTTTTGGGGACAATACTGCAAAAAACTTTATGTCTTATGCCTCTTGTCAAGACAGGTTAACAACCGACCAAAAGACAAGATCTAGAGCCATGCTAGCTACTACAGGAATTAGTTTAATTTATTCACAAGGAGATGAAACTCCAAATTCAACTTCAAGTACGCTGACTAATGCAAGTTGTATTCCTCAAAGTTCTTCAACTGCAACAAGTGGTGGATATGGAGGAATAATGAATTTTACTATTATCAATGAATTTTCTGCATCTAGCTCCTACACTCAAATTGATGGTGGCTATCTAGATTTCACTAACAACTGTCTTAAAACAATTTCTTTAGAAGAAGATAGTACTTATAATTTTGAACTTACCACTTGGTATAACGGTCATGATTTCAAAGGATATATTGATTTTAATAATGATGGAGATTTTCTAGATGCCAATGAAGAAGTTTTTTCTGGAGCAAATCCTCCTAACTTAATTGGAGCCAATGGAACTAATACGTCCACCGGAAATGGCACACTAAGTATACCGATTACAGATGGTATAAATGTATTAGCAAATACTCCTCTTAGATTAAGAATCATTAGTGAATTGACGTCTGTTACAGGCACTATAACTAGTGCCTGTTATAATCCATTTTACGCACAAGCGGAAGATTATCAATTGATTATAAATCAATCTGCTGCTACGTTAAGTGCTAATTTCACTGCTAATAATGTTAATATCTGTTTGGGAAGTTCCATTACTTTCAACGACATTTCTACTGGCTCTCCAACTTCTTGGACATGGGATTTTGGTGATGGCAACTCCTCCACATTACAAAACCCAACCCATACTTATTCTAGTGATGGAACATATAATGTTTCCTTAACAATAAGTGATGGAACAATTACAGAAACAGAAACCAAAACTGCATTTATAGCAGTGGGTTCTACAGTAAATACACAAGAAAATATCACAGCTTGTAATAACTACAGTTGGAATGGTACTACTTATTCCATTTCTGGTAATTATATTGACACTTTACAAACATCTATTGGTTGTGATAGTATTGTCACCTTAAATCTAATAATAAACAGTAGCGGAAATTCCCAAGAAAATATTACAGCTTGTAATAATTACAGTTGGAATGGAAATACTTATTCGCAATCAGGTACTTACACTAACACTCTGCAAACTACAAATGGCTGTGATAGTATTGTAACCCTTAGTTTAACAATCAACCAAAACGATTCTTCTCAAGAGAGTATATCAACATGTAATAACTACACTTGGAATGGTAACACATATTATCAGTCAGGATCTTATTTAGATACATTACAGACAGTAAATGGTTGTGATAGTATTTTAACACTCAATTTAACCATTTCTAACTATATTTCATCCTCGGAAAATATTATTTCTTGTAATAACTACTCTTGGAATGGAAATATATATACTCAAAGTGGAAACTATACAGATACTATTTTAGTTCCTTCAGGATGCGATAGTATTAAAATATTAAACTTAGTAATTGGCCAAACTTCATTAACTAATCAAAATGTGACAACATGTGGGACTTATGATTGGAACGGAACCAATTATTCCCAGTCTGGCAATTACGTTGACACACTACAATCAACAAATGGATGTGATAGTGTACTTAATCTTAATTTAACAATTAATTCCTCCATTTCTACCAATGAATCTGTAATTGTCTGTGATAATTATTTATGGAACGGAAATAACTACACCCAGTCTGGTTCTTACAATGACACTTTAGTTACTAGCTCTGGATGTGATAGTATAGTTACTTTACTATTAACAGTAAATTCAAGTACTGTTTCACAAGAAATTATATCTACCTGCGGATCTTATATATGGCATGGAAATACTTATTCTCAATCCGGAACCTATTACGATTCTTTATCAACTATTTATGGATGTGATAGCATTTCTTCTTTAGTTCTCACGATTAATACTACTCAGCAATCCACAGATAGTATATTCTCATGTAACAACTATTTATGGAATGGAAATACGTACTTGCAAAGTGGAATTTTCATAGACACTTTACAAACAAGTCAAGGCTGCGATAGTATTGCTACATTAAATCTTACTATTTACAGTATTTTCAATAACGTAGATAGTATAAGCTCCTGCCAAAGTTACACATGGAATGGGGTTCAATACAGTTCATCAGGAATCTATACAGACACATTGCAAACAGCTTTTGGTTGTGACAGCATCAATACACTTTATCTAACTCTAAATGACAATACTGCAGCTCCTCTAACTCTAGAGATACTGTTAGACGATTATTGTTTGGAAACATTTTGGACTGTAAAAGATAGTCAAGATTCAATATGGTACAGCGAAGGCCCTTACGATTGCAACCCTAGTGGGGGTGGAAGTCAAGCAAATACAACAATTATAAAGGATATTTATTTAGAGGAAAATGAATGTTATACATTTGAACTTAACGATTTATATGGAGACGGGTTAAGTGCTTCATTGTGGAACGGAACAGATGGAACCTGGATCTTAGATGATCTAAACGGTAACGTAATTAGTCAAGGTCAAGGAGATTTTGGATTTAGTACGTCTAAAAATTTTTACGTAAGTCAGTCTACTCCTTCTTTTCTGTTTGAAGAAATATCTTCTAAATTTGAGATTGTTGTATTTCCAAATCCATTTTCCAAATCCACAACNATTANAATTATNAATGGNAAAGGACCTTATNNATTAGANCTNTTTGANATNAGNGGAAAGAGTTNTTAAATCNTTNTCCTCNANNNAAGANGANTTCNNANTANANGNTATTANNGCAAGTAGTGGNATATATTGGTTGAAAATTAAAAATCAATCAAACTTTAAANCAATAAAGTTAGTTATAGAATAATTATTAGATTTGCGCCATAAATAAATTATGGATTTAAAAGACATCATATCTATTTCTGGTAAATCTGGATTATTCANCACAGTTGGAAAATCCAAAAATAATGTGATTGTAGAGTCAATCGTTGATAAAAAGAGGTTTCCAATATTTAATACTAATAGAATTAGTGCTTTATCTGATATTAGCATATATACTTATGAAGAAGAAGTGTTGCTTTCNGATATTTANAGAAAAATATATGAATCTAACGANGGCAAACCAACAATTGATCATTCTGAGAGCAAAGAAAAATTAAGNGCNAAACTTGAAGAATTTGTTCCAAATTATGACAAAGAACAAGTCTACAATTCTGATATTAAAAAACTCTTTCAATGGTACAATCTTCTACATAAAACCAAAAAATTAAAACTTAAAAAGTCGGNAAAAGGAGATTCCAAGACTGATAAACAGATTGTTAAGGTTGATAAATTAGAGAAAAAGCCTAAAAAACAAATTTCAAAAAAAAGTAGCATAGCAATTAGAAAACAAATTCCTAAAAAAATTCAAACACCTCAAAAGAAAAGTGGTTAACAGTCTAAAAAATTAATAAATGAGAAATTACACATTTAGNACAATTAAAATAGTTATAGNCCTAACAACAATAAACTTAAATATGTCCGCACAAAAATTAAACAATGAAATNGACTCTGTTAGTTACAGTTTAGGAGTTAANATCGGAGAGAATATAAAAACCCAATTTCCAGATATTGATCTTAAGAATTTTGAAGCTGCAATTAAAGATGTTTTAGACGATAGTAAAGAACCTAACGTTTCTGGAGCTGATGCTCAAAAAACAATTCAAGAATATTTTTCAAAAAAACAATTAAAAGCAAGTGAATCTGTAGTTGAGGAAGGTAAAAAGTTTCTAGCTGAAAACGGTAAGAAAGAAAATGTAATCACATTNGAAAGTGGCTTGCAATATGAAGTTATTAAATCTGGAGAAGGTGCTAAGCCAACATTAAATGACCAGGTAACAACGCATTATCATGGAACATTAATAGACGGAACTGTTTTTGATAGTTCTGTCGAAAGAGGCCAACCAGCTACNTTCCCTGTTAGTGGTGTAATTAAAGGATGGACAGAAGCTCTACAATTAATGACCATTGGTTCAAAATGGAGACTGTTTGTTCCTTATAGTTTAGCCTATGGTGAAAGAGGAGCAGGACCAAAAATCGGACCCTACANTACATTAATTTTTGAAGTTGAACTAATAAGTATAAATTAAAATGAAAAATATAATAATTATATCCTCTCTAATTCTGTTTATAGCATGTGAAACAAAAAAACAAGATCAAACAGTAAACCTAATTACTGAACTGGACTCAGTAAGCTATAGTTTAGGTGTTAATATTGGAGGAAATCTGAAAAAAAGTTCATTTGAAGATATTAACCTATATAATTTTGAGGCTGGTATTAAAGATGTTTTAGAAAAAGAAGTTGAACCTAAAATTAGTGATAACCAAGCCCAAGCTATTATCAACAGCTACTTTTCCAAAAAGCAACAAAAAGAAAACGAATCTGTAATTGAAGAAGGTGTTAATTATTTGAGAGAAAATTCCAAAAGAGAGGGAGTAACAACTCTTCCAAGTGGACTTCAATATGAAGTAATCAACAATGGAACAGGACCTAAACCTACTATTGAGGATAATGTAACTACTCACTATCATGGGACATTANTAGATGGAACCGTTTTTGATAGTTCTGTCGACAGAGGAGAACCAGCTAGTTTTCCTGTTGGGGGAGTCATTAAAGGATGGACAGAAGCACTTCAACTTATGGCAGTAGGATCTAAATGGAAACTNTATGTCCCTTATGATTTAGCTTATGGAGAGAGAGGTGCTGGACCGCAAATTGGTCCCTACAGTACATTAATCTTTGAAGTAGAGCTNATAAGTATNAATTAATCTCCTTTTTTAAAATAGTTTGGGTTGGAAAAGCAAACTCCAGCCCTTCTTTATTAAATCTTCTTAATACTTCTTTATTTACTAATGTCTGGGTATTCAACCAATGAGATTCAGGCCTTACATAATACATAAATAGTATATTTAATGAAAAATCACCAAACCCATTGAAACCGGCAGCATAGTCATTNGTAATAGCATCTTGACCTTTAACAATTTCTTGTAGNATATCTATTGCTTTTTGCATCTGCTTTTCATTGGTNTCGTAAGTTAGTCCTAAGTTAATTTTAACTTTCAATGCTGGCTGAGAAGTGACATTGATTATACTATTATCGGTAAAAGTACAGTTTGGAATTGTAACAATTCTTCCTTCTAATGTTCTAATTCTAGTACTTCTAAGTCCAACTTCTTCCACTGTCCCATCATGACCATCTATTTTAATTCTATCGTTAATTTTAAAGGGNTTATCTAAAAAAATCATGACACCTGCAAAAATATTTTTAA
Organism: Crocinitomicaceae bacterium; assembly: GCA_002713405.1. Taxonomy (GTDB): domain Bacteria; phylum Bacteroidota; class Bacteroidia; order Flavobacteriales_D; family Parvicellaceae; genus MED-G20. The sequence continues at coordinate 72,314 of PAST01000018.1, read as the reverse complement.
CAGAATCCTGAGCTGCTAAAGCTAGTGCCAATCCACCAATTCCTAGCCCAGCAATCATGGCNGTAATATCAAAACCAATATTATCCANTCCAATTACAATTCCAAGAGACCAAATAATANCTCTTACCGCTTTCTGAATNACTGGNATTAAATGGCTNTCAAAACTAGTTTCTGTTTTTTTAGAAATAGGTAGAATAACTTCTGAAATAAGAGCATCTATTATTTTAGAGGCAATTGAAGTTAATGTGATTGTAAAGAGTAAATAAGCAATATTTACTAAAACTATCTCAATATTTTTATCAAAATGTAAATAGCTTAACGAATAGTAATAAGCACTAATAACTACTAAATTCGTAAGTGGCTTTTTTAAATTTTTTACTAAAATATCATCTAAATTAGTCTTCGTTTTACTAGTTAGGTTTTTAAAAATATATGAGAAAATCCAGTATAAGATTTTCACTAATATAAATGAACCAATTAATACGAGAAAGGCAATAATCCAGTGCTGAATTGAATTTCCAAAAAAATCTTTATTTAAGTATTCCATAGTTATAAAAATATTAAGCAAATCTATTACATAAAATTTAAATGATTGCTATCAGTANTCTAAAAGAGATGATATTGCTTTTTTNACTTTGGAAGCATTTGGCAAATAAGNATNTTCTAAGTTTTCATTCAAAGGAATNGCAGGGGTGTTTTCTGAACCTACTATTTTCACAGGAGCATCTAAAAATTCAAAGCAATTTTCTTGAATAAACCCTGCAATACCAAGTGAAAAGCTAGATGAGGAAGGTTCCTCTGTAACTATNAGAGATTTCCCATGATTTTTTACAGATTTTAAAATTTGGTCTTCATCTAANGGAGACAAGGTTCTTAAGTCTAATATCTCTATTTTTCCAGCAAAAGATTTTGATGCTTCCAAAGACCAATATACCCCACGACCNTAGGTTATAATTACAACTGATTCNCCNGATTTTTCATGCTTTTTGTCCGCTTCTATGACTTTACTTGCTTTACCAATTGGTAGAATATAATTTTCGTCTGGTTCAATTGTTTTCGCATTTTCTGTACCAGGNATTTTAGACCAATANAAGCCCTTATGTTCCAGAACTAAAACAGGATTTGGNTCTGAGAAGGCAGCTTTCATTAGCCCTTTTAAATCTGCACCATTTGAAGGGTAAAGTACCTTAATTCCAATTATATTAGTTACTATAGATTCAATACTTGANGAGTGATAAGGGCCTCCTGAGCCATAAGCACCAATAGGTACTCTAAGAATCATGCTAACAGGCCATTTACCATTTGATAAATAGTAAGATCTACTTATTTCTGTGAATAATTGGTTTAAACCTGGCCAAATATAATCTGCGAATTGAACTTCAACAATTGGCTTTAACCCAACAGCAGACATTCCTGCAGTACTTCCCACAATAAAAGCTTCTTGAATAGGAGTATTAAATACTCTGTGGTTGCCAAATTGTTGAGCTAAGGTAGCAGCTTCCCTAAAGACTCCACCTAATCTTCCACCAACATCTTGTCCATAGAGCAAACATCTNTTATCTGCATCCATTAATTCTCTAATTGCAAATAATGCAGAATCTACCATAANTGTTGCCTCCTTATTTTTGGGAGACCTCTCCCCTTTCTCTTCTTTAACTGTTGTTGGGGCAAAAATATTTTTAAAAAGTTCGTTTGGCTCAGGATCTTTTTCTTCTAAAGCTTTTTTGTACTGTTCTAAAACTAANTTTTCAGATTTTAAAGAGATTTCNTCAAGCTCTGTTGCTTTAAAACCTTTTTCTATTAATAATTCTTTTAAAATTGGCAAAGGGTCTCTTAACAAATGAGCATCTAAATCGTCTCTATACCACTCCATTCTAACCCCGGAAGTATGATGGTTTAAAAGTGGAACTNTAGCATGAATTAANACTGGTCCTNTTCTATTTCTAGTTATCTTTAGAGCTTCTTTTAGAGTAGTAAAGGATTCTTGAAAATTAGTTCCATCCACAGTAAATACTTTAAGNCCTTTAAAGCCTTTTGCGAAATAGGAAATGTCCTGAGCTCTTGTTTCTTCNGNTTTTGCAGAAATATCCCATTCATTATCCTGAACAAGATATATTATAGGTAGTTTTTTTAAAACCGCCATTTGAAATGCCTCCGATACTTCTCCCTCNGTGCAAGATGCATCTCCAAGNGAACAGACTACAATAGGAGCATTCTCATTATGTTTGGACAGACCAACTTCCTCTTTATATTTTAATCCCATTGCAGCGCCAGTTGCAGGAATTGCCTGCATTCCTGTTGCAGAAGATTGGTGGGGNATTTTTGGAAGTTCTGGGTTATTTAAACTGGGATGGGAATAATAAGTTTTACCTCCTGAAAAAGGATCTTTAGATTTAGCTAATAGCTGAAGCATCAGTTCGTATGGCTCTAATCCAATAGATAAAAGCATAGAATCATCTCTNTAATATGGATATAAAAAATCATCTTTTTTTAATTGAATACCCGCAGCAATTTGAATAANCTCATGNCCTTTAGAGGTAGCATGAACATATTTTGAAGTAATGGATTTTTCTTGTTCAAAAAGTGCACTCATTGAACGAGAAAGAGATATTAAATTATAGACTTTAACTAAAATTGATTTATCCATCGATTTAATTGATAAATCAAATATACAAATTAAAATATTTAAGACATTAAAACAATTTGAAAGAAATTAAATTCTNTTTTTTAGTANTTAATTAAAATTAAAAATTATTATTATATTTAAATAAGAAATTAAATTCTTAATTATTTACAATAATTAATTGACTATAATTACTTNANATTATAAGAAGCGAAATTTGAAAAAAATATTAGATTTGTAATCAAAATAATTCCAATGGAAGAACGGAGCCTTCTCATAAAAAAATACATTTTTCCTGCCATAGTAATTTTACTTGGGCTTTTATTATTAAATACTGCACTATTTAGTGGCACCGGAANAATNAACCAATCTGGGACATTCCTAATGGGCGCCATTGTTGTGCTTTTAATGGGAGTTGTTACGACTCTCTACATTAAAGAAGTCATTGTTAANAACACTCATTTGAAAATTTTATCTGCACTACTCATTAGTTGCTTGTTTTTAGGCTATTCTACCTATAATTCTATATCCACTACCATAGCTCAAATTGAGCTAAAAAAAGAAATTGATGCCAATATCAAGCAAGGTTTAAGAGATATTGAAATAGTTCAGTTGGAATACAAAAAAAAATACGGTTGGTATAGCGATAATTTTGATGAACTAAAAAGNTTCTTATTACAAGACAGTGTTTACTCTATAAGCACCATGGGAGTTGTCCCAGACTATAAAATCACTTCTGAACATGCAGAAATTCTTGGATATGACGCAATACTTGATTACATACAATTAGAATCTTATGATGAGAAAGAAGCTTTAATTTGTGGCCTATTAACTAAAGATACATCCTGGATAAATGTTTTGGAAAAATTATTCCCTTCAACTTCAGACTCTACTAACAATAGATTATATGATTTTAAAGTTGGAAATTTAGACTTAGTNCCTATGTCTAATAAAAAATATTTTAAAATGTATGCTGGGATATTAGAATCTAGCGATGATCTTTCATTTGAAATAATNAATTATAAAAAAGAAAATCCATATGAATTTGTATCCTCNTATTTAATTGATTTTAATGGAAATGACACAGCTTATTACAACAAGGAAACTAAAGGATTGATCGTTAAAGACTCAATTCCCCAATTACCACAATTCAATGTAGGAGATAACATTATTTCCGTAGATTCCATATCCTTTAATAGACCTTCTGANTTCCTAGAAGCTCTAAAGAAAAAGAGAAAAGANACGATCTTATTTCATATTATTAGATCCAATAAAGAATTAAAAATTAAANTAACTCAAAAAGATATTATTCCAANTCCATCAAAATCATATTGGGCAGACTTTGAAGATNTATTATCATATAATCTTCAACCGCCACTTTATAATCCTGAGCTTTTTNAGCCATTTTACATTGGTAAAGACTTCATATTGAAGGAAGATGAATTTTCTAGTCCAAGTCTTAAAATTTCAAACTTTAAACTTATGGTAAAAAATAGATCTATGGACTCTACTAATATTTCATTNGAAATTTTTAAAGGAGACAAAATAAATTTTACAAATCTTAACGAAGATTCTGAAGATTATTTTTACTTGCTCTCTAGAGTAGGAACACCAGTATTTACCGCATTTGACCCCTCTCCATACGACCCACTTAATGAAAGAGACACTCTAACAACCGGCTCTTTAACTGANGTGAAAACTAGTGGGAATTGGAAATAACCCCACATTTTGAAATACTCTACTTCTGACACATATATATTTGAAAACAATTTTTTTAGAATTTCTGAATCTGGATTTTGGAAACTGACCAAAGAGTCTGAAATTAAAGCAACTTCAAAAATTGAAAATATTTATATAGACAGTCCATACTTTACTTTAATTCCAAATGAATTAGCTAGCCACATTCCCTTAGAAGAGAAAAAAAGATTTATTTCAAACCAAGAAATAGATCTAAACTACTTAGAAGACAAAATATCCAAGTATCAAACTATGATCTATTGGGGAATTGATAAAGAAATTCTGAGTGCAATCAAAAAGAATTTTCCTACAGTAAATTTGAAACATTTTTGTGAATCAATAACATTATCTTCAAATTTTGATTTTAAGTTGAANTATTTTCTTGGCGAAAAATGTATTTACATAGCATCCTTTAACAACAAAAAACTAATCTTGGTCAATAGGTATAAAATTGAAAGTAGTGAAGATTCACTCTACTTTCTGCTANGTGTTATTAAAGAATCAAAATTCATAAACGAACCATTTAATATTGAACATTGCGGGATTGAAGACAAGTCTTTAGTTTCCAAAATAAAAGATATTTTTCCCAATGTACAAATAGAATACGATCAACAATCCAACTTTAAAAATTTGTGATTTGAGAATTATTTCAGGGAAATTTAAGTCTATTCACATTCCATTTAACAAAAGCATAAAAGCTAGACCCACAACAAGTTCTGCAAAAGAGGCCTTATTCAACATCTTGGAAAACAAAGATATTTTAATAGACTCTGAAGTGTTAGACTTATTTTCTGGAACTGGAAATATTGCCTATGAATTTATTTCGAGAGGCGCTAAATCAGTCATTTGTGTAGATAGACAAATAAATTCAATCAAATTCATTCGCTCAATAGCAACAAAACATGCTATGAATATCACCACCTACAGAGAAGATGCATTAAAATATGTTTTAAAAAGCAGGAAGAAAAGCTTGGATATAATATTTGCAGATCCCCCATATAACATAGAAAATATTGAAGAAATTCCAGAACTTATTTTAAAGAGTGGAACTTTAAAAAAAAATGGCTTACTTATTTTTGAACACGGNAGAGACGTTAATTTTCAAGAATCCACTAACTTTATTGAAAAAAGAACGTATAGTAATGTNAACTTTTCTTTTTTTAAAATAATAAGTGAAAAATAAAATTGGAATATTTCCAGGGTCATTTGATCCAATAACATCAGGACATAAACACATTATTGTGAAAGCCTCTAAACTCGTAGATGTCTTGATAGTAGGAATTGGCGATAACTCCTCGAAAAAAAGCTTNTATTCAGTGGAAAAGAGAGAAGAATGGGTCAAAAATACTTTTAAGAGTTACGATAATATTTTAGTCAAAAAATACAGCGGATTAACAATACATTTTGCAGAAAAAGAAAATGCAGAATTTATTTTTAGAGGACTTAGATCTTCTATAGACTTTGAATACGAAAAACAAATAGCTGAAACAAATTCATTGATGAATAGAGAAATTGAAACTATTTTCTTACTATCTGAAAAGAAATATGGAATGATCTCTTCCTCAATTGTTAGAGAAATCATAACAAACAATGGGAACTTTAGTGATTTTGTTCCAAAAGAAGTAAAGATTTCTTAGCCATGAATAGGCTTATACCATCACTTTTTTTTGTTTTTCTGGGNGTAAAACTAGCTCTATGNACCAGCATTAGCATCTATGCACCAGCGTATAAAAATCAATCTATAACCTGGAAAAAAAAGATTGATTATATAACCAATATAAACGAGATAATTACTCATGAAAAAATTGACTCAAGTGGTTATGTGAAATTACATTTCGATTTTAAAGAAAATGAACTTACAGAGATTTCAATAGGCAGATCTCATAGCATGTTATATGTTGACACTTCAAACTACGAATACAATCTTTATTTCCCTGAAGACACTCTTATTGACCAGGCCTCTCTTAAAAAATCAGAANTTCAAATTGTATTTTTAAATCTAGAGATAGATAATATAAATAGTTTGATTTTGGATTTTAATAATCAATTGGATTATTTTCTTTATGGCGANACTAGTAAGATTATTAGAATGGCTAACCACAGTAATGAATTCCAAGACAGTCTTAATAGTTTTAAAATATTACTAAGCGATAGATATAAAACTAAAAAAATAAAATATTTACACAACTATATAAGATATGAAATTGCAATTCTAGAACAACTAGCTCACCAAAATAAAGGGGATTATTTTAAAGAGTATCTTTATGAAAATTATTTAAACAGAAAAGAAGTAAACTACAAAAACGATGCATATATGCAATTTTTTAATCTTTTTTACAGAGATGTTTTTGGTATTGGAGGAATTGAAATTAACGATAGAATAAAGTTTTCTATCAACAACTATAATGAATTAAAAAAACTAAATGAAATCATTCAGTCTTGCAAGTATTTTTCATCNGCCCAACTTTCTGAACTCGCAATAATTAAAGGACTTTTTGAAGCCTATAAATCTCCAGGCTATAGTTCTGAAAAAATATTATCTTTTTTAGAAAAAATATCGNTAGAAAGTAAATGGAAAGAGCACAAAACTATAGCAAGTAATTGTATTAAAGAGATTACCAAATTCACAATTGGATCTACTTGCCCAGATCTATTTGCTAAAAATATAAATAACAATACAATAAAAATTCATGACTTAAGAGGCAAATACACTTACGTAAACTTTTTTGCTACTTGGAATTATAAAAGTTTGCATGAAATGGAGATNATTAAACAATTTAAAGAAAATTACAGTTTTATAAATTTTATTTCGATTAATCTTGACTATGATGAAAATGGATACAAGAACTTNATAAAATCAAATTTAAACTATCAATGGNCTATTTGTTATCCTTTAAATAAGCAAAAAATAGTTGATGATTTCGAATTAGACCATCTTCCAAGTCATTTACTTATTGATCCNGAAGGAAATATTTCTCAATTCCCTGCACTTCCTCCTAGCCCACTATTAAAAGGGTATAATAGTACAACAATTGACAAAACATTTTTCACAATTAAGAAAAATACTAGGGTGAAGGAGGCTTTTAAAATTGGGGAAAAAGATTAAATATGTAAAGATTCCCATACTTCTTTAATTGATTTAAANGACTCATTAGACTTTGCAATAGAATCCTCCAATGNAAGCCATTCTACTTTTTCAATACCCTCGTCAGCTTGTGGAAAAACATTTTTAGAGCCATAATAAGTCATTTCATACCAGTGGGTTCTTTTAATAATTTTTTTGGAATTTTNTATATAGGTATGAAAAGAAATATAAATTAGTTTCTTAATTTTAAGTGAGGAATCTAAACCACACTCTTCCTTAACTTCTCTTTGAGCAGCTGTTTCAAAATCCTCTAGATATTCTAATTTTCCTTTAGGAAGGTCCCAAATTCCATTTCTGTATATCCAAAGGTATTTTCCATTCCTTATTACAATTCCACCAGATGCCTCTACAAATTCATAATCAGAATACCAGCTTTGTATACTTTTTAGAGGNTTAGACGTTATATAACTAAAATGAAACTTATTAATTTTATTATACTTAGAAACTTCAGAAAGTTGGTTAATGTTTATAAAATTAGTAATACTTTTTTTAGGAGAGAAAATGATCTCACTTTTGCTATCAAAAACTTTATAAATTTGCACAATGAAAAATTCTAAAAATAATGCTGCTAAAGTAGCTGATTTTCTTTTACAAATCAATGCAGTAAAATTGCAACCTTTTAATCCCTTTAGGTGGGCATCAGGGTGGAATTCTCCAATTTATTGTGATAATAGGAAAATACTTGCATATCCAAAGATTAGAGGATTTATTAAAAATGAATTTATTAGCTTAATTAAAGAATTTGACAACCCAACTTGTATAGCAGGTGTTGCTACTGGTGGTATTGCAATTGGAGCAATTGTTGCAGAAGAACTAGGTCTTCCATTTTGTTATGTTCGTTCTGAATCAAAATCTCATGGAATGAAAAATAATATNGAGGGGGATTTAAAACAAGACGATAAAGTTTTTGTAATTGAAGACCTAATATCNTCTGGAAAAAGCAGCATNAAGGCGGTAAAAGATTTAAAAGAATTTGGTGTTGATATCACCGGACTTGGAGCAATTTTCACATATGGCTTTGAAGTTTCTGAAAATAATTTCTCAAAAGAATCATGCTCATTTAAAACATTGTCTAACTATTCAGTTTTACTTGACACAGCTTTAAAAAAAAATTATATTTCTAAAAATGAANTTGAGACATTAGTTAAATGGAGAAATTCTCCTTCTACCTGGAGACCAAATGCTTAAAATAAAAAGTNAAGAGTTTACATTTAATGGTAAACAANAAGACTGTATAGATTTTCTTTCTGATTTGAATAATTACAAAAATCTTTTCCCAAAAGATAAAGTTAAGAATTGGAAATCTGAAGAAAACTATTGNGAGTTTAATTTACAGAATGCCTACACATTAGAAATAATAAAAGAATCTGTAACCGAAAATATTGTTTTTTTAAAAAGCGGAAGGAAATCCCCATTTTCCTTTAAAATTAAAATAGAAGTTAATGAGAACCGCAATAATATTTGTTCTACTTATATTGAAAGTGAAGCAAATGTGAGTGCAATTCTAAAAACAATTATTGGAAAGCCTCTTAATGAACTATTTAATCATATGGCTTCCAAAATTGAAGAATCTATTTCAAAAGGCTAACCTCCTTTATATCAAAAGACTTTTTATCACCATTCTCTAGCTCTAAAACCATTTTACCATAAGAATCTACTTTAATTAATNTTCCTTTAAAATTGATTTTATTTTTTTNATANTTANACCANATNNTAGTAANTGAANAGAAAGCTNTGATATNGACGGTCTATTTCNAAAAANTCAAAATTCCTAAGTNNAGNAAATTGAGNATCTAANGAGGANCAAAGAGACTNNAAAATTGAATTCAAATTATAGANTTTAGAGGTTAGGTTNNTAAGACTTANAACATTCTCTTCNNNAGAAAANACAACNTGNTTAACATTNAGNCCAATTCCTATTATTGAGGAAGATANTTTCTCATTTTTCCATTGATTCTCAATTAAAACACCTGCNATCTTGCTNCCATTTATCAATATATCNTTNGGCCATTTAATGGANACTTTAATTCCTATGATTTTTTTCNANNCATTCTCTTATTNCNANNGCAANGGCTTTGCTTAANAAGAAAATATTTTCAGNATTTAAAAANGAAGANTCAAAATAAATACTAATCAATAAGTTTAANCCTTTNTCAGATTTCCAANNNGAAGATCTTTGNCCTTTTCCATGTGTCTGAAAGTCTGCCATTATTACAGTTCCAAAACTAATTTTGGTTTTTTTTATTAGTTTGGCAGTATAATTGTTAGTAGAATCAACNGAACTAAGTTTTATGATTTGATTTCCTAAAGATTCAGTTTTCATTTAAATAAATAAACGACAAACAATTCAACAAATCAAATGAATTAACTATAAATAGTTAGTTTTNCATTTTATTTAGTTATTTCTAAATAATGCAACATTTAATANTATGCAGCTTAAAGAAACAATTGTAGAAGGTCTCAAAGATGGAAAAGCAAAAGATGTCGTTTGTATTGATATGAGAAAAGTTAATGGTTCAATTTGCGATTATTTTATAATAGCTCATGGCGACTCTGCAACTCACATTGACGGAATAAATAGATCTGTATACAAAAGATGTGTGAAAGACTTAAATGAAAAACCTTGGAAAGAAGAAGGAAAAGGAAATAACGAGTGGATACTTATGGATTACGTTAACGTAGTAACTCATATCTTTTANAAGGAAACAAGATCTATTTACAATATTGAAGATCTTTGGGGAGATGCACCAGTGAAACAATACCTAACATAACTAACTATAGATGTCAGATAATAAAAACAAAAAAAAGATNAAAGGNAATTTACCAAAGTTTAATTTTTACTGGGTATATGGAATTGTAGCGGTGATTTTGATTTCTATCAACCTTTTTAACCCAGTAAATACTGGNATATTGAAAACAAACTATTCAGAGTTTAAATCTTTTGTTGAAAATAGACAAGTTAGAAAAATTGAAGTTATCAATAAAAAAGAAGCGAGAGTTTATATATCACCTGATCAATTAGACCAACCCCCACACAAAGACAAAAAAAATTCCAAAAAATGGTGTATTTGGTGGTCCGAACAACGGTCCTCATTATGTTTTTAACATTCCAAATAACGAAAGTTTTTCTTCATATTTAGAAGAGGCTCAAAAAGAATATGCAAGAAAAAATCAAACTTTAATGTACGATTATGTAGAGGAAGATAATTTTGGAAAAGATATTTTAGGGTGGGTTATATTCTTTGGAATTATGATTGCTGTTTGGTCTTTTATTATGAGAAGAGTTTCTGGAGGCGGAGGCGGTGCAGGAGGACAAATTTTTAATATTGGAAAGTCAAAAGCTCAAATGTTTGGCCAAGGTAAATCTACTAATGTAACTTTTGATAATGTTGCTGGTCTTGAAGANGCTAAAGAAGAAGTAAAAGAGATTGTTGATTTTTTAAAAACTCCTAAAAAATATACCGCTTTAGGAGCAAAAATACCTAAAGGTGCACTTTTAGTAGGACCACCGGGTACTGGAAAAACTTTAATTGCAAAAGCTGTCGCTGGAGAAGCAAAAGTTCCTTTTTTCTCCCTTTCAGGTTCAGATTTTGTAGAAATGTTTGTNGGTGTTGGTGCCTCTAGAGTTAGAGATCTTTTCAAACAAGCAAAAGAGAAAGCACCTTGTATAATTTTCATAGATGAAATTGATGCAATTGGTAGAGCAAGAGGAAAAAACCCAAATATGGGCTCTAATGACGAAAGAGAGAATACACTTAACCAATTATTGACAGAAATGGATGGCTTTGGAACTAATTCTGGGGTTATTATTTTAGCCGCAACAAATAGAGCAGATGTTTTAGACCGTGCTCTTATGAGAGCTGGAAGGTTTGACAGACAAATTTATGTCGATATGCCNGATCTTAATGAAAGAAAAGAAATATTTAATGTTCATTTAAAGCCACTTAAGTTGGAGAAAAAATTAGATAAAGATTTCCTAGCAAGACAAACACCTGGATTCAGTGGAGCAGATATTGCCAATATATGTAATGAAGCTGCACTTATAGCAGCAAGAAAGAAAAAAACAAGTGTTCAAAAACAAGACTTTTTAGACGCAGTGGATAGAATTATTGGAGGATTAGAAAAAAAGAATAAAATAATTACAAAACAAGAAAAGAAAACAATTGCATACCATGAATCAGGTCATGCAACTGTAAGTTGGATGTTAGAACATGCAAATCCACTTGTTAAGGTAACTATTGTTCCAAGAGGAAGAAGTTTAGGAGCAGCTTGGTATTTACCTGAAGAACGTTCTTTAACAACTACGGAACAGATTTTAGATGAAATGTGTTCTGCTTTAGGAGGAAGAGCTGCAGAATCGATAATTTTTAATAAAATATCTACTGGTGCATTAAGTGACTTAGAGAAAGTAACAAAGCAAGCAATGGCTATGGTTACAATTTATGGTTTAGATGAAAAAATTGGAAATGTTTCCTACTACGATTCACAAAATCAAGGCTATGGCTTTACTAAACCTTATTCTGAAGAAACTGCTAAAATAATTGACCAAGAAATAAAAAAAATTATCGATACGCAGTATGAAAGAGCCAAAGCAATTCTCAAAAAACATGAAGATAAACTTCATCAATTAGCAAATAAACTACTTGAATCAGAAGTTATTTTCAAAGAAGACCTTGAAACTATTTTTGGGAAAAGACCATTTGAAAAAGAGGTAATTGAAGAAAAAGCTAAATCTCCTGTAAAAAATCCTAAAAAGAATACGAAAAAGGTAGCAGCAACTAAAAAAACAAACTCTAAAAAGTCTGCCTAATTAATTTTTAGTATTAAAGTTTCTTACTTTTAATTTTATTACTGCTAGATGAGTGAGTTTATAAAAAGAGTTTTATTTGGTGTTTTATATGTAATTGTTCTATGGACAGCAACTAGTTATTCCCATGAATCTTTTGGTATACTATTTTTTATTCTAGGGTTAATTTGTCTTTACGAGATGTGGATGTTAAGAAAAGGGAAATCTAAAATAATTCCATTCATCTATGTCTTAACACCATTTATCATCGTTCAACTATTTGAATTTACAGACCATAACTATCCACTAAAAGAATTTGATGCCTCACCAATTCTAATTCTATTTGTACTAACTTGGGTTTTTGATTCCTTTGCATATATAATTGGATCAAAATTTGGGAAAAATAGAATCATGCCCAAAACATCTCCTAAGAAATCTTGGGAAGGTTTTTTTGGAGGAATGGTATTCTCAGTTTTATCTGTATATTTTTTAAGTATTTTTTTTGATTGTTTTTCAATGAATTTTTTAATCTTACTGGCTTTAATTGTGCCTTTTACAGCTACAGCAGGTGACTTTATAGAATCTCATTATAAAAGAGAAGCTGGAGTTAAAGACTCAGGAAATTTAATCCCTGGACACGGAGGACTTTTAGATAGAATGGATGCTCTTATGATCTCAATACCTGTTTTATTCCTTTTGATAAATATTTTTAAATGAACATACATAGAGAAGGTTACCCAACAATACTAATTACTTTTACAATTATTGGACTAATAAATTTCTTAAGTTTTTATTATTCCACAGACATAATTATACTAGTTACTATACTTCTGGTCTCAATAATATTTTTTTATTTAATTCTCCATTTTTTCAGAAATCCAATCCGAAAAATTGAAGTAAATAATAAGCATATAATTGCTCCTAGTGATGGGAAACTTGTTGTTTTAGAAGAAGTTTTTGAAAATGAGTTTTTAAAAGAGGATTGTACCCAACTAAGTATATTTATGTCACCATTAAATGTTCATAAGCAATGGTATCCAATTAATGGTGAAGTAATTTACAGTAAAAACCATAAAGGTAAATACTTAGTGGCTTGGCACCCTAAATCAAGTACTGAAAATGAGAGGTCTACTATAGTAATTCAAACAGAGGAAAATCAAAGGATATTATTCAGGCAAATTGCTGGTGCAGTAGCAAGAAGAATTTGCAACTACTCTTCAAAAGGGGATAAAGTAAATCAAAACATGGAAGCTGGTTTTATAAAATTTGGTTCAAGAATTGATGTGTTAATTCCTAAAGGAAGTAAAATTAAAGTTTCCCTAGATGATATTATAATTGGTGGTGAAACTATTCTTGCTGAATTAAATTTCTAGAATCTAAAAGAGTTAGAAAAAATATAATACTTTTGTATCGAAATTATTTTTATAACTAATTAAATTTCAATTTTGAAGAATTATCTTTTATGAAAAAATTCTTACTTTCAATTAGTATTATAGCAATTTTTGGGATTAGCGCTACAGTAAGAAGCCTTGATTTAATTGACAATTATATTAAAAAAAAAGATAATATTTCAAGAATTAATGACGAAAAGTTTACTGATAATGAGAATGAAAATATTTCACAAGAGGTAAATTTTGAAAATTCTTCTGAAATTTTAGATAATTAGAAATCTCTAAAGACTAGCTTTTGTTCTTAAAAGTGGTGAACACCTATATCTGTCTTCATGATAAATTTCATAAAGAGCATCAATTTTACTTACAACCCAAGTAAAAGATTTTTCCTTACCCCAATTTATTAACCCTTTAGGATAATTAACTCCTTTAATCATAGCTAACTCAATGTCCTGTTCACTAGCAATACCAAGATATAAGGCATCCATGGCCTCATTAATTAACATCACTAAAATTCTTTCAAAAATCTGTTTTAGTAACTTTTCATCTTTAGAAGGTGAACTTAGTTCATTATTATAATCATAATATCCTTTTTTAGATTTTCTACCATACCATCCTGCATCAGAATATTGTTTTTGGGTAAAGGACGGTCTATACCTTGGGTCATAATAAAATGCCTCAAATACAGATTTAGTAACAGCATAATTAACATCATTACCAATGAAATCCATTAGCTCAAATGGTCCCATTTTAAATCTTCCAATATGTTTCATAGCAAAATCAATTGTTGCAAAATCAGCGATCTGCTCTTCATATATTCTTAATGCCTCGCTGTAAAATGGTCTTGCAATTCTATTAACAATAAATCCAGGTGTATCTTTTGCAACTACTGGTGTTTTACCCCAATTTAAAAGTAGTTGATGAATTTCTTTTACCAGATTATCATTAGTTTGTAAAGCTGGTATAATTTCAATTAATGACATAATTGGAGCTGGATTGAAAAAGTGGATTCCTATAAACCTAATTGGGTTTTTCAAGCAAGATGCTAAGCTTGTAATTGAAATTGAAGAAGTATTGGTGGCTAGTACACAGTCATTACTTACTATAGACTCCAAATTAGAAAATAAATCTTTTTTAATACTGCTATTTTCTACAATTGCTTCAATAATTAAATCTGAACCCTTCATGGATTCTAAGCTTTCTGCAATTTTAATATTATTTAAAATAGAATCTTTTTTAATAGTGTTTATTTTTCCTTTTTCAATAAGCCTTAATAAAACTTTTTCTAACTTTTTTACAGCTTGTTCACTTGCAGACTTATTAATATCAAACAAGATAACATTACAATCTGCATTAGAAGCAATTTGAGCTATACCAATCCCCATAGATCCAGCACCTATTATTCCAATATTTTTAAAACTTTCCATAAAAAACTTTATTTAATAATAATAATATACTATTCAAAGTCATCATAAATCAGGTATTTTTTTCTAATTAATTTAAACTTCTGTAGATCAATTTGATAAGTTTCCCTTATTTGGTCTGAGTTTGCACCACCTTTTATTAAATTCATAATTTTATCTGTACCAGCTAAGAGATTGAAAAACCCATTTTTATTAAAAAAATCTTCAGACTCGTTATAAAGCTTATAACTTTTTACTAGCCAATTGAAATTCAATGAATTAATGTTTTTTAAAGAATCTAAACTTAAATTCCTTAAATCTTCTCCAAAGCATTCCAACTCTTTATATTTAGGATAATTAGAACCGTAGGAAGATTTAGGGGTGAATTTAAATAATTTAGAATCAAAATACGGTGCTCCATACAATTGAAATGGAGATTCAGTTCCTCTTCCAATACTAACATTAGTTCCTTCAAAAAAACAAAGAGAGGGATACAAATAAACACTTCTCATATTGGGTAAATTTGGCGAAGGAGGAACAGGTAAATTATATTTCATAAAATGGTTGTAGTTCAAGCATGGGATTACTTCTATAGAACACTTTATAGATTCTTTGAGCCAACCTTCTCCATTGATCATTTTTGCATACTCACCAATAGTCATTCCATGAACTACTGGGACTTGGTGCATTCCAACAAAAGATTTGAACTTTGGAGTGAGAATTGGTCCATCTATATAAAAACCATTTGGATTAGGTCTGTCTAGTAAAATTAAAGGAATACTATTTTCTGCACAAGCTTCCATAACATAATGTAAACTACTTATGTAAGTATAAAATCTAACGCCTACATCTTGCAAGTCAAAAAGAATTAGATCTATATCTTTTAAAACTTCTTTTGATGGTTTTCTTCTATTTTTTCCATATAAAGAATATATAGGCAACCCAGTTTGTAAATCGATTTCATCCCTAACTTTAGCACCTGCATCTGCATTTCCTCTAAATCCATGTTCAGGGGAAAAAACTTTGACAATATTGACTCCCTCATTTAGAAGTATATCTACTAAATGGTCATTATTAACCTTTGAGGTTTGGTTTGCAACAAACCCTACACGCTTACCCTTTAATTTTTGAAAATAAAGAGGAGTTCTTTCAGCACCTACGATTATTGAATTTGACTGACAGGTAGCATTTAAAGTATTTATTAAAAAAAATAATAATAAAGTCTTAGTTAATATAAAATATTCTTGAAAATGTTGATGTTTGTATTTAGTGTGCATTATTAATCACAAATTAACGAAAAATTGAACTTTGAATTATATGTAGCCAAAAGAATGCTGAAAAATAAAAAGCATTCTAAAAACTTTTCAAGACCAATTGTCCTTATATCAATTATAGGAGTAATGCTTGGAGTTTCTGTTATGGTAGTTACCATTAGTATTGCAACTGGGTTTCAAAATAGAATTAAACATAAATTATTAAGTTTTGGAAATCATATTCAAATAGAATCAATGTTTCAAAGTAATAATAATGAAACTAGTCCTATAAATACTTTAAANNAATCTTTTACCAATTTATACAATTCACAAGACATCTATAAAATACAAAAATACGCATATAAATCTGCTATTATTCAATCTAAAAGAAACCCTAGTGNTTCAATTAACGAATTAGAAGGNGTTATCTTTAAGGGTATAGAAAACTTCAAGGGGAACTCTTTTTTTAATGAATTTATAGTAAAAGGCAAATATCCCACTTGGTCTAAAAAAATTAATGATACCATAGTTATTTCCAAAGAGTTAGGGAAAAAACTAAATTTAAAAATCAATGATAAAGTATCTGCTTTTTTTGTTTCTGACGGAAAACCAAAACAAAGAAATTTAACAATTGGTGGGATTTATGAAACTGGACTTAATAAAATCGATTCTAAATTTATTTTTACAGATCTTAAATATCTCCAAAAAATAAACAAATGGGGAATGCAACTTAAGGTTTCTTCTTCATTCAAAGAAGATTCTTCAATAATAGAATTTAAAGTCGATAACTTTTCAAAAAATGGTAAAATGATATTTGATTGGGGAAACAATAAAATTATTGCAAATAATCAATTTGAAATCCCAACCAATGTGGATACCCAAATAAATTTAATTGGCTATGAAGTAGATAATTTTGAGCAAAATAGTCTTTTGTCAATTGCAGATACATTAATTATTTCTTTTAAATCTAGTAATAAAGAAATAACGTTNAGTAATAGATTAGGGAGTGAACAATATTATACTGGCGGNTTAGAAATATACACCAAAGAAGAGGAGANAAGAAGTCTTATTAAAAATCAACTAAAACTTGACTTTGGGCCGGAATTTAAGATAACAACAATTGAAGAGCAACACCAGGAAATTTTCTCATGGTTAAACTTAATCTATCAGAACGTTTATATCATACTAGGATTAATGATTGCCGTTGCAGTAATTAATATGTCATGTGCACTACTTGTATTAATTGTAGAAAAAACAAGAATGATTGGTATACTTAAAGCTTTAGGAATGAAGAATATTTCNTTAATAAAAATATTTGTAANTCATGGTGGCATTTTACTATTGTATGGATTTTTAGCAGGAAATAGTTTGGCTATTATAATTATNCAACTGCAAAATAAATTTGAATTTCTAAAACTATCTCAAGAAAATTATTATCTCAATGTAGTNCCTATGGACTATCCTCTATCAACCATCATTATTTTAAATTTTAGTGCTTTTATTTTTTGTCTAACAACTATGATTTTACCATCCATAATAAGCTCTAAAACAAGTCCAGTGAAAGCAATAAATTCAGAAATATAGATATTTAATTCAAGTTATTTAAAGCAATTGCAATTCTGTCCATTGCATCTTTAAGTTTNTCCATAGAAGAAGCATAAGAAATCCTAATGCAATTAGGAGAGCCAAAAGCATTTCCAGTAACAACAGCAACTTTAGCAGNTTGCAAAATATACATTGCAAGCTGATCAGAGTTGGTTACTTTAAAATNCCCNTAGGACTTATTGAAAAAAGCACTAATGTCTGGAAAAACATAAAATGCTCCCTGAGGCTTGTTAATATTTATCCCTTTAATCTTACTTAATTCCTCTAAAATGAAATCTCTTCTGTTTAAAAAAGCATCTCTCATTTTATATATAACTGAAGGNTTAGCGGAAACTGCTGCAATTACAGCACGCTGAGAAATACTTGACGTACCAGATGTAAATTGACCTTGAATTTTAGTACATGCTTGTGCAATATGTATTGGAGCCCCAATATATCCTAAACGCCAACCGGTCATTGCAAAAGATTTNGAAACACCATTAATTGTAACGACTTGATTATACATGTCTGGGAAAGCTCCAATAGAAAAATAATTTCCTGTAAAATTTATGTGCTCATAGATTTCATCGCTTAAAACTGTAATAGAAGGATAATTTATTAAGACGTCNGCCAAAGATCTTAACTCTTCTTTCGAATAAACACTACCGGATGGNTTACACGGAGAACTGTAAATCATCATTTTTGTTTTATTGGAGATAGCATCTTGAAGTTCTGAAGGTGAAATCTTAAAATCATTTTGAATAGAAGTGTCAATAAAAACAGGNATACCCTCTGCCATTTTAATTATTTCAGCATAACTTACCCAATATGGTGCTGGAATAATAACCTCATCTCCAGGATTAATTAAACTTAGAACAACATTAGCTATTGATTGTTTAGCTCCTGTAGANACAACAATTTGCTCTGAACTGTAATCAATATCATTGTCTCTTTTAAATTTATTTGATATAGCTTCCCTTAGGTCCTGGTAACCATTAACNGGCATATATTTTGAAAAGTTTTTATCAATACCCTCNTTTCCTGCATCTTTAATAAAATCTGGTGTATTAAAGTCNGGCTCACCTAAACTCAAACTAATAATATCAATACCTTGAGATTTTAACTCCCTGGCTTTACGTGCCATTGCTATGGTTGCAGATTCTGATAGTCTATTTACTCTTTCGGATATAATTTCCATAAATTCAATTTTAAATTAAATTACATGATTTGAATCTATATTAAGTTGATTTTAAAAAAAGAAATAAACAGGTTATTCACTATTGTAACAATTCNGGNATTTATCCGTAACAACAAATATGAAAGATGTTTTAATATTATCCATACCANTTGCTGGAATCTTAGTTGCNACCTATTTGATGTTGCAACANTTTNATAATAAAAGTATCCATGAGAAAGAAAAAGAGATTGACATTCAAAAAACAAAAACATTTTTCCCATTACAGATACAGGCTTANGAAAGAGTTATTTTATTTTTGGAGAGAATTGATCCTAACAATATGATTATTAGAACTCATAAAAATGGAATGAATGCTATAACTCTGCATAGAGAATTATTAAAAATAATAAGAGAGGAATATACCCACAATATGTCTCAACAAGTTTATATCCATCCTAAATCTTGGAAAATAGTTNTAAACGCGAAGGATGAAACCATTCAAATTTTAAATGTAGCGATAAACAACCTTTCTGCTGAATCCTCAGGACTAGAATTAAGTGCTAAAATATTTGAATCTATTGCTTCCAAAAAAATTAGTCCAACAGAGAATGCAAGAAATTCAATTGTTAAGGAATTTCAAANAACAATTAAATAAATAAAAGTCTATTTTTCAGGAACTTGATTAGCAGAGGCAGGGTTTCCTTCTGGCTTTTCTTCTNCATGTCTATCTGTTACAATATTCATCTCATCAATTAAATGTTTTGCNCCAGCATACTTGTCAATAATAAATAAAGAATATCTTATATCAACAGAAATTGTTCTTTGAATATTAGGCTCAAAATAAATATCACCACTCATTGCTTCCCAATTGCCATCAAAGGCAGTACCAATTAACTCTCCATGAGCATTGATAACTGGACTCCCAGAATTACCACCTGTGATATCGTTGTTNGACAGGAAGCCTACCGGTANTTTTCCATCTTCTTTTCTTGCATAGGGGCCAAAATCCTTGGCGTTGAATAAATCTTTAAGTTTTTGTGGCACATAAAATTCGTGGTTTTTATCCTCTGTTATTACTTCTTTTTGCATTACTCCTTCTAAAGTGGTATAAAAGTCATAATGAANAGCATCTGCTGGNTTGTAAGAAAGAACATTGCCATAAGTAAAACGCATGGTTGAATTTGCATCGGAAGCCTTATTCATTCCCATTTTTTGTAAACCATCTACAAATAATCTCATTCCTTTTTTGTAATCACTATCAAANGCTGAGTTNGGGGTCATTACTTTNGCTCTGTAAACATCTAAAAATTCGTTTTTTAATTGGTATACCATATCTTTTTCTATCATTTTTACAGAAAGTTTATCNCTAGTAAGCCATGCCTTAAATAAATCGTAAGATTTAAAGGGACTTTTCTTGAAATAATTTGAAGCAACTTTTTTAAAGTCTCCTTTGTATTTATCGTTTAAACTTATTAATAATTCTGGCTGAAATTCTTTNGGGACATCATTTGCATAAAGTGAAAGNACNGCTGCTAAAGTATTTTCATCTATTNTTGCATTGTAATCCTTATAAAATGATTCGGCTACCTTTAAGAAATTATCTTTTGCATCTTTAATACCCTCTCCAGAACTAAGGGCTTTAAATAATGGTGTTCTTGGNCTAAGGTTTCTAAGCATGAATAGAATAAGCTCAGAACCAACAANAGCTTCCTGNAAATATACCTTTGGAATAGTATATTTAGATGAATTTTTAAGTGCGTTTTCTATAAGAGAAAGAGATTCAGAATAGGTTTTATCNAATTCATTGTTTTTATACCAAGTAGTAAAAGAATCCTCAATTTTTTGCTTTTTATCAAAAACTCTATTNTTAACAAGTTGTTCACTTTGACCAATAAAATATTTCCAATAATTACTTACTCTAGCATACTTGGAAGCGTATTGAATTCTAACTTTTTGACTTTTAGACATTTCTTGNTCCATAATGTCTAATTTAATTCCTCTTATTTTAACTCTAGCTGGTTGCTCTACATCAACAGCTTGTTTTACCCCCCAAGAAGTTAAAAATCTATCTGTACTTCCAGGATAGCCCATAATCATTGCATAATCTCCATCCTTTACGCCAGCAATTGAAACTGGAAGAGAATGTTTTGGCTTTAGGGGCATATTGTCTTGGCTGTAAGAAGAAGGGTTATTCTCCTTATCAGCATAGACTCTAAACATGGTAAAATCTCCAGTATGTCTTGGCCACATCCAATTGTCAGTATCTCCACCAAACTTACCAATTGAACTAGGTGGTGCGCCAACTAATCTAACATCATTAAAAATATTATANGTAAGCATGTAATANAGATTTCCATANTAAAAAGACTTAACCTGAACTGCAAAATCATCTTTATTTTTACCTTCTGAAGCAGTAGTCTTTAAANCACTCATGTTTTTTCTTATAATTTTATTTCTTTCNCCTTCATCCATTCCATCTTTAATACCTTCTAAAACTTTTTCAGTAACATCGCTAATATTATTCAAAAACCAGACTCCGAAGTCTGCAGGAATTTCTTGTTCTTTAGTCATTGCCCAAAAACCATCTGTTAAATAGTCATTTTCTGTAGAGCTATTNGCTTGAATTGTTCCAAAGCCACAATGGTGATTAGTCATCATTAGACCTTGATCNGATATTATTTCACCTGTACAAAACCCACCACCNAGAGCAACTATCGCATCTTTTAAACTNGAATTATTGGCATTATAAATTTGCTCAGGGGTTAATTTAANACCACATTCGACCATGTTTTTATAGGTTGCTTCTCCTAATAACATAGGAAGCCACATCCCTTCATCTGCTTTTACAAACAAAAAATTAATGGAAATAAAAAAAGTAAAAATTAGTTTGGNATAAAATTTCATATTTAAAATTTAATTTTGATTAAAATATTTTTTTAAAAATAATAAAAATAATATAGGAAGNTTATTATTTTTTTATCATTATCATCATGCCATCACGAACTGGCAATAATACATTGCTAACTCTACTATCGGAATGCACTTTTTCATTAAAAGTCTTTAATGACTCCGTTTCAATGTCATTCTTAGAAATTGGTCTTGTTACTTTACCACTCCACAATACATTATCAGCAATTATCATTCCTCCTTTATTTACTCTTTCTATAACAGAGTCAAAATAATTAGAATAATTTTCTTTATCTGCATCAATGAAAACAAGATCCCATTTAAAATTCAACTCAGGAATTATATCCAAGGCATTTCCAACCATCATTTTAATTAGGTTTTTATAAGATGATTTGTTAAAATATTTCTGCGCAAATGGTACTAGTTCCTTATTAATATCTATTGTATACAATTCCCCATCATTTTGTAATCCTTCAGCCATACAAAGTGCACTATATCCGGTATAAGTNCCAATTTCAAGAATAGTTTTTGGTTGAATTGATTGAGACAACATACTTAATATTCTACCCTGTAAATGGCCAGAAAGCATTCTAGGCTGAAGAATATTTAAATGAGTCTGTCTATTTAGTTCNTTTAAAAGAGGGGATTCTTCCTCACTGTGTTCAAGAGCATACTGCTCTATTTCTGGATCCAAAAACTCCATCTAACTCAGAAGCTCTTTGGTGATTTTGGAAATCAAGCTCCCATCTGCTTTACCTTTTAATAAGCCCATTGCTTTGCCCATTACTCTACCAATATCTGATATTGAAGATGCTCCAAGGGAATCTATAATTTGTTTTAACTCTTTGATCAATTCTTCCTCTGATAATTGTTTAGGTAAATAAATTTCTAAAACTTTTGCCTGTTCAATCTCCTCAGTCGCCAAATCCTCTCTTTTCTGATCTACATAAATTTGGTGTGCATCCATTCTTTGCTTATGTAGCTTTGATATGATTTGCTGAGCTTGGTCGTCCGAAATATTTCCAGAANAACCTTCTTTTGTTTTTTCTAATAAAAAAGCAGATTTCACAGCTCTTAAAGCAGCTAATTTAAACTTATCTTTAGCAAACATTGCTGTCTTTAAATCAACAGGGATTTGATCCTCTATTTTTCCCATGTTAATNTACGTTGTCGTGTAAGAAACTGTTGTTNTCACTTAATCCAGTTTCTTTTTCTCCGCTATCGTTGATATTTTCCCACAAAGTATACCTTGAGCTAGATGAATCATCAGAGTGTTTTACATCCTTAAGGTCTACATTTCTTCTTTTATAAGCAGGCTCACTCTCCATTTCATTTAGACCCAATGGAGATCTTAATTTATCTGTGGCTTTTTTTATTCTTTCTAAACGTTCGTCAGATATTGCCTTTGATTCTACCTGATCAACTATTTTCTCTTCCTTATTNGCAGTCTTTAAATCAGCATNTAAAACCTGAATACTATCTGAACGGTTTAAATCTGTATCTGCATTGGACATTTCATCATCTTCTAATAAGAATCTTACTTTACCATCACTTTGTTGTGTATTTTGNTCGTAAAGATTAGTGTTATCAGATTCTTGAGTTTGATTANNGGTTTCATTTTCCTGACTAATTTCATTATCTTCAAGAACAAACCTTTTCATTGTGTTTTCTGAAGAATTAANTTCTTGAACTTCTTCTGAGTTTTTCTCTTCTTTATTTGTTAATGGCTCGGTTAACTNTTCAGGTTCATCAGTAATAATTTCTGGNGAATCATCTTCTAAATTCATTATATTTTTCTTTGGAGCTTTTATTGAAAGACCAGTATGAGGAGTTGTATTAAAGCCAGTTGCAATAATTGTAACACATAATTTATCTCCAAGAGATTCATCATATCCATGNCCCCAAATAACATCAGCTGTNCTTCCAGCCTCTTCTTGGATATAATCAGTTATATCAGAAATTTCATCCATTAGAACAGCTTGTGTTCCATAAGTAATATTGAGTAAAACATATTTAGCACCATCAATATTGTTATCATTTAGAAGTGGAGAATTTAATGCATTTTCGACACATTTTATTGCTCTATTTTCTCCTTCTGCTTCAGCTGANCCCATAATAGCAACTCCACTATCTTTCATAACAGTATTAACATCGTTAAAATCGACATTAATTTGCCCAGTTACAGAAATTACTTCNGCAATTCCTTTCGCAGCTATTGCCAAAACATCNTCGGCATTTTCGAATGCATTTACCAGTGTTAAATTTCCAAACATTTCTCTTAGTTTGTCATTATTAATCACCAATAAGGTATCTACAGACTCTCTCATTTTTTCAATCCCCTCTTCTGCCTGTGTTCTTCGTTTTCTTCCTTCAAAAGTAAATGGAACTGTTATAATACCAACAGTTAGTATACCCATGTCTCTTGCTGCTTGAGCGATCACTGGTGCTGCACCTGTACCCGTTCCACCTCCCATTCCAGCAGTTACAAAAATCATTTTGGTATTTTTTGCAAGAATTTCATTAACATCCTCCAGATTTTCGATTGCTGCATTTTTACCTACATCAGGAATTGAACCAGCTCCTCTTCCTTCAGTCAANCTTTGNCCCAAGGGGATTTTAGTAGGTACAGGACTTGTATCTAATGCTTGATGGTCTGTATTACATACCACAAAGTCAACACCTTTTATTCCTTGGCGGTACATGTGGTTAACAGCATTACTTCCGCCACCACCAACACCAATTACTTTTATAATGGAAGATTGTTCTTTAGGTAAATCAAATTTCATCATGATTTTATTTTTAATTGTTAATCTACTTTTTCGTCAAAAAATGTTTTGATCTTTTCAAAAAAGCTACCCTTATTTTTTTGGGAATGCATTCTTGTATTTATTTTTTCGTTTCTTGACTTTAATAATTCAAATTTTTCAAATCCTTTAGCTACTAACCCAACACCAGTTGCAAATAAAGGAGAAGTAATATTAATATTAGTATTGGAGCTTAAGTGCTCATTTGGATAACCAACCCTAGAATCCATACCAGTTGTGAATTCTATTAATTGATTCATGTGTTTAAGTTGAGATCCTCCACCTGTTACAACGATACCACCAATTAATTTTTTCTCAAANCCAGAATTTTTAATTTCATAATAAATATGTTCTAATATTTCTGACATTCTAGCATTTATAATATTTGCTAAATTCATGACAGATATCTCTTTGGGATCTCTCCCTCTAAGCCCTGGAATACAAACTACTTCGTTTTCTTGATTAGTTTGAGTGACTGCAGCCCCAAACTTGGTTTTTAATAGTTCTGCTTGTCTGTGCATAATTGTACAGCCTTCTTTAATATCTTCTGTGATTACATTTCCTCCAAAAGGAATTACTGCAGTATGTCTAATAATTCCATCATGGAAGATTGCAATATCTGTAGTTCCGCCACCAATATCTACCAATGCTACACCAGCTTCTTTTTCTTCATTACTAATAACTGCTGAAGAAGAAGCAAGTGGTTCAAGTACTAGTTCTGCAACTTCAAGACCAGCTTTACTAACACACTTAAATATGTTTTTGGCAGCAGCCATTTGGCCAGTAATAATATGAAAATTTGCTTCTAATTGAACTCCAGACATCCCAATAGGGTCTTTTATTCCAGGTTGTCTATCAACAATGTATTCTTGAGGCAATACATGAATAATTTCTTCACCAGGCATCATCACTAATTTATACATGTCTTCAATTAGCTCATCTACATCTTTTTGAGAAATTTCTTCTTCAATAGAATCTCTAGTAATCATTCCTCTGTGCTGAAGACTCTTAATATGTTGACCAGCAATTCCAACATTTACCATTTTTATTTCAATTCCAGATTTAGATTCAGCTTCTTCAACTGCAGATCTTATTGACTGAACAGTCTTTTCAATATTAGAAACCACTCCTCTAGTAACACCTAAACTAGGTGCCTTACCAATACCCAATATTTCAATTTTTCCATGATCAGTTTTTCTCCCAACTAAACAAGCAATTTTAGTGGTTCCAATATCTAGTCCTACAATTATTTCTGGTGCATCCATTTTAGTTTCTTTTTGAGCAGATTATTTGATTTGCATATAATACATTTAGTGTATCGTACTTATTTAAGTCTTTTGGCTGTGGGCCATTTTTATAAAAAAGTTTAATTTTTTTAAATTTCTTTTCCATATTCTCTGTTGATCCAAACAAAATTCTTTGGTTACCTATNCTTGGAATAAATTCAAAGTAGCCATTATTGTTGATGTAGATTTGAACAATTTGAGATTTTAAGAACGAGTCATTGTTAATTAATTTACTCATTTTATAAATTTTTTGTAAATCTGGGGACTTATGNAGGCTATCTAAAACATATAAGTTTAATCTTTCTGGAATATTTATTTTACCAGAAAAAATGGGAACTCTAGATACATAGGTGCTACAAATTGGCATAAGAAATCCATTATCATCTATATAAAAATTCTTTTCAAAGACAGGACTTACAAACCTAGCAATTGGAGTTCTTTTTTTAATATTTAATTCAAGATTTCCATTGTTATTAAAATAAACTTCAGCACTACTAATTGCAGAATGATTTAAAAGTTTTGTTTCGATATGAGAAAAATTAATTTCGTGCTTTAGAGTAACTTTTTCAACAATCCCCATCAAAGACAATATAGAATTCACTTCTGATTTTGTAATAAATTCACAAAGGTTNTCCTCNATAAAATTAATTTGCACATTCTTAAGTTTTATATCATGGTAATAATTTGAAACAAAAAAAGATAAAACAATCCATCCTGAGATAATAGAAANCCAAAAAAATATTTTACNTATTTTTTTAATCATTCAGAGCATTTTTTTTATTTGTTCTGGCCATTTATCAATGTCACCAGCTCCTAATGTAAGTAAAACCATATCTAAATCTAGATTTAANAANTTGAAAAGTTCACTTACAGAATTAATTATCCGCTTATTATTATTTTTAATTTTTTTCATTAAAACTGANGAATNTACACCCTNAATTGGAGCTTCTCTTGCNGGGTAAATGGGCAATAAAAAAATTTCATCAAAACCAGATAAACTTTCTGCAAAAAAATCCATGAAATCTCTAGTTCTAGAATATAAATGTGGTTGAAAGACCCCAACGATTAATTTTTGGGGATAAAAAGATTTCACAGCACTTAAAAGAGAATCAATCTCTTTNGGGTGATGAGCATAATCATCAATATAGATAAATTCAGGAAGGCTTAAATGAATATCGAATCTTCTTTTAACTCCTGAGTAACTTTTGAGTCCATTTTTTATACTTTCTACATTTATTCCATTAATTAAACATGCTAAAATTGAACCTGCAGCATTTAATAAATTATAACTTCCAGGCATTTTAAATACGAAGTTATCGTAGTTTTGATTTTTAAAAANAATATCAAATAAATACAAGCCTTCTTTAATTTGAATATTTATTATTTGTAAATCATTGTCTTTTTTAAAACCATAGGATAAATTTTTCTGAAAGAAATGACTGATATTTTCTTCTACGATTAACTTTTTATTATTCTTTAATAAATTGGTGAAATCCTTAAATGCTTTTACCAAAGAATCTTGATTTTCATAAATATCCAAATGATCTGCGTCCATAGATGTCAACACAATAGTATCTGGAAATAGATTCATAAATGAACGGTCGTATTCATCAGCCTCGACTACTGAAAAATTTCCTTCTCCAATTAAAAAATTGGACTTATAATTTGAAGCTATTCCACCTATAAAACAGAGTCCATCTTTATTATCTGATTTTAAAATGTGAGCAATAATAGAACTAGTTGTTGTTTTGCCATGAGTTCCTGCAACTGCAATTGTATCTAGCGACTTTGTTATTTCCCCAAGTATTTGAGATCTTTTTAGTAAAGGAACTTGGGATTTTTTAAAATATTTGAAATAGATGTTTTTTGAATTAATTGCAGGAGTGAAAATTGCCAATTGGATATTCTCAAGGTCATTCAAATAATCTATATTTTCATCATATGATATTTCAACTCCAATTTTTTCTAACTCTTTAGTTAGCTCTGTTTTGTTTCTATCATAACCACTTACCTTAGCTCCCAGATTCACAAAATAATAAGCCAGAGCGCTCATACCTATCCCTCCAATCCCAATAAAATATATTGATTTGTAATTATCTAAATACATTAAGAAATAAGTTTAAATATTTCATTGACGATATCATTGGTAGCATTAGGCTTTCCCATTTTTTTTGCATTTTGAGAAATGGTATTCAATTGATTTTCGTCCTTAAGCAAGTCCATGGCAGTTCTCAAAAGAGAATCGGTTTGGTTATCCTCGATAAGAATAGCAGCAGATTTTTTTACCAAAGACATAGCATTTTTAGTTTGATGATCTTCTGAAACGTTGGGTGAAGGAACCAAAATACTTGACTTACCTGCTAAAGTAAGTTCACTAATAGACAAAGCACCTGCTCTTGAAATAACAATATCCGCAAGAGAATATGCTAAATCCATTCTTTTAATAAAAGCTAAAGCTTTTACATTAGGAATATTAATTTGATTTAATTGATCTTCAATAGACTTAAAATATCTTTTGCCAACTTGCCAAAGTAATTTTACAGGTTGGTCATTGATTCTATGAATAGAATTTAAAATTCCCTCGTTGATAGATTTTGCACCTAAACTTCCTCCTAAAACTAAAATCACTTTTTCATTCTTAGAAACTTTAAAATAGGTTTTAGCCTCAGACAACTTAGTTTCTAGATTTTCAATATCTTTTCTTACTGGATTACCTGTTAAAACTAACTTATTTGTCTCAAAAAATTGATTCATATTTTCATACGCAACACAAATTTTTTTAGTTTTTTTGCTCAGCCACTTATTGGTTAATCCAGCATAGGAATTCTGCTCTTGAATTAATGTGGGAATTTTTAAACTTTGTGCCATTCTTAGAGTTGGTCCACTTGCATACCCACCAACACCCACAACAATATTTGGTTGAAAATCCTTAATTATTTTTTTTGCATGATTGAAACTTTTTAACAATAAAAAAGGAAACTTAAGATTTTTGAAAATTGCATTTAAAGACAAAGATCTTTGGATTCCAACAACGTTCAGACCAACAATATCAAATCCTTCCTCTGGAACTTTATCCATTTCCATTCTCCCATTTGCTCCAACAAATAAAATTTCTGAATCTTTACTTATTTCTTGTATTTTCTTTGCAATTGCAATAGCTGGGTAAATATGGCCGCCAGTTCCTCCACCGCTTATGATTACTTTATAGCTTGACATTTTCAGAATCTTTATATACTGTTGTACTAACATTTAAAATAATTCCCAAAGAAATACAGGTAAATAATATAGAGGTTCCACCCATACTAATTAAAGGTAAGGGTTGGCCAGTAACAGGAAATAAATTTACCCCTACACCCATATTAATAAAAGATTGAAATATTAACATGAAACTTAAACCAAATACAATGAAAGAAGCAAATTTACTTTCCACCTTATTCATAATTCTAATCGCCCTGAAAAATAAAATCATATATAAAATAACCAATCCTATTCCTCCAATTATAGAGCCAAATTCTTCAATAGAAGAAGCATAAATAAAATCTGATTGAGCAGAATATAAATCATTTTTAACATGTCCTTTACCTGGGCCTTTTCCAAATAAAAAACCATTTGCGACTGCTCGTTTAGCCATCTCAGCTTGGTAATTTTCTTGTTTCTCACCACTTCCAAAGCTCATCATTCTTTTTTCCCAAGTATCCACTCTAGGTAAAAAACCAGGAATTGCAATATTAACAATTATTAATAAAGCAAAACCTAGAAAAGCAGTTCCTACAATAGATCCTAGATGCTTTATCTTGGCACCTCCTATAAATATCATTGTAAAACAAACAGTGAATAACATCGCTGAAGTAGAAAAATCAGCGGGTAGAATTAATCCACAAATTAGAACTACAGGCCATAAAATAGGTATTAAACCTTTTTTAAAATCCTTAATTTCATCCTTCTTATTGGTAAGCATACGTGAGACATATATTATCAAAACTAGTTTAGCAAAATCTGAAGGTTGAAAACCCATTATCCATCTTGAAGCATTTCCTTTACTCACCCCATATAAAAGTGTAACAAACAATAAAACGATAGAAACAAAAATTCCTATTTGGGATAATCGTGAAAAATACTTGTATGGAAAAAACTGTAAATAAATAATCATAATAATTCCGATTATTATAATTGAAGTGTGCTTGATAACATAGGGAGCAACATTCCCGCCTGAAATTCTAAATGCTAAATTAGAACTTGAGCTGTAAGCCATAACTATTGAGTATAATGAAAGCAATATTATAATTGTCCAAATTACTTTATCCCCCTTTAAGTATTTCTCAAGTAACTGTTGCATTAATCTAACCCGTCAATTAAATTTTTAAAATAATCTCCTCTNAGCTGATAGTTTTCATGAGTGATATAACTAGAGCATGCTGGAGAGAAAAGAACACTTATATTTTTTATAGGATTTTTTAAAGCCATATTCACCGCCTCTTTAATGGTTGACAATTGAGAATATTTAATTTTAGAACCAAAAAGATATTTTATATTGGTTTCATGTTTTCCGAAATAGATTATCTCAGTTACTTTTGACAAAACTAAATCCTCTATAATTTCCAAATCTCTAGGAGATTGGTTTTGACCTACTATCCAAATAATTGGCCCATCAATATTTGACAAAGAATATGCAGTAGCTCTAATATCCGTTGATTTGGAGTCATTGATCCATATTTTATGTAGTTTATTTGAAAAAAAATCAAGCCTGTGCTCTATAGAAGAGAAAGAATTCAAAGATTCTTTTCTTTTATTGTGTAATTGATTTCTTATAGATTTTTGCTCGATTATTTTCATCTAAAAAATTATAATGTTCTTACAGCGTTTTTAAATTGATGCCCTCTATCTTCGTAACTCTTAAATAAATCAAAACTAGAACAAGCAGGGGAAAGCAAAACATTAAACCCTTTTTTAGCAATTCTGTAGCTAATTTGTACTGCTTGATCCGCTGATTCAGCTTCATAGAAAGAATCCACTATGGTGCCAAAAGCCTCTTTAATCTTAGAATTATCTTTTCCTAAGCAAACAATTCCTAAAACTTTTTGTTTTACAAGACCCTCCAATACAGTGTAATCATTTCCTTTATCTACCCCACCAACAATCCAAATAGTTGGTTTCTGCATGCTTTCTAAAGCATACCATGTTGAATTGACATTTGTCGCCTTTGAATCATTTATAAAATTAATTCCATGGATTTTGGCAACATCCTCCAATCTATGTTCTATATTTTGAAAATCCGATAAACTGTCACGGATAATTTCTTTTCTAATATCTAATACTCTTGCTGCAACACCAGCAGCCATGGAATTAAATAAATTGTGCTTGCCTTGTTGGGCCAATTGATGAATGGACATAATTGTTTGTTTTTTATTGTTTATACTGATTTTTATTTGTTCTTTTTCTAACCAAGATCCTTTGAGTAATTTCTCATTAATGGAAACTGGAGCTAATTTGTAAGAGACTTTGTCTTGAGAAATAATCCAATCTGATATTACTTTATCATCATGGTTATAAATTAGAAAATCACTTTTGGACATATTTTGACAAATCCTAAATTTACTTTGCGAATATTTTGTGAAATCATATTGGTATCTATCCAAATGATCCGGAGAAATATTTAGAATAATTGAAATGTCAGATTTGAAATCGTACATTCTATCTAATTGAAAACTACTAAGTTCAATTACATAATAGTCCATATTTTCAAGAGCTACAGACATGGCATAACTTTGGCCAATATTCCCAACCGCTTTTACATTGTATCCTGCATTTTCTAAAAGGGAAGTAACCATTAATGTTGTAGTGGTCTTTCCATTAGTTCCAGTAACACATATTTTTTTAGCATTGCAGAAATAGCTTGCAAATTCAATTTCACTGATAATGGGTTTGGAGCTTTTTAGAAAATATTTTACTAATTGATGGTCATTATCCACTCCAGGGCTAACAACTAAAACATCTTGAATAGTGGAAATAAATGACATATAATCCAATTGATAATATTCAACTCCATATTCTCTTAAAGTATTGGTAGATTCCTTGGATATTTTTGAATCGTCACAGACAAGAACATTTAAATTATTTTTCTTAGCCAATACAGCTGCGCCAATACCACTTTTTCCAGCACCTAAAACCACAATATTTTGAAAGTTTTTTATCATCTAAGTTTTAGAGTTACAATGGAAAGAACTGCCAGTAGAATACCTAGTATCCAAAACCTAGAGACTATTTTTGCCTCATGAATTCCTTTCTTTTGGTAATGATGGTGAATTGGAGACATTAAAAAGATTCTTCTACCCTCTCCAAATTTTCTTTTGGTGTATTTGAAATAAGAAACTTGGAGAACAACACTTAGGTTTTCCAAAAGAAAAACCCCGCAGAAAACTGGAATTAATAATTCCTTCCTAATAGCTATAGCGAAAACAGCAATTATACCACCCAAAGCCAAACTTCCTGTATCGCCCATGAAAACTTTTGCAGGAAATGAATTGTACCACAAAAACCCAATGCATGCTCCAACAAATGAGCTAATAAAAATCACAAGCTCAGATGAGTTTGGGATATATAGAATATTTAAATAATCAGAAAAAACTAAATTACCAGATAGGTAAGCAAAGATGGCTAATGTTATGCCAATAATTGCACTAGTTCCTGTTGCAAGACCATCTAGACCATCTGTTAAATTAGCACCATTGGATACTGAAATAACAATAATTACTATAATAGGAATAAATACTAGCCACGAATATTTAGACAGCTCAGGGCTTATCCAGTTAATTAGCCACGAATAATCAAACTCATTATTTTTAACAAATGGGATTGTAGTTTTAAGTGATTTTGTCTCTTTCCAGAAATAACTTTTTGATTCTTGAGAAATATCTTGCTGCTCGGCTAGAATTTCCGTGTTATAATAAGTTTTGGATTTAATTGTCACAGAATCACTCCAATAAATTGAAGCTCCTACAATTATTCCAACTCCAATTTGTCCAATTACTTTAAACTTTCCAGCTAATCCTTTCTTATTTTTTTTAAATACTTTAATGTAATCGTCTAGAAAACCGATAAATCCTAACCAGATAGTTGCAACAAGCATCAATTGAATATAAATGTTGTCTAACTTGGCAAAAAGTATGGTTGGTACTATGATACCAGCTAGAATGATAACTCCACCCATTGTAGGTGTTCCTGCTTTCATCATCTGACCTTCTAACCCCAAATCTCTTATAGACTCCCCAACTTGTTTCCTCTGTAAAAATTTGATTAGCTTTCCTCCAAAAACAAGTGTAATAACAAGTGAAGTGATTACAGCCATTCCGGCTCTAAATGAGATAAATTGGAACAATCCTGAACCAGGAAAGTCAAAATTTTGATTTATATAATTAAAAAAATGATAAAGCATTATTGTTGTATTTGTTTGAAAATTTCTAGTGTAGTTTCTAAATCATCAAAATATAATTTCTCATCTCCAATGATTTGGTACTTCTCATGCCCTTTCCCAGCAATTAAAATCACATCTCCACTTTCTGCTAATTCACAAGCAACTTTAATTGCTTGTTTTCTTTCTTGAACAGTTAATACTTTTGAGGATTTAGATTTTGGAATTCCAGAAATAATTTCCTTAATAATTTCACTTGGCTTTTCGCTTCTAGGATTATCAGAAGTTACTATCACCCTATCGCTATAAACTGATGAAATTTCACCCATTAATGGTCGCTTGCCCTTGTCTCTGTCTCCCCCGCAACCAAATACAGTAAATATCTTTTCTTTATCGCTTTTTAGACTAACCAATGTTTTTAAAACATTTTCAAGAGCATCTGGAGTATGAGCATAGTCAATTACTGCTGTAATATTTCCAGGAGAAACGATGTACTCAAATCTTCCATCTGGCGCTTTTAGATTACTTATAATTGTCAGGACAGTAAGAGCTTCTTCACCAAGAGATTTAGCTACTGCAAAAACAACCAAAAGGTTGTAAGCATTGAATTCTCCTATCAATCTTGAGGTCATTTCAAATCCGTCAATTTCTACAGAAAGTCCACTTATATTATTTTCAACAATTTTACCTTTAAAATCAAAATCTCCTTTCAATCCATAAGAAAATGGTTTAGCAATTATATCTCTAACCATTTCTTCTCCATAAGGATCGTCAAAGTTTACAATTGCTACAGCATCGTTTTTAAGAGAGCTAAATAACTTTTTCTTTGCTCCTATGTAGTCATTTAAGGTTGGATGATAGTCCATGTGGTCTCTTGAAATATTGGTGTAAACTCCAACATCAAAAGATAATCCAGAGACTCTATTTTGGTCTAAAGCATGGGAACTTACCTCCATAAAAACATGGGAACAACCCTCGTTAACCATTTGACTCAGCAATTCGTTGATTCTAATTACGTTTGGAGTTGTATGAGTAGAAGGAATTGTCTTGTGAAGGATTTTAATATGCACGGTTGAAATAAGACCAGTTTTATAGCCCATTAACCTATACAAGTCATATAATAATGTTGCGCAAGTAGTCTTACCATTAGTGCCTGTTATTCCAACTAGTTTTAATTTTTCTGAAGGATTATTGAAAAAATTTGAAGCTACAATTCCTAATGACTTTGAACTATCCAAAACTTTGATATAAGTAATGTCATCATTTAAAATTTCAGGAAGATTCTCACAAATTATAGCGCATGCACCACTATTTTGAGCTTGAGAAATAAAATTATGTCCATCTTGAGAGACTCCTTTTAGAGCTATAAACAAAGAAAGATTGTTAATTTCTCTTGAGTCAAATGTTATATTTTCCACAGCAATATTAGTATTGCCTTTTATCTCAATTATTCTAATTCCATATATAATATCTTTTAGTAATTTCATCCTAATTGTAAGACGATTTTTTGCCCTTTATTGATTCTTAAACCAGCTTTAATAGATTGTTCTCTTACTATTCCAGACCCAACAGGCTGCACAAACAATCCAAACTTTTCCAACATATAGGTAGCATCTATCAATCCCATTCCAACTACATTCGGAACCAACCCTTTTTGCGTCTTTTTATTAATTATTTTAATGGCATCTTTTCCAGTCCTTGTAGATATCCACTCGTTAGATTTATTAGTTAAATCTTTAACAGGTATTCTCATATTTTCTGAAGCAACTAAAAAAGACATCTTGTCACCACTTCTTGAATAAGGGTATCGGTTAAGACTATCTTTTAAAACATTGTTTTCTTTTTGAAATTCTTGTGCATAGACCTTATCTGCAATCTCTTTAAAAACAGTTCCAGAAACTACAGACCCAAAAATATTTTTAGTTGGGCCTTGAACAACNACAATGCAACTATAGACCGGATCTTTAGATGGAAAATACCCACAAAAAGAAGCCTGGTATTTATTTCCATATCCTTTAGAACCTTGTGCAATTTTTGATGTACCTGTTTTTCCTGCAATTGAAAATCCTCTAGCATTTATATTTTTTGCAGTACCTCTTTCNACAACTCCTTCAAGCATCACTTTTAAATCTCTAAGTGTAGCTTTAGAACAAATAGATGCGTTTAAAATTCTCGGCTTGTATTCTTTTTGAATTTCGCTACCNTTTTTAATNTATTTAACAAATTGAGGCTGAAGTAAGGTTCCTTCATTTGCTACTGCATTGTACAAAGCCAATGTCTGAAGGGGGGTCATTTTAAGTTCATAACCAATAGACATCCAAGGAAGAGTAATTCCAGTAAAAGTTGGATCTGAAGATTCTTTTATTAGTGGCTCGCCTTCACCCAGTATTGACAAACCAAGTTTTTGATGAATTCCAATTTCTTTTAATCCATCAATAAATTCCTGAGGCTCTTTTTTATAATTATCATAAATTATTTGGCTTATAACATTAGATGATTTTTCAAATGCATCTTTAATTGTATTCCTTCCATAAATTTTGCCTCCGTCGGAAAGGTAATTATCGTAGAATTCATATCTGCCTGTCATATCTACAGAGTCGGTTATTTCAACNTTCCCCTGTTCTAAAGCAACTAAAAGTGAAGCAAGTTTAAATGTTGAACCTGGCTCAGAAGCTAAGCCTACTGCGTGGTTTTGAGCTTCAAAATAAGTTTCAGTCTTAGGGTCAAATGAAAGGTTAGCGATAGCCTTAACAAACCCTGTTTTAACCTCCATCAAAACAGCACATCCTTTCTGTGCCTTTTGCTCTTTTAGTTGTTTTAATAATGCAGACTCNGCAACATCCTGAATATTTACATCAATGGAAGTATAAACATCGCTTCCTGGTACAGGTTCAATAGAAAGTTCATCATCCACTGGCTTCCATTCATTTCCCCTAATTTTCTCCATCAGCATCTGACCGTTCTGACCTTTCAAATACTCATTGAATGCACCTTCTATACCAACTAAAATTGATTTTTTTCCATCATTTTCTAATGCGTATCCCACCGTTCTATTAGCAAGCATACCATAGGGCTTTACTCTTTGGCTAGATTTTAAAATAATNCACCCCCCCCTNTATTTACCTAAATTAAAAATGGGAAACTTTCTTAAGCGCTCTATTTGATCATTTCTTAAACCTCTTGCAATAAAAAAGTATCGGTTACTATCAAGCCTTTGGTTTTCTAATTCGGACTTCCATTGTATAGATGTTTTTCTANCTAAAAGCACACTTAAGGAGTCTGAAAGGTCAGAAATATTATCAATAAAATCTTGCTCACGGATAGTAACCAAGTCAACAAAGACCTTATATCTTGGAACAGAAAGGGCAAGGGATGTCTTTTGCTCATTAGAAGCATAAATATTTCCTCTTGGAGCTAATACCTTTTTAGAAATAAAAATTTGTTTATTAGCNTCAGATTTTAATTGTTCACCTTTAAATATTTGCAGATAAAATATTTGAACAACTATTCCCAACCCCATAAAAAGGATAAGAAAATAAACTGAATAAAGTCTAATTAAGGATTCTTTATTTTTCATTTGTCAGAATTCTTATTGTGAATAATTAGCGGTGGATCTACTGACTCATACAAACCCCATTTCTCAGTCTCTTTGACTACCTTACTTTGAAGACTTTCCTTGTCGTATAGCTCCAAGGCAGATTGTAACTCTGAGTATAACTTTTCACCAGTCTTACTTTTTTTAGAAATATCTAAGACAACACCATCTACATGGTACCCATAAGCAACATAGAGAACCATTAAAAAAGTTACATAAACCAAAAAAGGAGTATTTTTAATCACCATTCCTTTTTTGAAAAGATCTCCAGAAAATATTTCTTTAAAAAATGTCATTTTCTTTTTTCTGCAACTCTTAATTTTGCACTTCTAGCTCTTGGATTTAATTTTATTTCAGCGTCATCAGGAATAATTGGTTTTTTATTCACCAAATCAAACGGTTTAGAAATATTTCCAAAAAAATCTTTTTCTAAATCCCCTTTACAATTGCCAGTTTTGAAGAAATTTTTAACCAGTCTATCTTCCAAGGAATGGTAAGTAATGATTGAAACGATTCCTCTATTTTTTAAAACTTTTGGTAACTGGTTCAAAAACTCAACCAAAGCATTTAATTCCTGATTAACTTCAATCCTTATAGACTGAAAAACTCTTGCTAAAAATTGATTTTTCACTTTATGAGGCACTAAAAATTCAATACATGAAACTAAATCTTGAGTGTTAGTTAATTTTTTTTTAGTTCTTGCCTCTATAATATTTGTTGAAAGCCTTTTAGACTCTACAGATTTAAAGTCACCGAACTTAGAGAAAATATTTTCAAGCTGGCCTTTATCATAAGTATTTAGCAAATAGCAAGCATCAAGTCCTGAATCTTTATTCATTCTCATATCTAATCTTTCGTCAAATCGAAAAGAGAAACCTCTTTCTGGATTATCAAACTGATACGAAGAGACTCCTAAATCTGCTAAAATGCCAACCGGATCACCATGGCCAAAAGCCTCCAAGACGTTTTGAATATTTCTAAAGTTTTGTCTAACCAATGAAAATCTATCATCTGCTATAAGATTTACAGAAGCATCAGCATCTTGGTCAAAAGCCAAGAGCTTACCATTATCAATTTGATCAAGAATTGCTCTAGAATGACCTCCTCCACCAAAAGTGACATCAACATAAAAACCAGAAGGATCAGAAATTAAAGCCTCAGTGGCTTCGTTTAAAAGTACTGGTATATGATATTGATCAACTTTCATCCGCAGACTCCCCCATAACTTCGTGAGCCAATTGATCAAAACCATCCCAGTCATCTTTCATCATGGATTCATAGGTTTTTTTATCCCATAATTCCCACAAATCAACATTTGCAACAATAACTAGTTCTTTTTTAATCCCAGCCCAACTAAGTAATCCCTTAGGAAGCAGCAGTCTACCATTACTATCTACAGTAATTTTTGTAGCACCTTTTTGAAACATGCGAGCAAATTTCCTATCCTTAGATTTAAACCTGTTGAGCTTTCTCAATTTGCTCATAACCACCATCCACTCCGAAGAAGTATACATAGAAAGGCAGTCATCAACTCCTCTTGATACAACAAACTGTTCTTGATCTACAGGAGATAATTGTTTTCTAACGTCAGAAGGAATCAACATTCTTCCTTTAACATCTAGCTTACAATAATATTCTCCTATAAATCCTGACAATTGACTCAAATTTTAAATGTAAATCTAATAATAATTTACCCACATTTTCCCACTAATATAAGTTTGTGGATAACTTTTTACGATTAATTATGAAATATGTTTCAATATAATTGAATTTTAATCTGTTATTAGCTTAAAAATATAAGTGGTAAAATGTGGGTATTATTTTTTTCAATATTATTCTATCAACAATTTGCTATCTTTAAAATGATATAAAATTTGATGGATGGACTTTCAAAAAAATGTTGATATAGGTAAAGTAATTGAGAAAAAAAGCCCTAGATTTTTTAAACTTATGCCAAGATTCTTGTTAAGAAAATTCAAATCCTTACTTCACGAAAGTGATTTAAACAACATTCTGAAAAATTTATCTGGAAAAGAAAAACTTGATTTTATAAGCGGTGGCCTAAAGGAACTCCAAGTAATATCGAGCAATTATAGGCTAAAGGAAATCCCAAGGAAAAAAGGAGTTATTATAGTAGCAAACCACCCTCTTGGAGGCCTAGACGGACTTGCACTTATTAACGAAATAGGAAAATACAGAAAGGACATCAAGTTTTTAGTGAATGATATCTTATCAGAAATTGAACCTTTTAAGCCTTACTTTATACCCATTAATAAGCATGGCTTTAACTCTAGGGAAAATATAGTAAGACTTGAAGAGTTATTTGAGTCTGAGGAATGCATAGTAATTTTTCCAGCAGGATTAGTGTCAAGAAAAAAAAGTGGAATTATAAAAGACTTAGAGTGGAGAAAAACATTCGTAACAAAAGCTAAAAAACACAACAAACCAATTTATCCAGTTTATATTAGTGGACAAAACTCAAATAGGTTTTATAAAATTGCTAGATGGAGAAGCTTAATTGGAATAAAAATAAATCTTGAAATGTTTTTTCTTGTGGATGAAATGTTCAAACAAAAAGGAAATAATATTAAAATAACTATGGGTAAGCTAATAGATCCGAAAATTCTCGACAATAAAAAAAATGATTCAGAATGGGCCCAAGCGATTAAAAATTATGTATATAAAATACAAAACAATATTAATGTTGAATTTATAGAATCAATAAAAAATGAAAAAAATTATTAATCCTATACCAACTTCTATTCTTGAAAAAGAAATAAATAAAGACACTTTTGTAAGAAAAACCAATTATTGTAATCATGATATATATATAGTAGATTACAACAACCATCCAAATACGACCATGGAAATCGGTAGACTTAGAGAGCTTAGTTTTAGAAATGCTGGTGGGGGAACAGGAAAATCATATGATTTAGATGAATTTGACACTAGAGAAGAAGCGTTTTACAAACAACTTATAGTTTGGGATCCCGAAGAAAAAAAAATAATAGGGGGATATAGATTTATGCTAGGAAGTGATGTAGTTAGTTCTTCAAAGTATAACAATACAGCTACGAATAATTTATTTGATTTTAGCACTGATTTCTACTCCAAAATATTGGGATTAACAATTGAGTTAGGAAGATCATTTGTTCAACCAGAATACCAGCCAAGTTCGGGAAACAGAAAATCTATATTTTCTCTTGATAACTTATGGGACGGTCTTGGGGCTTTAGTGGTAGACCACCCAGAAATAAAATATTTTTTTGGCAAAGTAACCATGTATTTAGACTTTAATAAAAAAGGAAGAGATTTAATATTAGGTTTTATGAACCACTTTTTCAAAGATAAAGACCAATGGATTTCCGCAAAAAAGCCCTTAGAATTACACCATGATATAAGTTATTTTATTGAACAGATAAAAGAATTAGATTACAAGGAATCCTATAAGGTATTGACAAAAAAGCTTAAAGAATTAAATTGCTCTTTACCCCCTTTAATTGCTGCATATATGAATCTTTCATCTTCTATGAAAACATTTGGAACAGCAATGAATTCAAAATTTGGAGATGTAGAAGAAACAGGAATTCTAATATCTATCGACGACATTTACCCAGAAAAGAAAGACAGACACGTAAAAACCTACAAAAAAGTAAAGTAATAATTATGGAAATTAACAAATCAGATTTCCTGTGTAGTAATTCTGACTGGAAAAAATGTCCAAAACCAAATCTCCCAGAATACGCATTTATCGGAAGATCTAATGTTGGAAAATCCTCGTTAATAAATGCACTTACAAATAGTAAAAAACTAGCAAAAACATCTGGAAAGCCTGGAAAAACGCAATTAATCAACCATTTCTTGATAAATAATAATTTCTATCTAGCAGATTTACCTGGTTATGGATATGCTAAAATTTCAAAAAAAATAAGAGAAGAATTTCAAAACTTTACACTCAAATATTTAGAAAACAGAGAAAACTTAGTGTGTCTATTTATTTTAATTGATCTTAGAGTACCACCTCAAAAAATTGATCTTGAATTTATGGAGTATTGTGCAGTAAAAAAAATACCATTTGTAATATGCTTTACGAAAGCTGACAAACTTAAGAAAGTTGAGATTGAAGAAAACACTAAAGAATATAAAAACTTCTTATTAAAAGAATGGGAATCCTTGCCAGTAAACTTTACTACTTCGTCAACAAAAAAAATAGGATTAGAGGATATTAAGGAATTTATTAACAAATACAATATTCAATTTAAATCCTGAAGACAAAAAAAAAAATATTAATTGCTCCATTAGATTGGGGCTTAGGTCATATATCTAGAACTATTCCAATTATAAAATTACTCCAGGAAAGAGGTCACGAAGTAATTACGTGTGGAAATAAAATATCCTATAATATTTATAAAAAAGAATTTTCAGAAATTAAACATATTAAAATTCAAGGCTACAAGCCTTATTACAGTAAAAAAAGAAGCCAAACATGGGCGTTAATAAAACAAATTCCAAAATTTATAAAAGCAATAAATAGTGAGAGAAAGATAGCAGAGAAAATAAGTCTTGAGCAAAATGCAGATATAATTATTTCAGATAACAGATTTGGTTTTAGAAGCAGTAAAACATTGAATATATATCTAACTCACCAACTTAAAATAAAAGGCCCCTTCGTTTTAATGAAGATAGTTAACCAAATAAATAGACTATTTATTCAAAAATTTGACCATTGTTGGGTTCCAGATTTTGAAAACTCCTTACTTTCCGGTGAACTATCAGGGTCTAATTTGCAAAAAACATTTATTGGGCCACTAACTAGATTTAAAAAAACTATAGCTGAAACTATAAAGTATAAGTACAAATATTTAGCGATTATTTCTGGACCAGAACCACAAAGAAGCCTATTAGAAGATGAAATTCAAAATTGCTTTCGTAAAACTAACGAGCATTGCGCAATAATAAATGGCCTAACAAAGACGAAAGAAACATCATCTGGAAAAATTACTTTTTACACACATTTAGAAACAACTAACTTTAAAGAAATACTAACCAAATCAGAGCTTGTGGTATGCAGGGCTGGATACAGCAGCATTATGGACCTTTATATTCTGCAAAAAAAAGTACTTTTAATACCAACACCAGGCCAAACAGAGCAAGAATATCTAGCCAAACACCATCAGGAAACCCATTCAATTTGCTATCAAAAACAAGGGGAAATCAACCTTAAAAAAGCAAGTTTTAATTTTATCAAACCAAAGCATGGAAGAAAAAAAAAGCTGCTAAAAGCAGCTTTAGGTAAAGTAAGTTTATAAACAATCTTCCTATCTAGCAAGATTTACAAATCTATAGTCCGCACCACTTTTTTGCCAAATAACAGCTACTACATATAAATTATTATAATTCCATAAGCTAGAAGGTTCTAAAACCACATCGTTATAAGACTTAATATTATCTCCCGTTGAATTAAATACAATTGGAACTCCAAATGCAGACCCAATACCACTTGCTTCAGTCCTTAAAATATTATTATGCACATAATCAGAATCATAAGTTCCCAAAATATTTTGTTCAAAAACCTGACCATCCTCTAATATATAGGCTGCTAAATAACAATTATCACCAGAAAACCCATCTGACAATTTAGAATGTACATTTATATTCATTTTACCATCTGTAATCATAAAGTTTAAATCTAGATTTACCTCTGAATTCAAAAGAAGATCTGCGCTAACGGCACTATCTAATTGATTGTAGTAATTAGGAACATCAGCTGTGCCTACATAAAAGTGAGGCTCTCCCTTAGGGCCATGAATACTATCTAAGTAAGACTGAATGAAAGAACCTACATCTACAGAAAAATTATCATTATTATGTAGAGTAATAATTTGAACATTTGAAAAATTGTTTGAAAGATTATCTGAAAAAGTTTTTCCCCAATCTCCACAATGTTGAGACCAAGTGCCTGTAGAATTAAATACTAAAGTTTTCTTTTCGTCTTCAGGATAAGTACAACTACCATCATCTTTTGAAGCATCAATCTCATAAGCTAAACTTAATGGGTCAGTACAGCCTCTCTTTCTACACGATGAAAAAAAAAGTACTGAAATAAGAATTAAAAAATTAATTTTATTATTCATTACTTCAATGTATTAATCTTCTAAATTAACAAATCTATAAGTTGATCCATCTTGCTGCCAAATAACAGCAACCACATACAAATTATCATGATTCCAAATTGTAGATGGTGCAAGAATTATATCTGAAAGTGAAGTAATGTTATTTCCATCAGCGTCAAATTCTAACAAATTACCAAAAGGATTTCCACTTCCACTACCCTCAGTTCTTAATATATTGTTATGAACAAAATTAGGATCTACATTAGTTCCTGTTACAGGGTCTACNTATCCAGTAATTTTTTGATTTGCAACTTGTCCATCTTCTAAAATATATGCCGCTAAATAGTAATTGTCTCCAGATATCCCAGGGGANAATAAAGAATGTATATTAATATTCATTTTTCCATCTTGGATTGAAAAATTTAGGTCTACATTAACGTCAGGAGCTAAAAGGATATCAGAATTAATAGCTTGAGTAATTTGTGAGTAATTTAGTGGCTGTACTTCAGAACCTACAGCAAAACCTGGAGTAGACATACTTCCTAAAATATTAATCATATTATATCCAACATCAACAGCAAATCCATCATTGTAGTGTAAATCGATTACTTTAACGGTATTTGAGTATGTATTTTCAATATTATTGACCCACTGTGTTGCATATTCTCCACAGTAGTGACACCAATCTCCAGTTTTTCTTAAGACTAGAGATTTTTTCGAAACCTCTGGATAAGTGCAAGAACCGTCGTCTTTTTTGGCTTCAACATCATATGCCAAACTCATAGGGTCAGTACAACCTTTTTTACTACAACTTGAAAAAACTGATATTAAAATTATAACCAGTGAAAAAGATTTATATATATTTCTCATAATATTAAATATTAAATTTTCGTTAAGGTAAAGAAAAAATTTGAACCTTCACCCTCTTTACTTCTTACTTGAACAGTATGTCCATGTGCTTCAATTATATGTTTAACAATTGAAAGTCCCAGNCCTGTACCTCCTTCATTCCTTGCTCTACTTTTATCCACTCTATAAAAGCGTTCAAAAAGACGACTAATATGTTTTTCTTCAATTCCTGGGCCATTATCCTCAATTTCAATCAATATATTTCTTTCAACATCTGTAAACCGAACTACTACTTCAGCACCAAGGTCTGAATAATTAATGGCATTTATTATTAAATTTTGAATTACTTGATCGATTTTATTCTTGTCACAACTTACTAAAATTTCGTTCGAATAGTTCTCTGCAAACCTTAGAGTTATCTTATTTTCTTTTGCCTTCAACTCCAAACTTTCAAAAATATCTTGACATATTTCTACAATATTATTATTTTCAATTTCCATATTGATTTTTTCAGATTCAAATCTTGATATCATATCTAAATCAATAATTATTTTATTCATTCTTTCAGAACCCTTTAGAGCTCTTTGTAAAAACTTTTTGTTGATGGATGGATCTTCTAAACCCCCTTCCAAAAGAGTTATAATATAACCCTGAATACTAAATATTGGAGTCTTTAACTCGTGGGCAAGGTTGCCAATGAATTCTCTTCTAAACTTTTCTTCAGACTTAAGCTTTAACAATTCTGAGCTATTACTTTTTGCAAGTTGTAAAATCTGAACCTCACTTTTAGCTAATATATCCTCATTCATATTCAATTTAAAATCAGTACTTGACATCTTATAGT
Organism: Crocinitomicaceae bacterium; assembly: GCA_002713405.1. Taxonomy (GTDB): domain Bacteria; phylum Bacteroidota; class Bacteroidia; order Flavobacteriales_D; family Parvicellaceae; genus MED-G20. The sequence continues at coordinate 27,409 of PAST01000018.1, read as the reverse complement.
TTTGAACCAGTTGAAATAGCAATCTAATTTTTCTATTTATAAAAATTTCTAACAAAAGAAAAGTTACAGCAGCTGTTAGAATGAAAAAAAATAAAAACAATAACAAAAAATCAGAAACACTCAAACTCACGTTATGAAAGTAGAAGTTGTATATAGATACAGCAAGAACTGAAAATACGGAAACAATTAATGAACAAAAGATAGTAAATTTTAATGGTGTATTAATTTTCATTTATTTATAAAATATATATTTAAAGATAATAAGTTAAANCTTTAAGAATTAGGATGAAAAANATAAATATTCTTGTTATATGCACTGGGAACAGTTGTAGAAGCCAAATAGCAGAAGGCTATTTAAAATATTTTAGCAAAAAATTAAACATGAATACCAATGTTTATAGTGCTGGAATAAGGGCAGAAGGAATAAATAAAAAAGCCATAGAAATAATGGCTAAAGATGGAATTGATATTAGTAACCATACTTCAAACATCTTAGAAGAATACAAAAACACAGAAATTTCTCATGTAATTACAGTCTGTGACCATGCAAACGAAAGTTGTCCAGTATATTTAAAGAAAGTTAATCTCACACATCAAAATTTCTCAGATCCAACAAAAATTATAGGAAATGAAGTTGAAACCCAAAATGCATTTAAAAAATGTAGGGAGGAAATCAAATCATTCACCTTTAGCTTTTTAAATAAAAATTTTAAAATTTAATTATATTAATTTTCTATTGTCTAATGATTTTTGGTAACCAATCATCACAAGTAATAACATAAAAAAACCATAGAAAAAATCCTCAATTGGGATAGTAAAAATCCTTACTGAAAGATTATTAGTGTCGTCATACCATACTACCTCGCCATCTATCATTGAACCAGTAAGAAGTCCATTAACAATGAAAAAAGGAATTAAGAGGATAATATATGTTTTGAAAAAAACTTTCATGTTTACAAAAAAAGGAGCAATTAGCATAGCAATTGACAACCCTATAAAAGTAGATGAAGTATACATTCTATCTTTGTAAAGAACTCCCAGGATAATTAATAAGAAACTAATAGCCCAGCAAAAAGTTTTCATAGGTTGATATTCTATATTTTTCGATAGAGTCCACACTACATGGTAAGTGAAGAGACAACAAAATGGAATACAAATAAAAAACAAGTATTCCTCAATTGGTAAGTTAAATAAATATATCCCAGTAACATACTTAGAATTAAAACCCCAAATTTCTAAACTAGTAAACCAAATATCATGAGGAATAAAAAACAGTAACATTAAAGACAAACCAAACCCTAAAGATTTAAAGTGTAAGTAAAATTTTAATCTTTTATGGAAAGAAAAAATAAAGGGGACTAAAACCGAACAAAAAAGTATTGTTAGGTATAAATATTTTTGCATAAAGCTATTTAAATTGTCTGAAATATTTTAAAGGAACCAAAAGCATACCAAAACATACACCATCTTCTTTGGATAGTTTTTTATGATGAGCTTTGTGTCCCCTTCTTATACCCAACAAATACCTATTTTTAGTTTTCTTAAGAACTTTCACTCTTTGGTGAATAAATAAATCGTGAACAAAAAAATAAGCCATTCCATAGAAAGAAATTCCCATACCAATCCAAAAAGCAATAAATTCTAATCCTATTTCAATACCATATATAATTAAAATAGAGCCTGGTATTGCAAAAATCAAAAAGAAGAAATCATTTTTTTCAAAAAAACCTTTATTGTCTCTAGTATGATGGTCTCTATGAAAATACCATAATAAACCATGCATAATAAAACGATGTGTAAACCAAGCAACAAATTCCATTGCAAAAAAAGTAAATATAAAAACAGAAAAATTTATTAAATCCAATTGAATTGATTTTGAAACATAGATTCAAAGGTGATGAAGAGTTTTTTGAAATTGGGAACTCTTATTCTTTCTTCCATTAATCTATCTGATGAAACCTTTTTTATCTTTTTAAATAAAGAAAAATAATATCTGTAAGCTACATAAACTCCTAACCTTGAAGAGGATGGCAAATTAACAATTCCTCTGAGAGCACTTTCGAAATCATTTTGAATATCTTCTTCTATTTTTAGTTTTTCATTTGGAGTGAATTTTTCCAAGTCAACTCCTGGAAAATAAGTTCTACCCAGTTCTTGATAATCTGATTTAACATCTCTTAGAAAATTGATTTTCTGAAAAGCAGCACCCAACCTACGTGCAGGTTCTTCAAGTTTAAAGTACAAATTGTTATCGCCATTTACAAAAACTTTCAAACACATTAAACCAACAACTTCTGCAGAACCTACTATGTATTCTTTATAATCAACACTAGAATATTGAATATCGTTTAAATCTTGTTCCATACTTAAAAGAAATTTATCAATTAAATCTCTTGCAATAGAGTATTTATTAACTACCATTTGAAAAGCATGAAGAATTGGATTAACACTTATTTTTCTATCCAAAGCTTTGTAAGTTTCGTCTTTAAATTCTTGGAGCATTTCAGATTTAGGATAATCGTGAAATGTATCGACAATTTCATCTGCTAAACGAACAAAACCATAAATGGAAAAAATAGCATCGTGAAGATTCTTGTCTAATAATTTAATTCCCATAGAAAAGCTAGTGCTGTAAAGCTGGGTTACATTTTTACTAGCGTTTAGGGATACTCTATGATATAACTCTATCATCTATAACTTATTTAAATATTTGTCAATTTCTATGGCTGCAATTTGGCCTGAAATAATACTTGGCGGAACTCCGGGTCCAGGGACAGTGAGTTGACCTGTATAATAAAGATTTTTAACTTTTTTATTTCTCATTCTTGGCTTAAGAACAGCAGTTTGTCTTAAAGTATTTGCTAATCCGTATGCATTTCCTTTAAAGGAATTATAATCTTTTTCAAAATCATTAACGCAATAAGATTTTTTAAATATTATATTTTTTTCAATATCATTTCCGGTTAAATCTTTTAGTCTTTTTAATACAATATCGAAATACTTTTCTCTCATTTCATTAGTGTCTTCCAAACCTGGGGCTAAAGGAATTAAAAACATTAAATTCTCATTTCCCTTAGGTGCTAAGGATGGGTCAGTAATAGATGGGCAAGATAAATAAAAAAGTGGATTTTTCGGCCATTTTGGAATATCATAAATTTCTTTAGCATGCTGATCGAAGTCTGCATCAAAAAATAAGTTATGGTGTTGTAAATTATTTAACCTTTTATCTACTCCTACATAAAAAAGTAAACTTGAAGGAGACATTTCTCTGTTTTCCCAGTATTCAGTAGAATAATTTCTAAGAGATTTTTCTAATAATTTTTGTTCAACATGGTGGTAGTCCGCAGAAGCAATAACTCCGTCAAATAATAATTTTTTACCATTTACAACAATATCTTCTACTTTTCCATTGACAACATTGAGTTTATCTACGTTAGAATCACAATTAATTATTACTCCCTTTTCCTTGGCTAACTTGGACAGTCCAATAATAATTTCATGAAAACCACCCATCGGATAATAAGTTCCTTGTGAAAATGCTGAATAATTCATAAGAGAATAAAGTGCTGGTGTATTTTGTGGTGTAGCTCCCAAAAAAAGAACAGGGAATTCCATCAACTTAGTTAGTCTACTATCCGAAAAATATTTTTTAACATANGATCTGAAATTAGAAAATACATCTANGTAAAGAACTCCAATTAGNACTTTTAAATTAATAAATTCAAATATTGAATGAGAGGGCTTGTAAACTAAACTATNCATACCAATATTATATTTTACTGCTGCTTTTTTTAAGAACTTTTTGAGCCTAGAACCACTGCCTTTTTCAATATCTTCAAATAAAGCAACAAGTTTCTCAAAAGATGCAGGAACATTAATAGTATTATCTTTTCCATACACAACAGAGAAGCCAGGGTCTAATTTCAATAAATTGTAATATTCCTCAACTTTTTTACCATGTCTTGCAAAAAACTTATCGAAAACATCTGGCATCCAATACCAACTAGGACCCATGTCAAATATNAACCCATTTGTTTCGAACTTTCTAGCTCTNCCTCCTAAAGAACTGTTTTTTTCAAAAACAGTTACTTTGTATCCTAGTGAAGCAAGTTCGATTGCGGAAGTTAAACCTGCAAATCCTGAGCCGATTACAGCTACTTTTTTCAATTAAGAGANGAGTTGCTAAAGAATCTATCAAATTCGTCCAGCTTGTAAAAAACCTTTCCNTGGGTATTAACAAGTCTNAATAAATCAGGATTTCCAGCAAAAAATAGTTTAGTATTAGAGTGNTTGTGAAGATCGTCACAAAACTTTTGTAAAAGAGTAACTTTTTGACCAACAATAAACGTAGTAAATAANATATCTGGCTTTATTTTTTCAATGCATTGTAATATACTATCNAATGAAATAGTTTTTCCAACATTTACAATATCAAAGCCATTTTCTTTTAATACCATATTAGAATAAAGTAAAGCAAAATCATGATCCTCCCAGGGAGGCAAAAATAGAAATGCTTTTTTATTTTTTCTTACACGTGAGTCAGCAGCCTCAATAGAATTATAAAATTTCTGCTTGATAAGATTAGATAAAAAATGTTCTTGTGCAGGGAATAATTCACCTGATGACCACAAAGCACCAATTCTTCTAAGAGTTGGTATAAATACATTTTCATAAACGAAAGACAAACTATATTCTTTTCTTAGAGAATCATACGTTCTATTAAAAAGTGGTTCATCAAATTGAAGTGAACAAATTACAAAGTTATTGATTTGCGCTTCGAAAGATGCAGAATTTGATGTCAGTGATATAACCTTACTCGAAAGTTCATCCAAAGATAAGGAGGCAATTTTACTAATTTTTAATCCATTGTTAATTAAAAAAGATATATTAAGTATCTTCTTAAGTTGATCGTCATTGTAAGCTCTAATATTTGTATCAGATCTTTCCGGAATTACTATATTATATCGTTTTTCCCAAATTCGTATTGTATGAGATTTAATACCTGATAGTTTTTCAAGATCTGCAATAGAATAAGTCTGCATTTGTTTAATTTTTTGCTAAATTACTTAAACATTATTAATAAAACAAGGGTTTTGAGGATTTTTGTTTAATATTGTCTTCAAAATTATAAACAAAAACAAGGAGTTCTTAACAATTAATAATTTTCAAACCGAATGCGATCGCTAATTTTAAACATAGCATTAATAACAATATTTAATATTTCATATTCACAAACTGGAATTTTAAAAGGATATGTAAAAGATGCAACAAGTAATGAAGAAATTCCTTTTGCAAATGTATTTGTAGAGCAGCTTAACTCAGGAATTGCAACAGATTTTGATGGTTTTTTTGAATTTAAAGAATTGAAGCCAGGCTTATATACCATTAAATGTTCATTTGTAGGTTATGAGTCCAAAACATTTGCCGAAATTAATGTTAATCCAAATAAACCTACCATACTTAATATAAAATTAATCGAATCCTCAACATCTCTCGATGTGGTAGAAATAACAGCTTCCCCATTTCAAAAAAGCGAGGAAAGTCCAGTTAGTAAAAGAAGTATTAGTGCAACAGAAATTTATAGAAACCCAGGAGGAAATAGAGATATTTCAAAAGTAATTCAATCTCTTCCTGGCGTTGCCTCTACTGTATCATTTAGAAATGATATTATAATAAGAGGCGGAGCTCCTAATGAGAATAGATTTTATTTGGATGGCATAGAGATTCCTAATATCAATCACTTTGCAACACAAGGATCTTCAGGAGGACCTGTTGGCATGATAAATGTAAATTTTGTTAGAGAAGTAGATTTATATTCTGGTGCGTTTCCTGCTAACAGAGGAAATGCTCTAAGCTCTGTGATGGAGTTCAAACAAATTGATGGAAATCCAGACAGAATAGCTTCCTCTTTAACTGTTGGTTCTAGTGATTTTGGAATAACACTTGATGGTCCAATCAATAATAAAACCACCTTTGTTTTATCTGCAAGAAGATCTTATCTACAGCTTTTATTTAGTGCAATTGGATTACCTTTTTTGCCAACCTACAATGATCTTCAGTTTAAAATTAAAACAAAATTAAATGATAAAAATCAAATCACCTTAATTGGCCTTGGAGCCATAGATGATTTCGTTCTTAACACTGGCATTAATGACAATGAGACAGATCCTGAAGTAATAGAAAGAAACAATTATATTTTGGGATATATTCCAGTGACTACTCAATGGAATTATGCTGTTGGAATGAATTGGACACATTTTAAGGAAAAAAGTTTTCAAAATTTTATTCTGTCAAGAAATCACTTAAATAATCGATCGGTTAAATACAGAGATAATATTGAAATAAATGAAAATCTACTTCAGGATTATCTTTCAGAAGAAATAGAAACTAAATTTCGTTTTGAAAATACCACGAGAAATAATGGTTGGAAGTTAAATTTTGGAACTGGGTTTGAAGCAGTAACATATAAAAATAAAACCTTTCAAAAGATAATTTTTCAGAACTTACCTGACACGCTAGATTTTAGTTCCGAACTTAATTTTATAAAAACAAGTATATTTGGTCAAATAAGTAAAAAAGCATTTGATAATAAAATTATAGCATCTTTTGGTTTAAGAACTGATCAGAATTCTTATTCAAAACAAATGTCTAATCCATTGAAACAACTCTCCCCTAGGTTTAGTCTAGCTTATTCTCTTGGTGAGAAAAGCAGCCTAAATTTCAATATTGGTCAATACTTTCAACTCCCAGCATATACCGTAATGGGATATAGAAATAATAAGAATGAACTTGTAAATAAGGACAATGAAATTACCTATATAAACAACAAGCATTTGGTTTTTGGAATTGAGACCAATCCAGGCAATTATAGCAAACTTACTATAGAAGGTTTTTATAAAAAATACGATAATTACCCATTTTTATTAAAGGATAGTATATCACTAGCAAATCTTGGTGGAGATTTTGGAGTTATTGGAAATGAATCTGTGTCCAGCACATCTCAAGGAAGATCATATGGTGTTGAATTCCTTGCACAAAAAAAGCTGAATAAATCATTTTATGGAATCATGGCCTACACATGGGTAAGAAGTGAATTCAAGGATAAAAAAAATGAATACATCCCATCAACCTGGGACAACCAACATATAATTAGTTTGACTGGTGGATTTAAATTTAAAAAAGATTGGGAATTAGGAATGAAATTTCGTTTTTCCGGAGGCTCTCCATATACACCATATGACACACTTAATTCTTCATATTCTTATGTATGGGATGTGAATTCATTTGGTGTTTTTGATTATAACCAGTTAAACGGTGTAAGATTAAAATCCAACCATGGTTTAGATATTAGAATTGATAAAAAATGGTATTGGAAAAAAGTCACTCTTAATATTTACTTAGACATTCAAAATTTGTATAATTTCCAAGCAGAAACTCCACCAAGTCTAATTGCTGTTAGAAATACAAATGGTAGCTTCCAAACCATCACAGGATCCAACCCCGAAAGATACAATTTAAGATATATTGACAATACAGCAGGCACAGTTCTGCCATCCATTGGATTGCAATTTGAATTTTAATTTATTCTTGTAGAGCTTCTACCGAAACAATTTCAGGAATTAATAACTTGAGATTTTCTTCTAATCCAGCCTTCATAGTAACAGGGCTAACTGAACACGTCTTACAAGCTCCTAAGAGTTTTACAATTACTCTGTTATCTGATGTAATTTCGACTAATTCCATATCACCGCCATCATTATGTAAATACGGTCTAAGATCATCAATTGCTTTAAGTACTATTTTTTCTGTTTTATTCAATTTACGTGGAGCATTTAGGGGGGCCATATTCAACACCAACTACTTTTGTTGGCTCTAATTTAGCATTTCTTTCTTCAATATTTAAAATTAATTTATCACAAAGATCGTTATAATATTTTTCAACTACAGTCTCTTGTTGTAATACGGCTGGTCTTCCAACATCTCCGCTTTGTCTTATACTTTCTACTAATGGGACTTTTCCCAAAAGTTCAAGATTGAGGGATTTAGCTAAGTTTTCACCACCATCCTCTCCGAATATGAAATACTTTTCTTGCGGATGATTTTTAGGATTAAACCAAGACATATTTTCAACCAGTCCCAAGACAGGAACTTTTATATTATCCATTTTAAGCATTGCTACAGCTTTTTTTGCATCAGCTAAAGCAACTGGCTGAGGAGTTGTCACCACAACAGCACCAGTTAATGGAAGAGTCTGAACAATTGATAAATGAACATCTCCAGTCCCTGGTGGAGTATCAATAATTAAATAATCTAATTCTCCCCAATCTGCATCAAAGATTAATTGCTTTAGAGCTTTTACTGCCATTGGACCTCGCCATACTACTGCTTCATCTAGTTCGGCAAAAAAACCAATGGAAAGAATTTTTACTCCATAGTTTTCTGCAGGAACAATAACTTGTTTTTTATTAATCTCTCTCGAAATAGGCCTGTAATGAAGAACATCAAACATTATTGGCATAGAAGGACCATATATATCTGCATCGACAACACCAACATTAAAACCTTTTTTTGATAACCCAACAGCTAAATTCGCTGAAACTGTAGATTTCCCAACACCACCCTTTCCCGAAACTACTGCAATAGTATTTTTTATATTAGGTAATACACTTTTAGTTGCTTCAGCTTTTTTCATAGCCTGAACATTAACTTCAATAAAATAATTTTTCCCAATAGATCTTTCAATTGCAAATTCGCAAGCTTCTTGCATCCTCTTTCTAGCATGCATTGCTGCATTTTTCATTTGAACAGAGAAACTAACCTTATCCTCCGAAACTTTAATATCAGTAACCAATCCAAGAGAAACAATATCTTTCCCTAAGTCCGGCTCAATGACTTTTTTTAAAGATTGAAGTATGGTTTCGGAATTAACTTTCATGTTGTAAAAATATATAGATAATTTATTTAAAACTAAATTGTTAATTCTTTTATTGGTTCCCAAATGTGGTTATTGAAGTCTACTATACTATTTTCTATTATATTTAACCCTTCTTTTTGGAGCTCTTCTTTCATATAATTTTGAGTTAGAAAATTATTTTTTCCTGTTAGCAACCCATTTCTATTAACTACTCTATGCGCTGGAATTTCACTATTTTGGGATACTTTATTTAGAGCCCAACCAACTAACCTTGAACTCTTTTTAGCACCTAAATAATTAGCAATCATTCCATAACTAGTAACTTTACCCTGGGGAATTAATTTAACAACTTCGATAACATCTTTAAAAAAATCACTCATTTATTAACAAAGAATTTAGTGTTTGTTGTGAACAGTTCAATATTTGAAATATACTCCAATACATAAATTCCATTACTATAATTAGATAAGTCAATTTTTAAATAATCATTAAACCCTTGAAGCTCATCAACTTTTGATCCTAAAATATTGTAAGTTTTTATTTTATAATCTGCTAAATCCAAATGTTCCCTGTAAAAGTATATGTAATTGGATGCAGGATTTGGAAAAATATAAAAAGGATCTTCTGCAGTTGTTGGGGGTGGTTCAAAATCAAATAAATAGAGTCCAGATGTTCTATCAGACCCCAAAACTAGATTACTATTATTAAAAGGATAAACCCCCCACAATCCCCTGTAAATTAAATTATCACTTCCAGGATAAGTATCGTAATAACCTATTTTCTTAGGGTTAAATGGATCTGAAATATCAAAAACCTGTAACCCATCGTTGTAGTAACTAACGTAAGCAATATCGTTTATAAATATAGCATTGTGTGGCAATGCCTGGTCGTAAGACTCTGAAGAAAAAATAGAACTAACTGAAATATTATTTAAATCTGATACATCTAGCACTTTAATCTTCATAGAGGGCGTTTCATCACACATAATATAGGTCTTTTTATCTCCTGAAATCCATCCTGAATGATTGTACCCTTTTTCTGGATAAACAGTGAGAGAGGATAGCTCATAAGCAAATCCTTGAGAGTGAGATTTTATTACTCTAAGACCATCGTATCCACAATTTAAAAAAGCTGTATCGTTGTAAACATAGGCATCATGTACATGACCAACCTCATCGTAATTATAAATTAATTCAGGGAAAATAGGATTACTTAAATCATAAACACTTAAAGCATGAAAACCAGCAGGTGATGCTACAGCACATCCGTAAAGCTTTGCATTTGCTGTATCTATAAATATATTATGAGCACGGACTATTAATGAGTCGCTGTCGTATACTAAATGGACACTATCTGGTAAATAACTCAAATCCATAATTTGAAGGGAGCTAGCATTTTCATCACAAACTGCGTACAAGTAACCATTGTAGTCATGGAAATCTCTATGAATTGCTTGACTACCTTTATACTTTCCAGCAACAAAGTCTATTTCTTCAAGCTTATTATTATTTATACTCAAAATATGGGTGCCATTTGTAGAACCAATAATAGCGTATTTATCATTTTCAATTTGTAATCCCCATACATCGTTAAAAACTGATTCACCGTCATTGGTAATCGGTAATCCATCTATATACCATTGGTCTAGTAATTCAATGTTATTTGATTGCGAAAACAAACAAAAGGGAATAAATAATGAAAGAGTAAATATTTTTCTCACAAGTATTACAAAGTTAATAATAGTTAAGGTATTTTTATTAAAGAATTTTATTCGTTTATTTGTTTATGAACCATAACTTCAAAAGTTTATTAAAATCTTTTCTAATTTTTTAGAAAAAATGAAGAGCTTAGTAATCATACCTACTTATAATGAGATTGAAAATATCTCTAACATAATTCATGCTGTTTTAGCTAAAAAAGATGATTTTCATATTCTAATTGTAGATGACCAATCTCCAGATGGAACAGCAAAGGTTGTTAAAGACATCATGAAAAAAAATAAGTCTGTATTTATTGAAGAAAGAAAAGAAAAGTCTGGCTTAGGAACAGCATACATACATGGATTTAAATGGGCCATTAAAAATAAGTATGATTATATATTTGAAATGGATGCAGATTTCTCTCATAGTCCGGATGATTTGCCAAGATTACTTTACAATTGTGCTAATAAATCTGCAGACTTGTGTATTGGATCGAGATATGTTCCTGGGGGAAAGATTATCAATTGGCCAAAATCAAGGTATTGGCTGTCCTTCTATGCATCGCTTTATGTGAGGTTGGTTTTAGGAATAGATATTAAGGATACAACTGCAGGTTTTAAATGCTATTCTAGAAAAGTCTTAGAAAAAATTGATTTAGATAATATTTGGTTTGTAGGTTATGCATTTCAAATAGAAATGAAATATAGCGCTATTAAACTAGGTTTTAAAGTAAAAGAAATCCCTATTCACTTTAAAGATAGAGAACTTGGACATTCCAAAATGAATATTGGAATTTTTAAAGAGGCTTTTATTGGGGTATTAAAATTAAGATCGAAAAAATTTGAAAATTAAAACTGTTATAAGAAATGCAGAAATCATTAACGAAAATCAACAATTTTTCGGAGATATAGCCATTGAAGATTCTAAAATTTCTGAAATAAAAAATGATTCTATTAGTGGAACATTCGACCATGAATATGATGCAAGTGGATTAATAGCAATNCCAGGTATGATTGATGATCAAGTTCATTTTAGAGAGCCTGGGTTAACACATAAAGCAAATATATATTCNGAATCAAGAGCTGCAGTGGCAGGTGGAATTACAAGTTTCATGGAGATGCCTAATACAGTTCCCAATACTGTAACCCAAGAANTATTAGAGCAAAAATATACTGTAGCCAAAAAAAACTCAATAGCAAATTATTCCTTTTTTATGGGTGCTAACAATGAAAATCTTCAAGAGGTATTAAAAACAAACCCTAACAATGTCTGTGGCATTAAAGTTTTTATGGGCTCTTCTACTGGNAATATGCTCGTTGATAATAAACAGACATTGTCTCAAATATTTAAAAATAGTTCTTTGCTAATAGCTACCCACTGTGAAGATGAGCAAACTATAAGAAAAAATACTGCCATATTTAANGCAAAATATGGAAAAAACATCCCTTTTGAAATGCATCCTATAATTAGGTCCGAAGAGGCTTGCTATTTATCTTCTTCGTTGGCTGTTGAATTGGCGAAAAAANACAAAACAAGGCTTCATGTGTTACATATTTCAACTGCAAAAGAATTGGAACTTTTTAATAATAACCANCCCTTAAGAAATAAAAAAATAACTNCTGAATGCTGTATTCATCATTTATGGTTCAATGATTCAAAATATTTAGATAAGAAAAGTTTAATTAAATGGAATCCTGCAGTCAAATCAGAAGATGATAGAAAAGCACTTATCAAAGCTATAAATGAAAATGTAATTGATGTAATNGCAACTGATCACGCTCCTCATACTTTTGAAGAGAAAAAAAATTCCTATTTATCAGCTCCATCTGGTGGTCCATTAGTTCAACATGCTTTACTTGCTTTACTTGAGCTAGAANAAACTAATCAAATGAATATGAAACAAATTGTNAAGAAGACTAGTCACGATGTTGCAGAATGCTTTAAAATTGAAAAAAGAGGATATTTAAGAACTGGTTATTTTGCAGATATAGCTCTTTTAGATAGAAATAAAAATACTACAGTAGAAAAAGAAAATATTTTATATAAATGTGGATGGTCTCCATTTGAAGGAACTAAATTCACAAGTAATATTAACAGTACATTCATTAATGGTAAAAGAGTTTATCACAAAGGAGAATTTAAAAACAATACTACCGGAATGAGATTAANNTTTAATAAGTGATTAAANATTTTAAAATATTTATTCTTTTTATTGCAGCAATAAGTTGTTTAGAAGAAAANCCAAAAGACAATATTAAATATCCACCCATTAAGGAAAAGGAATTTCAGACCTTAATTNAAAAAATATGGTTAGTAAATGCCCACCTTTACAACAATAAAAAATTCACACAAATNNCAAGAGATAGTGTTGGAAGTATCACAAATAAACTTTTAGAGGATTATGGTTATAATAAAGAAGATTTTAAACAATCTATAAAATATTACTCTNAAAACCCAAGATTACTTGATAGTATNATTAAAGATCTTCGAGATAGTTTAGAAAAAGTTTATACAGGTATTTCTCACGATTTTAATGAAGAAGATGAGATATTAATTCAGCAAGACTCACNGAAAAANATATTAAAAGAAAACTCTAAATTTATAAATAATATTAAATTTAAAATCTTCGATTAAATCTGAAAATCAAAGATTGGATACTTTAAAAGTCAAAAAATGAAAATAGTAAAAATCACCCTTGGAGTTATAAGCATTTTTATTTTAATCACTTCCTGCAGTGATTGGTCAGAAAAAGATAAGGAGAGATATTTAAACGATTGTGAAAAAGCAAAATTAGATTCTATATTTTGTAATTGTAGCTTAGAAAAAATCACTACCAAATACAATAGTTTTGAACATGCTATGAGAAATGAAAACGATTTTCCAGAAATTTTTAATGCCTGTAAATAAATACTAAATTATTTTTTTATAAAAGAAAAGTATGAGACCAAAGCAAAGGAGAATACTCAAGGCAACATTGACAATGGCCCAGTAATAATTTCCAGATTTCAATAATTCTATTGTTTCAAGGCTGAAAGTNGAAAAAGTGCTTAGCCCTCCACAAAACCCTACTATTATAAAAAGCTTCGTATTTTGATTTAAAGACTTTGATTCTGACAAAAAGGCTAAAAAAAGACCCACAACCAAACAAGATATTAAATTAGAAAATAATGTACTTATAGGAAAATATCCTTTGTAATATTGAAAAAATAATTTTGAAATAAAATACCTTACTAATGCTCCAAAACCTCCTCCAAAAAAAACANCAATAGTAGAAATCATAATTTTAAAATAAATTTATTTATATACTTAGACCCTATAAAAGATAGAATAAATCCTAAAGTCCAACCTCCGANAATATCTGAAAGATAGTGAACTCCTAAATATATTCTACTGTAGGAGATTAAAACAACGAAAATCAATAAATATATCCATGATTTAGGATACGAATTTTTAATCACATTAAAAATCATTATTCCAACAATAGACATATTTGTAGCATGATTGGATACAAAGCCAAATACNCCACCTTTATATTCATTTACAAAACTTAAGTGTTTAGAAATCTCTAAGTGATGGCTTGGNCGAAATCGTTGTATGGTTTCTTTAATTAAATCATGAGCAATTAGGTCCCCTAACCCTACTGTAACACCAATAACAGCAATTACTCTAATTGCTTTTTTTAAATTATAAATTTTAAAAATTAAATAAATAAATAAAATGTAGAAAGGGATTCCAAAAATTGGATTAGTAACCAACCACATTAATTGATCAAGGTATGGATTATTTGAACCATTTAGAAGCAGAACAATTTGTTGATCCAANATCTCTATTTTATCCATCCATTCCATCNTGAATCATTTTCCAAAGCATATCTTTTAATTCAACTATACCTNTCTGAGATATTGAAGAAATAAAAACTGTTTTAATATCTGCCGGTAATTCTTTTTTAATCTCCTGTGTTAATTCTTGATCTAGCAAATCNGATTTAGTGATGGCTAGCATTTTTTCTTTATCCAAAAGCTCAGGATTGTATTGTTTTAACTCCTTTAATAAAATTTCGTACTCTTTAATTATATTTTCAGAATCTGCAGGAATCATAAATAATAAAACNGAGTTTCTTTCTATGTGCCTCAAAAATCTATGACCCAATCCCTTTCCTTTATGAGCGCCCTCTATAATACCGGGAATATCTGCCATAACAAAGGACTGGTGATCACGATAAGCTACAATNCCTAAATTAGGAACTAAAGTNGTAAATGGATAATTNGCTATTTCTGGTTTTGCAGCAGAAACTACTGAAAGTAAAGTTGATTTTCCAGCATTAGGAAACCCAACCAAACCTACATCTGCCAAAACTTTAAGTTCAAGAATTTTCCATTCTTCTTTTCCAGGTTCTCCTGGTTGTGCATACCTNGGGGTCTGNTTCGTAGAGGATTTGAAATGATTATTTCCCAAACCTCCTCTTCCACCACTTAAAAGAATTATTTCTTCTCCATGTTCAGTTATTTCAAAAAGAAATTCCCCAGTTTCTACGTCTTTTGCTACAGTACCTAAAGGAACTTCAAGAATCTCATCTTTTCCAAATTTTCCAGCACATAATGCTGAACCACCTGAGCCTCCTGCAGGAGCAATAATATGCTTCCTGTATTTCAAACTAAGTAACGTCCAAATTTGTCTATTNCCCCTTAGAATTATGTGTCCCCCTCTACCTCCGTCTCCACCGTCAGGACCTCCTTTTGCAGTAGTTCTATCTCTGCGAAAGTGTCTAGACCCAGCACCTCCTTTGCCAGATCTACAGCAAACCTTAACATAATCAACAAAATTACTAGAGGACATATTCTTATAAATCTATTGAACGATATAATCGTTTTGTTATTTCATCTACAGATCCAACTCCATCAACGGTAGCTAACTTATTTTGGGCTTTATAATATTCAGCTAGTACTGATGTTTGGTTTTCATAGACCTTAATTCTATTAGCAATTATAGATTTATCTTGATCATCTGCCCTTCCACTCTGTTTNCCTCTTAAAAATAATCTGGAAATTAATTCATCATTTGGAACTTCTAATGCTATCATCTTAGTGATGGATAGGTTCTTAGAAGATAGAAAATCGTCTAGAGTCTTAGCTTGGTGGGTAGTTCTTGGAAACCCATCAAAAATAAAACCCAAAGNTTTNGGGTGTTTATTAACTTCTGACTCCAACATTTTAATAGTCACCTCATCAGGAACCAACTCTCCTTTATCCATAAATTCCTTAGCCATTANCCCTAAGTCTGTAGATTCCTTGATATTATTTCTAAAAATATCACCTGTAGATAGATGAATAAGAGAATACTGATTTTTAATTCTTTCTGCTTGAGTTCCTTTACCTGCACCTGGAGGTCCGAATAATACAATATTTAACATACTATTTATTTTCATCAATTATATAAATGTCTTGAAAATTTCTTCCAATTCCGTTANAATCTAATCCAAATCCTACAAGAAATTCGTTTCCAACATTAATTGCTGGATATTTAATAGGTATATTTTTTTGGTAAGCATTCGGCTTAAAAAGTAGGGTGGCAATTTCTAGCGACTTTGGCTTATGAGTTTTAAAATTATNATAAAGAGATTCAATTGTATTTCCAGTATCTACAATATCTTCAACAATAATCAAATTTCGACCTTTAATATTTTCATTTAANCCAATAAGNTTTTTTACATCTCCTGAAGAGTTANTGCCATCATAAGAGGACAATTTAACAAATGAAACTTCACATTCGTGGTCAAATCTTTTTATTAGTTCTGAAGCAAAAAGAAAAGCGCCATTTAAAACACAAATAAAAATTGGTTTTTTATTTGAATAATGCTCATTAATTTTCAAAGAAAGAAGGTCAATTTTAGAAATAATCTTATTCGATTCAATGAATAATTTAAAGTGCTTATTTTCTAGAGTTANTTTTTTCATTTTGTTTATTGATCAAATGTAATCATTTCATTTTACAGAAAAATGATTGTTTCTTTAAATTGGTAACTTACATTTGTAAAAAAATTAATTCTATTAATGATTNAAAATCAATTTTTTAGTTCAGATTTTAAATTAGGAATAATTGGAGGTGGCCAACTTGGGAAAATGCTTCTTTTCGATACNATAAGGTACGACATATATACAAAAGTCATGGANCCTAATAAAAATGNTCCTTGCCATAAAATTTGTAACGAATTTATTGTTGGTGATTTAACAGATTATGACCATGTTGTAAACTTTTGTAAGGATGTTGACGTAGTTACTGTTGAGATTGAAAATGTAAATACAGATGCCCTAGAGTTTTTAGAAAAAAATGGAAAAAAGGTTTACCCATCCTCTAAAACATTAAAAACTATTCAAAACAAATCAAAGCAAAAAGACTTTTACATTAATAATAATTTACCTACTTCGTCTTATAAAAACTACCAAAACAAAAGTGAATTAATTTCAGACTTAAATAACGGATATTTCNATCTTCCATCAGTATGGAAAAGTGCAAAATTTGGATACGATGGAAAAGGAGTTAAAATAGTCAAGACTTTAGAAGATATTAAGAACCTTCCAGATTTAGAATGTTTAATGGAACAAAAGGTGAAAATTAAAAAAGAAGTTTCAGTAATTGTAGCAAGAAATACAAATAAAGATGAAACTTNTTTCCCAATAGTTGAAATGGAGTTCAACGACGATTCCAACTTGGTTGAATATGTTATTTGTCCTGCTAATATANCAAAAGNAGTAGAGGAAAAGGCTTATAATATTGCTCTTCAAGCTGCAAGATGTTTAAACAGTATTGGTCTACTTGCCGTTGAGCTATTTATTACAGAAAGTGACGAGATATTAATTAATGAAGTTGCTCCAAGACCACACAATTCTGGTCACCATACGATTGAATGTTGTTTCACTTCTCAATTTGACCAACATTTAAGATCTATTTTAAATTTACCACTTGGAAATACNGATTTAAAAATTCCTGGAATAATGTTAAATTTAGTTGGAGAAAATGAAATTGAAGGCTATGTGAAATATAAAAATATTGAAAAAATACTTGATATTCCTGGAGTTTCAGCTCACTTTTACGGTAAAAAGAAATCTAGGCTTAATAGGAAAATGGGACACATAACAGTGGTTAATACTGAAATCAAAGAAGCCCTNAAAATTGGAAAAAAAATAAAAAAAATAGTTAAAGTAACAGCATAATTATGAAGCAAGTTGGAATAATAATGGGTAGCAAAAGTGATCTNCCAGTAATGCAAAAAGCAATTGATATTTTAAAAGAATTTGGTATTGATTCAGATGTTAAAATTGTATCTGCTCATAGAACACCCGAAGTAATGTTCGANTATGCTACAAATGCAAGATCTAATAACATAAAAGTAATTATAGCAGGCGCTGGAGGAGCTGCACATTTACCAGGAATGGTAGCATCAATTTCAACTCTTCCAGTAATTGGAGTTCCTATTAAATCTAGAAATTCAATAGATGGTTGGGATTCGATATTATCAATATTACAAATGCCAGAAGGTGTTCCAGTGGCCACAGTAGCTTTAAATGGGTCTTCAAATGCAGGAATTATTGCAGCTCAAATATTAGCAATAGAAGACTCTGAAATATCTAAAAAATTAACTCATTATAAAGAAAGTCTTAAAGAAAAAGTTATTAAATCAAATAAAGATTTAAAATAATTACNTNTTCAATCAAAAGCAGTTTTAAAAAATGATTAAAACAGATATTATAATTATTGGTGCTGGACCTGTTGGTCTTTTTACAGTTTTTGAAGCTGGATTACTAAAATTAAAATGCCATTTAATAGATGCNCTTCCTCAACCAGGCGGTCAATGTGTAGAAATTTATCCAAAAAAGCCTATTTATGACATTCCTGGTTATCCAAGTATATTAGCTTCCGAATTAGTGGATAAGTTAATGAAGCAAATCGAACCTTTTAATCCAGGTTTTACTTTAGGAGAAACTGCACAAACTATTGAAAAAAATTCTGATGGTGACTTTATTATCAAAACTAATCAAGGAACTTCAATTATTGCTCCAGTAGTNGCAATTGCAGGTGGACTTGGAGTATTCACTCCTAGAAAACCTAACATACCTAACCTAGAAAGTTTTGAANACGATAAAGTATATTATATTGTNAAAGAACCTTCCTTATTTAATAACAAAGAAATTGTAATTTCCGGTGGGGGAGATAGCGCATTGGACTGGGCTCTTTTCTTTGCAGAGAATTATGCTTCAGACGTAAAACTTATTCACAGATCTGACAACTTTCGTGCTCATAATGATTCTGTACAAAGAGCTTTAGATTATTCGAAAAAGGGGAAAATTAAAATGATTTTGAATTCTCAAGTATCAGGTATTTCAAAAAATGAAAGTAAAATAACTTTAGATGTACAATCCAAAGACAATAAATTGTCTAAAATAAATTGTGATAATTGGTTGCCATTATTTGGACTAACCCCAAAAATTGGACCTATTGAAGACTGGGGTCTAGAAATTCAAAAAAATGCAATAAAAGTGGANAATTCAACAGACTATTCAACAAATATTGATGGGATCTATGCTATTGGAGATGTAAATACTTATCCAGGAAAGTTAAAATTAATTCTTTGTGGATTTCACGAAGCAGCTATTATGGTTCAATCTGCATTTAAGAAAGTATATCCTAATAAAAACAACGTGTTGAAGTATACAACTGTTACTGGAATTAAAGGTTTTTAAAAATGGANGTTAAAATTCATGTAACTGATAGACAAGGAATAGAAAAAATAATTTCTGGACCAACAGATATGAATCTTAACTTAATGGAACTTCTAAAAGTTCATGAATATCCATTAGAAGGAACTTGTGGAGGCATAGCTTTATGTGCTTCGTGCCATATATTTATTCAATCTTCAAATTTATTGCCAGAGAAATCGTCATCAGAAAAAGCAATGTTAGATGATAATTGGGACAGTAAAGATAATAGCAGGNTGGCATGTCAAATACCTATAAGTGAAAATATTGATTTAATGAAAATAGAATTAGCTCCAGAAGTTCTATAAATATTTATTTAAATCTTAAACTTTTAGGAATCTCACATACTGGAATAGGATTCATTTTATGGAGGTTTGTTTGATGGTGAAGACTGTATATTTCGAGTACTTTTTTTTCTCTTTCTGATAAATTATCTTGAGAATTATCTTCTAAATAATTCATAGCCCACTCCAACTCATCATACGTTGCCCCTAGTTGATCTTCATCGCTTCTATCGTCGTTCCATAAACCATCAGTTGGTTGTGCTTTTTGGATACTAGAGACAATACCAAGATGGAAAGCAATCTTAAAAACTTCAGATTTTAAAAGATCGGCTATTGGAGAAATATCTACACCACCATCTCCATATTTAGTGTAAAAACCAACNCCAAAATCTTCNACTTTATTACCAGTGCCAACAACTAAATACTTTTTATTACTTGCAAAAACATAAAGGTTAGACATTCTAATTCTAGACCTTAAATTTGCCATAGATAATTCATCTTGGTTAGATTTTGGCAAAATATTCGAAAAGGAATCATAAACATCCGTAAGATTAATTTCATGACTTTTTACATTTTTAAAATTATTTTTAAGCCAATTAATATGCTCATTACTTCTATCAAATTGATTAGACTTTTGATGGATTGGCATATTTATAACTATAGTATTTAATCCTGTTTTAGCACACAAAGTAGATGTTACTGCAGAATCAATTCCACCAGAAACACCAACTACAAAACCATTTAAACCAGANTTTTTGGAATAATCAATTAACCAATTTACTATATGAGACTCTATACTTTTTGGATTCACAACATAAAATTAAAAAGGATTTATAAATAAAAAGATATGTTGAAGAAGGATTAAAAAAGTATGCCAAAAGATAAAACAATATTTCCAGGAAATGATTTTGCACCAACTGACTCAAACACCCCTTTAGAAACTTCTTTTCTTAAAAACTCTTCTTTTTCTTTTGAAACCAGTTGGTTATTTATAAAATAATTCCAATTTAGTTGAAAGAAAAGAGCAGTATTTCCTGAAAGACTATACTGTGCCCCAGCTCCAATTGTTAGACCCAAACGTACAGTTTGAGTTCCTTTATCAATATTAATATTTTCTATTGATGTTGTGAATGGTTGACTTTCNNAAAAANTAGAATCATTAGAATTCCAAGTAAATAATTTTGAGTCGTCGTCTACTGTAGATTTTGTTTTCAANCCAATGGTTGTTCCAAACTCACCAAAATAAGTTAAATAACCAATTTCATTGGTTTTTAATTTTAAAACTAAAGGAACATTAACATAATTAATTGAAAAATTTCTATTGTAAAGTTGATAAATATATTTATTTGAATCTGTAAGTACACCATCATCCCAATTAACAAAATTTTCTGTGGCATCTATGACATAAAAAGTTCTATGAGTTAGAGATAAATCAGAATCATAATAATTAATTCCAGCATTGAAAGTGGAGAAATTTAGCCCTGTCCTTAGTGATGTAGTATTNTTAAAGTTTATTTCAGCATCTAAACCCCAACCAAAACCTAATCCAAAATTTCCTCTTGAATAAATTTTTTGTTCTTCTGGACTTAACCAACANAGACTACCTTGGCCATACAAACCAAATTTTACTTTTCTTAAAACTTTATTTTCTACAATAGGGTCATTNCCTTGAGAGTTAATTTGTAAAACAAATGGTAAAAAAAAGAATAGAAATAGTAATAATTTATTCATTGGTTTATATTTATACAAACATAAAAAAAAAAACCAACAAATTTAAATTTCACATAAGCTTTGAAAGATATATTAAATTTAAAACACATTTATTTGATTGTTTTATTATTGGCTTGTACATCTTGCAACTCAAACAAGAGAAAAATCAAATTAAAAAATGACAATTGGCAAAAAATTAAAACAATACGATTAGATCAAGTTTTGTTAAAAGCTAAGAATATAGAAGAAATTCACCAACAGTTTATAAAATATCCGNAGCTTTATCAAAACTTTTATGCAAATATGATAAGAGCTGGAAAAAAAGAAGATGTTTTAGTTTCCAAATTACCTAGCTCAGTAAAATCAAATTTAAAGAATTTTGTAAACGATAGTATAATTAGAAGTTTTCTTTTTGAAATACATAAAGTATTCCCAGACTTTAAAAATTTTAGAATAGAAATTGCAAAGGGTTTAAATAGATGTGAAAACATATTTAAATATCAATATCCAAAAGAGAAAATTGGAACATTTTTCTCATTATTTAATGCAGATGTTCACGAATTTGATTCAATAATATGGATTGGATTAGACATGTACTTAGGAGCAGATAATAAAGTCACAAAACTTTTACCTAATGAATCATTACCTCAATATATTAAAGAAAAAATGGACAAAAAATATATTGTATCTGATGTTTTATTTG
Organism: Crocinitomicaceae bacterium; assembly: GCA_002713405.1. Lineage (GTDB taxonomy): Bacteria > Bacteroidota > Bacteroidia > Flavobacteriales_D > Parvicellaceae > MED-G20. The sequence continues at coordinate 5,345 of PAST01000018.1, read as the reverse complement.
GTCATTTAATGACCCATCATTATCAATATTTAGGAGATGATTTGCTGAGTAAAGCTATTTCATATGGTAAAATTGCTTANCTAATGGGGTTAGTTTTGCCAGATGAACAAATAGAGAATAAATTTAGATATAGTAAGAAAGAATTAGATTGGTGTCAAAAGAATGAAAAATATATTTGGCAATACATCATTGATAATGAACTTCTCTATGAAAAAAATCCAAAAAAAATAAATTATTTTTTTAGTCCTGGGCCATTTACGAAGAACTTTGGGCAAGATTCACCATCAAATATTGGGATTTGGTTAGGTAGCAGAATAATTGAAGACTTTGCAAACAATTCTAAATTAAATATTCAAGAAATATTAAAAGAAAAAAACATTCAAAAACTATTAAGCAGTTATGACCCAAAATAAAACATCTAAAAAAGAAAAATTCTCNATAGAAGTGATCATGGACGAGAATTTAATACCTGAGCAGTTAGAGTGGCACTCCACACAGGGGAAAGGACAAAGTCAAAAAGCTTCTGCTGCACTTATCTATTTATGGAATGCAAAAAAAAATGAAACTTTTAGTCTTGATTTATGGACAAAAAAAATGTCCGTTGAGGAAATGAATAAAATGATGTTTCAAACCATNATGACTCTTGCAAACTCCTATGAAAAAGCAACAAGTGAAGATCAATTGGCAAATGCAATGAGAGATTTTGCAGAATTTTTTGGAGAAAAAACAAAGATTCTTCCTAGAAGTGGGAAATTTGATGGTGATGGGAAAGGATAAGCTTAAAAGATTTTCTCAAATATTGACTTTTGATAATGTTATTCAACCAAAGATAAATTTTNACTCTGAAGACNATGATTTTAAGGGAAACTGGTCAACAATATTTAACAATAAAAATCCTTTAGTTCTAGAACTTGGGTGTGGTGCAGGAGAGTACACGGTTGCACTTGCAAAAGATTACCCCAATAAAAACTTTATTGGAGTAGATATAAAAGGTGCAAGGATTTGGAAAGGAGCAAAAATTGCTTTAGACGAAGGGCTAAAGAATGTTAGATTCCTAAGAACAAAAGTAGATTTTATAACAAAGTTTTTTGATAAAAATGAGGTGAATGAAATATGGTTAACCTTTTCAGATCCTCAACCAAAAAAGCCAAAGAAAAGATTATCCTCAAAATTATTTACAGACAGATATCAAGAATTTTTAAAAATTAANGGAGTTATTCANTTAAAAACTGACAGTGATTTACTTTATNATTTCACTCTTGAGGAAATAAAATTAAATAATTTTAAANTATTGAAAAATATATCCAANATTTACAAAGAGTCTTTTGATAACTCCCAAGAATTAAAAAAAACTCTTTTTATTAAAACTTTTTATGAGAAAAAATGGCTTGATTTAGACAAGACAATAAAATATCTTGCTTTCAACATTCACTAATAAGANATATAATAAAATTTTGTGAATTAAATAGATGAATNACTANCGGAAGGACAATTATTTCAAAATAGCGAAGCCTAAANTAATTCTATTTCTGGGCTAAATGTAAATAATGAAGGTGTTTGGATTATAAATAGCAACATAAGTCAGCTTGTTAAAATCAAAAAGTNTGAAATTAGAGCTCAGCTAAGAATNCAAATTTAAAATTCATTAATAATTTTATTTANAGTATCACTTGGGCACATTGCACTCTTTGCTAATGTTTTATCCAATAAGTAGTAACCATCTAAGTCTTGTTTAGAACCTTGAGATTTAATTAATTCTTCAATAATTAAGTCTTCATTCAAAGTGAATTTATTATATAATTCTTCAAAAATATTAGATAATTCCTTATCTTCCTGTTGTTTGGACAAAGCTTCTGCCCAGTAGTAAGCNATATAAAAATGACTTCCTCTATTGTCAATACCACCTAATTTTCTTGTAGGAGATTTATTTTCTAGTAAAAGTTTTTCTGTAGCTTTATCAAGAGATTGACCTAATATTTTACATCTGTTACTGCTATACTTTTCAGCCATGTGCTCTAGAGAAACTGCCAATGCTAGAAATTCTCCCAAAGAATCCCATCTTAAGTATCCTTNATTTACAAATTGCTGAACATGTTTTGGAGCTGATCCACCAGCACCTGTTTCAAAAAGACCGCCACCATTCATTAAAGGAACAATAGACAACATTTTAGCACTTGTTCCTAATTCGAGGATTGGAAATAAATCAGTAAGATAATCTCTTAAAACATTACCAGTAACNGAAATAGTATCCAAGCCTTTACTTAACCTTATTAAAGTAAATTTTGTAGCTTCCTTTGGCGACAGAATATGAATTTCTAAATCTTTAGTATCAAAGTGTTTTAGACATAAATTCACCTTTTTAATCATTTGTCTATCGTGAGAACGATTACTATCTAACCAGAAAACCGCAGGAGTTTTAGTAGCATTAGCTCTAGAAATAGCAAGTTTTACCCAATCCTGAATAGGAGNATCTTTCACTTGGCACATTCTAAAAATATCTCCTTTACTAACGGATTGTTCTAATAGTACTAGTCCTGTAGAATCTACAACTTCTATAGTTCCATTATTAACTGCCTGAAATGTTTTGTTATGAGATCCGTATTCTTCTGCCTTTTGGGCCATTAAACCAACATTAGAAACACTTCCCATAGTAACAGGGTCNAAAGCACCATTTTCTTTACAAAAATCAATTGTTTTCTGATATATTTCTGCATAAGAACGATCTGGTATAACAGCTTTTACATCTTGAAGCTCTCCATTTTTATTCCACATTTTTCCAGAATTTCTAATCATGGCAGGCATCGAAGCATCTATAATAATATCACTTGGCACATGAAGATTNGTGATTCCTTTNNCTGAATCTACCATTGCTAAATCAGGATTAGATTTATTTATTAAGCTTATATCAACTAAAATATTTTCTTTTAGTTCTGAATCTAAAAGATCAAGTTTATTAAATAAATCTGCATATCCATTTTTCACTTCAACACCAACATCTTCTAAAAATTTTCCATATTTAACAAATAGGTCTTTGTAAAAAACTTCAACACATTTTCCAAAAATTATTGGGTCAGATACTTTCATCATAGTCGCTTTCATATGAAGAGAAAACAATAACCCTTTCTCTTTAGCGTCCTGAATTTGAGTTTTAAAAAATGATTCAAGATTTTTCATTTTCATTACTGAGGTATCAATAATTTCACCATTTGTTAAAGGNAAATCATCTTTTAATATNGTTTCTAATCCATTTTCATCTTGAAAAATTATTTTAACTGATTTTTCGTTATCAATTGTTAGAGATCTTTCTGTACCGTAAAAATCTCCTTCTTGCATACTAGAGACATGTGTTTTAGAATCATTAGACCACTCACCCATTTGGTGGGGGTTATTTTTTGCAAAGTTCTTAACTGCTTTTGGAGCTCTTCTATCCGAATTCCCCTCTCTTAAGATAGGATTTACNGCACTTCCTTTAATACTGTTATATATAGCTTTTATATTCTTTTCTTTGTTATTTATTGGTTCTTCTGGATAGTCTGGAATAGAGAATCCTTTAGACTGAAGTTCCTTAATTGCAGATTTTAACTGTGGGATAGAAGCACTAATGTTTGGCAATTTGATGATATTTGCATCTGGACTTTTTGCTAAATCACCTAAAAAAGCCAAATCATCTTCTATTATCTGATCTTTATTTAAGTATCCAGGGAATTGACAAAGTATCCTTGCAGACAAGGAAATATCTTTAATATCAATAGAAATATCTGCAAACTTTGAAAACATCTTTATAATAGGTAAAAATGAAATGGTTGCTAAAGCAGGAGCTTCATCTGTATGGGTATAATAAATTATTTTCTTCTTAGTCATAATAGATGCTATTGAAATGTTCAAAAATTGAAAACAAAGAAACAACAAAATGATTTATTTNAGAGCATATTTTTTCAGTTCTGATAAACTTCCTTTAAATAAATCTAAATCTACTGGACCTTTAATGCCAGATGCTGTTCCATTATCTGAAAATTGCCACATGATCCAAGAAACAGAACTTAAAGGATTTTTAACTCTNTTGTAATTTGCAACCCAAACTAAGTAGCCATTTAAGTTATTATTAAAATGGTCATTATAAAAATGGGCGCCTGTGTATACTATGGGTTTAATCCCGTAATGATTTTCGATAATCTTTAGCCAGTTTTTTACTCCTTTTACTAAATTTTCATTACTCTGTATTTTACTTGTCTTTTCAATATCTAATATTGGTGGTAAATCTCCAGTTACTAATTGAACATTCTTAATNAAGTTGTTNGCTTGTTNTGTNGANTTTTCNTTTGGCCTAAAATAATGATAAGCNCCTCTTAAAATANNATTTTCTNTAGANGCTCTCCANTTNGAGGTGAAAAATCTATCTCTTTTGTTATNTCCTGCAGTAGCTCTTATTATTACAAANCCNACTTTNTGTTTNTCATTTATCTCNCNTACTTGNCNCCANGAAATAATNCCTTGGTATTCAGATACGTCAATTCCAAAAGTAAAATCGCCATGAGGAACTTTTGGCGGATAGAATATTTTATTAAAGATTCTTTTATAATGATTTACAATGGATGGTGTTTCTATAAATTGATAGCTTACGTAGAAAATATTTCCAATTAATAAAAAGAAAAACCATCTTTTATAACGATTTCTTTTTTGTTTTTTAGCCATTTAAAAACTTAAAATCTTTCCCTGGGAAATATGCAGAATCTCCTAGTTGCTCTTCAATTCTTAGTAGTTGATTGTATTTTGCTATCCTATCGGATCTAGAGGAGGAACCAGTCTTAATTTGTCCCGTATTTAGTGCAACTGCTAAATCTGCAATTGTGTTATCTTCAGTTTCTCCACTTCTATGACTCATTACAGAAGAATAGCCATTATTGGTAGCTAAAGATACTGCATCAATTGTTTCTGTTAAAGAACCAATTTGATTGACCTTAATGAGTATAGAATTTGCTATATTTTCGTCAATTCCCTTTTTAAGTCTTTTGGTATTGGTTACAAATAAATCGTCTCCTACCAATTGACATTTATCACCAACTGCTTCTGTTAAAGATTTCCATCCTTTCCAATCGTCTTCAGCCAATCCATCTTCAATAGAAATTATTGGATATTTATTCACCCATCCTTTCCAAAAATCTACTAACTCATCAGAGCTCATTACATCTCCAGTAGACTCAAAGGAATATTTATTAGTTTTAGTAGAATAAAATTCAGAAGAAGCTGCATCAAGTGCTATCCACATATCTTCACCTGGTTTATATCCAGCAGATTCAATCGCTTGTAAAACAACCTCTATAGCTTCATCATTAGAGCCTAAACTA
>PAST01000017.1 GCA_002713405.1 Crocinitomicaceae bacterium | reverse complement strand
AATTGAGAAACCAGATTATAAATTTTGTTTCTTTCAGAAGGTGAAGTAGGTAAATATATTTTAATTATCTCTTCATATTTGGCATTAAAAAACAATTGCATATTTAAAGAAGATGGTCTGCTCTTATGGATTTCTAATAAATCATTTACAGATTTAGTTATTTCTTTAATACAAGTATCTCTATTGATATAACACTGATCTAAACCACTAATATGGTAATTATAAAAAGTCTTCCTTAAAGAAGAAAATTGGGGTTGTAAAGCATTTTGTATTAACCAAAAACGATTGTTACTTCCGTCTCCATCAGGGGCTTTCCAACCTGGTTCTGATGCACTTTGGCAAATACTTAAAATTTGATCTGCTTTAGTAAAATAAGGAGTTCCTCCTTCCATAGAAAAAGAATCGTAATCGTAGCCTAGAATTATATAGATATAGTAAGCCAAGATATCTGCCAAATTGTCTACATGCTGTCCTTCAAAATATTGTATAGGTGAGTTTCTAATATATTTAAAAGTGACATTTTTATCAATGTAACTCATTAAAAGAGATTTATAATCTGAATTAAAAACTGGTCTTTGAGAAGTAATTTGTAGTTTTCCCGAGAAATCGTTCCCAGATTTAGAATTTAGTGTCAATAAAAAAGAAACATCAATTTGTTCATGCTGTTCAAACTTGTCGTTAGTCCAATTGTAACCAAAATTGATATATTCAATCATCGCGTTTTTTAAAGAAGAAAAAATCTCTTCATTTGCAGGATTATTTTGGAGCGTAGGGGCTATAACTTGAACTTCGCAATTAAATATCTGAGATATAAATAATTTATAAAATCCCAAAGTAACAATAATTAGTAATTTAATTCTTAAATACATTCTTCTACAAAATTTAGAATATCTATTGCCACTAGATCTTTTGATTTTAATTCAAATTCTCTCTTTTCAGTCGGAGTTATTAAGGTAATTTTGTTGGTATCATATCCAAAACCTGCACCAATATCTGACAAAGAGTTTAAAATAATAGCATCAAGGTTTTTTCTTTTCATTTTCTCATAAGCATTCTCAATTCCATTTTCAGTTTCGAGAGCAAAACCAATAATTATTTGTTTCTTTTTACTTTTTGTTAAATCTTTTAGAATATCTGGTGTTTTTTTTAGATTAATACTTATTTCTTGATCTTGTTTTTTTATTTTATATGAAGCAGTGTTTTTTGGTTCATAATCTGCTACAGCAGCACTCATTATTAAAACATCTATTTTATCAAATCTTTTACTAATCTCTTTTTTCATTTCTTGAGCTGACTTAACATCAATTCTTTGGACATTTTCTGGTGTTTTTAAACTTACAGGTCCTGAAATCAATTGAACATTTGCGCCTCTTTTTTGCGCTTCATTAGCCAAGGCATATCCCATTTTTCCAGTAGAATAATTGCTTATAAAACGAACAGGGTCTATTGATTCGTATGTAGGTCCAGCAGAAATTATAATATTTAGGTTTTTTAAAGTAGCTTTTTCAAGAAAATAATTGTTTACGAAAGCCACTATTTCTTCCGGTTCTTCCATTCTACCTTTCCCTTCAAATCCACTAGCTAATTCTCCTTCTTTTGGCTCTATAACATTTACCAATCTTTTTGTTAATGATTGAATATTTGACTGAGTAGATTTATTTTTAAACATATCTAAGTCCATTGCAGGTGCAACAAAAACTGGAGCATTGCAGGAAAGAAATGTAGATAAGAAAAAACTATCTGCTTTTCCTGAAACTAAATTAGATATCGTATTAGCTGTAGCTGGAGCGATAACCATTAGGTCAGCCCAAGAGCCAAGATCAACGTGATTGTTCCATTCACCAGTGTTTTCGTCTTTGATAAAGTCTTTATAAACTGGATTTTTTGATAAAGTAGATAAAGTTACAGTAGTAACAAATTGAAGGGCAGCTTCAGTAACTATAACTTTTACAAAAGCTCCAGATTTGATAAATTCTCTAATTAAAAAGGCTGATTTGTATGCAGCTATACTACCAGTGACAGCAAGTAATACATTTTTGCCACTTAGCATGAAAAATATTATTCGTTGGAATCTTCGTTTTCAGGAGATTTCCAAAATATCTTCTCATTTTCTAACTCCTGAATAGCAATAGCTCCAGATTTTGGCAATCTTTCGTAATATCTTGAAACTTCAATTTGCTCTCTATTTTCAAAAATTTCTTCAAGGTTGTCAGTAGATGTTGCAAACTCATCTAATTTTTGATTAAGTTCTTCTTTCATTTCAACATTAATCTGATTAGATCTTTTTGATAAAACAGTAATTGTTTCGTAGATGTTACTAGTTTCTGACTCTAATTCTCTAAGATTTCTTGTTATTGTTGTTCTCTCTGCTGTGCTATCTTTATATGCCATTGATTAAATTTTAAGTTTTTCTAATTCTTTCAAACTTGATAAGTAAAAACTTTCTGATTCTCTTGCAAACTTACTGCTTTTATAAGAATCCACAAAAGTATAATAAGATTTAATAGTTTCTTCAAATCTTTCTATTTTTTTTGAATCTATACTATTTGAAGCATATAAATAATTAGATTTTAATATTAAATAGAGTATTTCTTCCTTAAAATTGGTATTTGGAAATTCAGATATGGTGGTGTTTAAAGCAATAGTAGCTGACCTATATTTTTCCATTTTATAATACAGTTTTCCTTTCTCAAAACTTTTTAATTCTAACCTATTTCTTAAATTACTAACCATTACATTACAACTATCTATCAAATAACTATTAGGGTACTTGCTCATAAATAATTGGAATTCATCAATTGCTTTATAACTTTCTGATTGGTCTAAGTAATAATCAGGTGAGTTCATCATGAGACAAATAGCAGAATTAAAAGCACATTCTTCGACTCTTTGACTTTGGGGAAAGTTTTTTACAAATCTTTTAAAATAATATCCAGCTAGATAATAATCTCCCATGCAATACTGATTTTTAGCATAGTAATAGTATACATCTTCCCCTTTGCTAGTCATTCTAAAATAAGACATTAATTCTTCTAAAAGTGGTAAGGATTTATAACACTGATTATTTTCATAATATTCTAAGGCTCTTTCGTACTTTAAATTATAATCAGATCCTTTTAAAATTTTGTTATAATCAGAACATGACAACAACATTGAAAAAATAAAATATGTCAGGGTAAACTTTAAATAAAAAATATTTGAAATAAGTTTGTTCAATTTGAAAATTTAAAGTGCAAATATAGAATTATAAACCTAAAATAATCTGACTTTTTTAATAAAGGATGTGAATAGATATGTTAATAAAACTAAAACAAAAGTACGAAAAGCGATTAAAGTGTTATAATTTTGACCGAAATTCTATTTAGAATCAGTATTATGAAAGATATTTTTGACAAAATAAAAAAAAACAGAGGCCCCTTAGGAAAACATGCTAAAGAATCTCATGGATACTTTACATTTCCAAAGTTAGAAGGAGATATTGCTCCGAGAATGTTTTTTAAAGGAAAAGAAGTACTTACATGGAGTATTAATAATTATCTAGGTTTATCCAACCACCCCGAAGTCAGAGAAGCAGATACTGAAGCCTCTAGAAAATGGGGGCTTGGCTACCCAATGGGTGCTAGAATGATGTCTGGTCAAACTAGCGAACATGAAAAGTTAGAAAGAGAACTTGCTGACTTTATGGATATGGACGCGTGTTACTTATTAAATTTTGGTTATCAAGGTTGTATGTCTACAATAGAAGCCTTGGTAGATAGAAACGATGTTATAGTTTACGATAGTGAATCTCATGCTTGTATGGTAGATGGTGTTAGACTTCACCAAGGAAAAAGAAAAGTATTTCTTCACAACGACATGGAAAGTTTTGAAAAACAAATGATTGTTGCCACTAAAATAGTTACCCAGACTGGCGGTGGAATATTAGTAGTAACAGAAGGTGTTTTTGGAATGAGTGGGGACCAAGGAAAACTTAAAGAAATAATTGAGTATAGAAAAGCTGGAAAATTTAATTTCCGAATATTTGTAGACGATGCGCATGGGTTTGGAACTCTTGGAGAAAAAGGACAAGGTGCAGGTGAAGAGCAAGGTATTCAAGATGAAATAGATGTATTATTTGGAACATTTGCAAAATCTATGGCAAGTGTAGGAGCTTTTGTTTGTAGTACAGACGATGTTATCAATTATTTAGCATACAATATGAGGTCTCAAATATTTGCAAAATCACTTCCAATGCCACTTGTTGTTGGTGGATTAAAAAGATTAGAATTACTAAAAGCAAAAGATCAAAAAGACAAACTTTGGGAAATTGTCAATGCCTTGCAATCAGGACTTAAAAGTTCTGGATTTAATTTAGGCAATACCAATTCGTGTGTAACACCTGTAATGCTAAGTGGTACTTTAGGAGAGGCAACTAACTTAACATTTGACTTACGAGAAAACTACGGTCTATTCTGTTCAATTGTTGTTTATCCTGTAGTTCCTAAAGACGTAATTTTATTAAGATTAATTCCAACTGCTTCTCACTCTTTAGAAGATGTTGAATATACCATTAATACATTTAATAAAATTAAATCAAAATTAGATGCTGGAGAATACCATTCCGACAAGGTGTTAGATACCAATGCTTAATTTCAATTAATTTATTAGTTAAATAAATCTTCGTCTCTAATGACCATTAATATAGACGACTGAGAAACTATTATATATTTCTCTTTCTTATACTGGATCTCAAATCCACTTTTTTGGAGGTATACAGCTAAATCTCCTTCTTCTGGCTGCAAGGGAATATATTTTAACTGATCTTTTTTTTCCATCCAAGACTCTTGCTGAAAATCACTTGGAATTGGATATCCAGGACCAACTTTTATTACATAGCCACTATGAATTTTCTCATTTGCTTTAATTCCAGGTGGAAGATACAATCCCGATCTTGTTTGATCAGGTGAATTTTTTGGCTTAATCAGTACTCTATCACCAACTAATATAAATTTATTTAAATCTGAATCTTGTAAGTCAATGGACATAATATTAATATAGTGAATTTAGTGAAATACTAAAACCATTTTAAAATCTTTTTGCCAAATAGTGAAAAAACAATTTTTAACCACCAAAGTAAGAGAAGTGGAAAAACTAAGACTACTAGTTTATTATATTCATAAGCTTCAAAAAATTCAAAATGAATTAAGTGCATAAGTGCTCTTGTCATACCACATCCATAACATTCTAAATCAAAAAAAAAGATTGAAAGACAAACACTTTGTCCTTGGTCAAAATAATCGGAAGGCAAGAATAATAATATTAAGGGTCCCAATAATAGAATTATTAGTAAAATAATTTTAACTAATTTATTATTAAAGAATTTTCTGCTCATATTCTTTGCAGTTTTTAGTTTACAATTTCTCAGTCTTGATAAATTAATAAAGAAAAGTTCAAGAAACTATAAATTTGATTTCAATTTTTAAAACTTTGAAAATAAGTTTAATTAAACAAGATTTACTTTTAAAATATAAATTTTAATTAAAAAAAGTGGTCTTAATTAAGACCACTTTATAATTTAAATAATATTAAAATATTACTTTTCATATGTGTCAGTTAATAACTTTATAAAATCAATAATAAGTCCAATTCCACATAATCCACCTGTAAAAAGATATAAAATACCAGGACCGATTTGTCCTAAATAAAATTTGTGAATCCCTAATGCTCCAACAAAAATAAGTAAAATTAAAGCAACTGTTTTTTCATCTCCTGACAGCGGTTCTTCCTTACCAGACTTAACAAGCGTTTTAACAGTTTCTTTTACTTCTTTTTTATTGGCTTTAAACTCTTTTTTCAAATCTTTTGATGGAACTGTATTAACAGGATTATTAGTATTAGCAGATTTCGTTTTGTTAATCAATAAACTATTTAAGTTTTTTAGTTCTATTTTTAGAGTTTGGTTAGCAATGGTTTGTTCAACAATAACACCTTCTTTAGAAGCAAAAACTAAACCTGTATTATCATTATTCTCTATAGATTCTTCAGAGCTAAAGACAGATCTAGTTTGATCTTTTAATGCAAGATTATGGTTATTATTTTGAGATTTAATATTAAATCCTCTAGTATATTTTCTCTTTTGTATTCTTTTGTTCGAGACAACATCTGATGTTGTACTACAAGAGGCAAAAATTCCTAAAATTAAGGTTAGAAGAAAAATTTTTTTCATTTCATTTATTTTATAGTTAGTGTAAGATCTATAAATATAATATTTAAAATTTTTTAAAACTTTATCAACATTTTATTTTTCCTAAACTCTTTTATAAAATATAATTTATAAACAAATAAAAATTAATATTGAGTTATATTCAAGTTAAAAGAAAAATGAGCAAAATTATTTTAAAATTATGGGTCTTTATATTGGCAATAATATGTTCTAATAGTCTTTTTTCTAAGGATTCTACGACTCTTCATACCACTGTTATATTAAAAAACTCAAAAAATATAATCCCCTTAAAAAAACTTGATACTTTAAAAATTGCAACCCTAAATCTATCCTCAAACAACTTAAATAGCTTTGAAGAGTCTTGTGACAACTATTCTAATGTTAACCATTTTCATTTCAACACTTTCACCTCAAAAAGAATGATAAGAGCAATGGGAAAAGAACTAAAAAGTTTTAATCTTATTATTGTAAACACAGACACTATTCACTTTGAAATTGCCAATTTAATTCATGAAATAAGTTCAAAAAATAAAATAATTCTAAACTATGTTCACGGGAAAAAACTCTTTTTTGAAGATCTTATAATAAATAGCTGTCAAGCAATATTATACAACCCTAACTCTAAACCAAAAAATCTTAAACATTCTAGCCAAGTTATTTTTGGAGGTCTTTCCTGTAATAATTCTTTAGAAAATAATTTATGTAAAAATTACCAATCAGGGGATGGATTAAACTCTACTAAAACTAGACTTTCCTATTTAAACCCTAATGAACTAGATATAAATGATAGTATACTTTATAAAATTGATTCGATAGTGAATGAAGGAATAGATAAACATGCAATGCCAGGTTGTCAAATATTAGCTGCAAAAGACGGCAATGTATTCTTTAACAAATCCTACGGAAATCACACTTATGATAGTAGTTCAAAAAAAGTAGAAAATTCTGACATTTACGATTTGGCTTCCATCACAAAAATTGCAAGTTCTGCATTAATATTAATGCAACTAGAGTCAGAAAACAGATTTAGCGTAGACTCTACCCTAGGATATTATTTGCCAGAAATATTAGACTCCACAGAATATAAAAATTTAGTGCTAAAAGAAATTTTAACCCACCAAGCTGGTTTGGCCTCATGGATACCTTTTTATGTTAAAACATTAAATGAAGGAATGCCATCCTATGAACTCTACAGTAAACTTCCGTCAAATATTCACCAAAGCTTAGTTGCAAAAAACTTATATATGCTAAGCTCCTACAGGGATACTATTTTTGAAAGAATACTTTCCACAGACATTAATAAAAATAAAAAATATAAATACAGTGATGTGGGGTATTACTTCATCAATGAAATAATTAAAAAAATCACCTTTAACAGCCAAGACTTAATTGCAGAAAATATTTACAATAAAATTGGACTTCAAAATATCGGTTACAACCCACTTAACAAATGGGATCTAAATAGAATAACACCAACTGAAAATGACACTTTTTTTAGACATCAACTAATTCATGGATATGTTCATGACCAAGGGGCTGCTCTCTTAGGCGGAGTTGGTGGGCACGCAGGTCTTTTTTCAAACGCAAATGATCTAGCTGTAATAATGCAGATGTATTTAAACAAGGGCACTTATGGAGGAGATACTATTTTAAGTTCTGATATTATTGAAAAATATACCTCATCTCCATATTACAGCTCTAATAAAAACAGAAGGGGAATTGCATTTGACAAACCTGTTAGAGATGGAGCTGGGGGACCAACCTGTTTTGAATGTGTATCTTTTGATAGCTTTGGACATTCTGGATTTACTGGAAACTTAACATGGGCAGACCCAGAAACTGGTATTCTTTATGTTTTTCTATCCAATAGAGTTTATCCAGATGCTGAAAATCACAAATTAATAAGCATGAATATAAGAACTAAAATATTGAATGTAATTAGTAATGCTTGTAATTACTCTACGAATCCAGCAATTGTTTCGCCAACGGCCCCTGATTGAATAACAGATCAAAAACACTTAGGTTATAAATAAATTCTTGACTTTCCTGAAATACCTGGCTATATTTGATTTTTTTAACTCTTTCTGTTGGTTTTGAACTTGGGTGAATTATATCCCTAAAATCATCAATATTTCCTCCTTTTTCTATATAGGAATCAGAAAATATAATTTCAGTTTCAATATTTAAACACCTTAAAAGAACTAAATTAATTTGCTGATTAAAATCCAATAAATACTCTATTTTTTTTCCCAAATAGAGCGGCTTAAATTCGTCTTCATAAAACTCAAAATAAGGGGAAGATCTGTAAGAACTCTCCAAAGATTTCCAATGGATTTTTCTCCAATTTTGATGGTTGTCAATTTTTACATCCTTGACAATATTTTTGGAAATTCTAATAATGGGAATTATTAACTTAAGAGGTCCATTCGGACTTGAAATGACACACCGGTTTCTATAAGATTGCTTGTGAAAATTCTCAAATCTATCAATATATACTTGAGAGGATTTTGTAATAATCGAATAATACATAAGATTACCAGCATAGGCCGAACAAAGGACAGTCTTCATTAGTGAACTGTAGAGAAAATTCTATCCCATCTAATTCCTGTTTCAGGATGTTTAGAAAACCAAACAAAAGATGCAGTCCCAACGACATGATCTTCAGGAACAAAACCCCAACATCTTGAATCTGCCGAACCATGCCTATTGTCTCCCATCAACCAATAATAATTTTGTTGAAAGGTATATTCATTACTTATTTTATCATTTATAAGGAAATCTCCATTGGAGTTTATAGAAACTTTATTTTTTTCATAAACCTCAATAGCTCGTTTGTAAAGTATCCACGTAGAATCGCTTAGTTCGACAGTCCACCCACTTTTTGGAACTATTAGTGGACCATAATTATCTCTGGACCAATCAAAAGAAGGATGGTTTGGAAAATATGGATAGAACTGCCCATAAATAGAATAATTAAAACCTTTTGGATGAATTTCTTGACTCATACTATCTAAACCAGAATATCTAGAAAGTATTTTTGCTGTCTCTGGGGAACAAGTTATTTGTTCTCTACTGTAAGCAGCTAATTTTTCTAAATAAACTAAGGAGTCCTTAAAGGAAGTATCTACAACTTTTATATATTTATTTTCAATATTTGCTCTTGTATGCTGGTCACTGTAAATTTCAAAATCCTCTAGAATTTTCTCTTGTGGAATATAAGACCCCGGTTTAAAATAGAAATTATAAGTAAAAACAACCTCATCTTTTTTTTCTTCTGGTTGGCTATTTATATAAAGAAGATTGTCTTTAATTTCTAAGGTGTCTCCACCAATAGCTACACAGCGTTTTATATAGTTTTCCTTTTTATCTATAGGCAGGGTAGCAATTCCACCAGTTTTTTCAATAGGGCCTACTGGAGACTGACTTAAGCCACCACCATTAATTAACTTTTGTCTGGCAGAATTTAAATATTTCGATTCTAACGGCTGATACCTATCGTAACTTAAATTAATTCCATTACTAGTGTAAGCTTTTAAATCCCTTACACAATTAATAAAGGCCTGGTTCCTTAATATGGCATAATAATCGTGGGCAATTACTCCGTTATGGACAATTACAGAATCCCCAACAGGCCAATTAAAAACCATAATATCTCCTCTTTTAATTTCACCGTAGCCAAATAGTCTTCTATAATCAGAACTAAACCAGTCTACATAAGAGGGAATAAAGGTGAAAGGCAATCTATTATGAACAAAGGGAACAGAAATTGGTGTTTGAGGCAACTTGGCACCATATTTCATTTTATTTACAAATAGATAGTCTCCAATTCTCATTGTTTTTTCCATAGATCCTGTTGGAATTGTAAAGGCTTCGAAAAATAGAGACCTTATAATGGATGCAGCAACAATTGCAAATCCTAGAGCATTAGTCCAATCTGCAGCCATTGTTTTTTTATTCGGCTTGTCTTTAGAACCAATAAGTCTAAAAATAAAATACAGCCCATGGCCAACAAATGGAGCAATAAAAAACAGAGTTATTTGATCATGCCACTTTCTCTGGTCTCTTTCTTTTTCTTTGGTCCAGTCTGTGGGTTCTATAACAACATTTTTAGAATCAAATGCTAAATAAGGTATATAATACCAAGGCAATAATATTATTAACAGAGTATCTTTAACAGAATATTTTCCAAATAGTCTTGCAGTTTCAACATTACAACCTATAGCAACAATTAAATTTACAAATGGAATAGGGAAAAAGAAAATCCACCACCATGGTTTTTTAATGATTTTTAACCATACATAAATGTTGTAAATCGGAGCATAACCCTCCCATATTTGGTGCCCATTCTTTTCAAAAATCTTTCCAAGAGAAAAGAAATAAACAACGATCATTATAATTAATAAAATATATGGTATCATCTTAAAATTTTAAAACGTCTTTCATAGAAAAAAGTCCTTTTTTATTGTATAAAAATTCTGCAGCAATAATTGCCCCAATAGCAAATCCTTCTCTATTTTTTGCTCTGTGGCAAATGGACAACTCGTCAATATTACTTTCGAAAATAACTTCATGTATTCCAGCTACACCCTCTTGTCTTTTTGCAATTATAGGTAATTTATTACCATAATTAGAAGTATTCGAGACCCAGTTTGAATAATGGTTCATTTGATCAAGAATTATTTCTGCCGTAGTGATTGCTGTTCCGCTTGGTGAATCTACTTTTTCGGTGTGGTGGGTCTCACTTATTTTTACAGAATATGACTTTTGCTGATTCATTATTTTTGACAGCTGCTTATTTATTTCAAAAAAAATATTTATCCCCAAAGAAAAATTAGAGGAAGGTAGAATTGCTCCGTTATATTCATTACACCAATTTTTTACTTTATCAAAATCCTTGTTCCATCCAGTTGTGCCAACAACAATCGGAAGATTTGCCTTAAAGGCTTTATGAATATTATCTACCGCAGAATCTGGACTTGAAAAATCTATAGCCATATCCGAGTCCATTAAATCTTGAGAAGTCCATTTTTGATTTCTTAGAATTTTAGAAATGGTATGGTTTCTCTCCTTGGCTTTTATTTCTAAAAGTTTTCCCATCTTTCCATAACCAATAAGTGCAATTTTCATTTGTAAGTCAAAATTTTTAAAACTAGATTTTATTAAATATAAAGAAACGTAATCAATATGAGAATATTATAAGATTGAAATTTGTTTTTTTTACTTTTGTTTAAATTATTTAAAATTAAGTTTTCTTATATAATATTGCTTTGGCTGACATTAATCGTTTTTAATGCACAATTAAGTGCCCAATTTCAACTTAATGGAGACGCTAGTGTAATAAACTGTAAATGTTACCAACTTACACCAGATATGGGCAATAAGGCAGGCTCTGTCTGGAATATAAACCAAATCGATTTAAACCAACCTTTTGATTATAGCTTTATAGTAAATTTAGGCTGTAATAACACAAGTCAATGGGCAGGAGCAGATGGAATGGTATTTGCCCTTCAGCCTTTTAATACCAGTATTGGTTCTTCTGGTGGCCAAATGGGTTTGGGTGGAGTTTCTCCATCGTTAGGAGTTTATTTAGATACTTATCAAAATACAGCTCATGGAGATATCTTTAACGACCATATTTCAATTAATTTAGATGGGGATGTGATTCACACCTCTTCCAATAATATTGCAGGACCATACGACTTAGGGGAAATTGAAAACTGTATTGCTGAACCATTAAGAATTACGTGGGATCCAGTAGCAAATTTATTAAACGTCTATTATAATAATTTTCTTGTTTTAAATTATACTGGTGACATTATCAATAATGTATTTAACGGCAACCCTATGGTTTTTTGGGGTTTTACAGCCTCAACTGGTGGAGCTAGCAATTTTCACCAATTTTGTATAGATGTTCCTGATTTAATAATTGATAGTTCAAATGTTATAGTTGAAAGTGAAAAATGTAACCAAGAAAATGGAAGCATTAGTGGAATAAATATTGTCGGAGGAATAAGCCCCTACAGCTGGACTTGGAACACTCAAAGCTCCTTAACTCTAGATACATTTAACCTAAATGGAGGTGGCTTTTTTCTAGAATTAATAGATGGGATGGGATGCATTGCAAGTCATAACTTTTATGTTCCTGATCTTTCAGGACCAGAAATTGATACTTCTTTCGTAATAATAAAAAATGAAGATTGTGGACAAGAAAATGGAGCTATTTCCAATATTACAGTGACATCTACAGCAGACAGTATACAGTTTTATTGGAACAATTTCTTATCCGATTCTTTAAACATATCCAATCTTATTGCAGACAATTATCAATTAGTTGTTTTAGACAATAATAACTGTAGAGATACATCTAACTTTTTTCTTATTGATACCAACTATCATAATATTTCTATTAGTTTTAACTCTACAATAATGGAACCTGATGAACCAATTGATTTTTTTCAAAATTCAATAGATTCTTCGATAATTAATTACTGGTCATTCGGGGACGACTCCACCAGTATTGAATATGAACCTACTCATATTTACAAATATCCAGGGTATTACACAGTCTGTTTAATAGCTGCAAATGAATATAACTGTTTTGATACCTCATGTTTGGAAATTACTATTTTACCCAGTGAAATTATTATTCCAAATATTTTTAGTCCTAATAATGATTTAGTGAACGACAAGTTTGTAATTTATGGAATCAATGATCTATTTGATATAAAAATTTACAATCGATGGGGCAATCTAGTATTTGATCAAAACCCCTACGAAAATGATTGGAATGGGGAAAGTAGTAATGGGATAAGATTAAGCGAAGGGCAATATTATTACATACTTAAAAATCACCTAGAAGAAGTAAAACTAAATGGAATTGTAATGTTGGTAAGATAATTAAATGTGAGCGTCTAACTTTTCTGCGAGTTGATCCTTAGGAACTGCACCAACAACCTTATCTACTAATTCTCCATTTTTAAGAAATACAATAGTTGGGATATTTCTTACTCCAAACTGAGCAGCAATACCACCATGAAGATCGACATTTACTTTTCCAACAACAGCTTTCCCGTCGTATTCTTTAGAAAGTTCCTCAACGTGAGGACCAACCATACGACAAGGACCACACCACTCAGCCCAAAAATCTACCATAACAAGCTTATCTGATTTTAACGCTGTAGATTCAAAATTTTCTTCGGTAAATTCTAATGCCATTTTTATAAATTTATAATTATCAACAAAGATATATATTTTGTTTAAATATGTTGCGAAATAATAAAGTTTACTGAGAAGAATTAATGATTATTTTTTTCTAAATAATTTATCATATTTGATTTATTAATAGAGTAACCCAAAAATCCATCTAACTGACTAATCTCATGTAATAACTCATTAGATACATTAGACATAAACTTTCTTGAATTTAAGGTTACATAAGTAGAGGATTCAGAATCTAATAGTTCAAAAATAATTTGTTTTTTACCATTGTACTTTCCCATTAATTTTTCTAAGTCATTGATTTGTTCGGCCTTTAAACTTTCATAATCCCATTTTAAATACAACGAGTTAGACAATTTGTCTCGAATATCATCTAAAACATCAATTTGTTGAATTCTAAATTCCTTTTGAAATTCATCTGACTTATAATATTTTGGACGCTGTTGAACCTTTCCCTTTATATGTAAAAAATTACCAGGCACCAAAAAATGCATAAATTTCAGATATTGTTCTCCAAAAAGTCTAAACTCCATTTGACCTTCCATGTCCTGAAGCTCTAGAACTCCATATTTAGTTCCTCTTCTACTTTCTAAATTTGCAGCACTACTTACTAAACCAATAAAAGAAAATTCTCTCTCGGGAAGCTCTTTTAGATTTTCGTTGAGAACTTTTAAATTAATATCACAGAAATATTTTAGTTCTAAATAGTAGTCTTGTAATGGATGTCCAGAAATATAAATGCCTACTACCTCTTTTTCCTTTGTCAAAAGTTCAAAATTACTCCACTCTTCTGTCAGTGGAATTTGCGGCTCTGCCAATTCAAGAGATTCTCCAATAGAATCAAACATATTTACCTGCGGGGAGTTAGCTTTTGACTGAAAAGCCTGTCCAAACTTTAATAATTTTTCTACAAATGAAACCTGTTTCTCGTCTACATTAAAAAATTGGGCACGATGAAAATTATTAAATGAATCAAATGCTCCTGCCATTACTAAACTTTCAATTACTCTTTTGTTACAGTCTTTAAGGCTAACACGTTTAATAAAATCAAAAATAGTATTGAATTTTCCAAACTCTTTTCGAACGGAAGTAATGTTTTTAACTGTCCCCTCTCCCACTCCTTTTACAGCGCCAAGACCAAATCTAATTTCGCCTTTTTCATTTACTGCAAACTTGTACCAACTTTCATTGACATCTGGTCCTAGTACTTTCAATCCCATTCTATTGCACTCTTTCATGAAAAAAGTAACAGATTTTATATCGTTCATATTATTACTTAGTACTGAAGCCATATATTCTGCTGGGTAATGTGCTTTTAAATAAGCTGTTTGGTAAGCAATTAATGCATAACATGTACTATGTGACTTATTAAATGCATAGGATGCAAACTTCTCCCAATCTTTCCATATTTTTTCTAAAATTTCAGTATCATGTCCCCTTTCTTGACCTTGAGAAAGAAATTGTGGCTTCATTTTATTTAGCAAGTCTACTTTTTTCTTACCCATTGCCTTTCTTAAAGTATCTGCTTCACCCTTAGAAAAACCTGCTAACTCTTGAGACAATAGCATGACCTGTTCTTGATAAACTGTAATACCGTAAGTTTCTTTTAAAAAATCTTCCATTATGGGTAAATCGTATTCTATTTCCTCATTGCCATGCTTTCGTTTGATAAAACTTGGAATGTATTCAATAGGACCTGGTCTATAAAGCGCATTCATTGCAATTAAATCTGAAAAAGCTGTTGGTCGCAATGATTTTAAATGTTTTTGCATTCCTGGAGATTCGTATTGGAAAATCCCCACTGTTTCTCCTTTTTGAAAAAGTTCATATGTTTTTTCATCATCAAGAGATATTTCATCTATTTCTATAGATTTGCCTGACATCGCTTTTATAATTTTTATTGTGTCCTTAATTAGAGTTAGAGTTTTTAACCCAAGAAAATCCATTTTCAACAAACCCGCAGACTCTGCAACAGAATTGTCAAATTGAGTACACCACATTTCTGAATCTTTGGCCAATGAAACAGGGACAAAATCTCTTATATCTGACGGAGTGATTATAACTCCACATGCATGAATTCCTGTATTTCTTAACGAGCCCTCTACCAGCTTTGCTTGTCTGATAACTTCTCCTTCAATTCCTTCCTCCTCTAATTTATTAATGAGTTCTTCTGCATTTTTTAATTGATCAGGTGAGATATTACTTTTTAAATCTTGTTTATTCCAACTAAATAATTTATTCAATTTTACATCAGGAACCAACTTTGCCAACCTATCTGTCTGCTGCAAAGGCAAGTCCAAAACTCTTCCGGTATCTCTAATAGAAGATTTTGCAGCCATAGTACCATAAGTAATTATCTGGGCAACTTGACTTGAACCGTATTTATCAATAACATATTGAATTACTCTTGATCTTCCTTCATCGTCAAAATCAATATCAATATCCGGTAAAGAAACTCTATCAGGATTAAGAAATCTCTCAAAAAGAAGATTGTACTTAATTGGATCAACATTAGTAATTCCTATACAATATGCAACAGCAGAACCAGCTGCAGAACCTCTTCCAGGGCCAACTGAAACGTTCATATCTCTAGCTGCAGAACAAAAATCTTGTACAATTAAAAAATACCCAGGATAACCTGTATTTCTAATAATTTCTAACTCAAAATCTAATCTTTCTTTGATTTCTTCCGATAATTCTTTGTATCTAACTTTAGCACCTTGAAAAGTTAAATGTCTTAAGTAGTTGTTTTCTCCATTTTTAAGTGACGTATTCTCTATATCTTTTGGATCTTTAAATTCATCGGGGATTTCAAACTCAGGCAATAATACCTCAGAAGCCAAACGATAAGATTCACACTTTGCAATAATTTCATTGGTGTTTATTATGGAATCAGGAATATCAGAAAATAAAGATTTCATCTCCTTCTGTGACTTAAAGTAATATTCGGAATTTAAAAACCCAAATCTAAAACCTCTTCCTTTTCCAATCGGAGTTGATTTTCTTTCCCCATCCTTAATACACAATAGCACATCATGGGCATCAGCATCGTCCTTATTTAAATAGTGAGTATCGTTAGAGGCAAAATATTTAATAGAATGTTTTTTGGCAAATCTTAGTAAAACCTCATTTACTTTTTCCTCCTCCTCCAAACCATGTCTAACAATTTCTATATAGAAATCATCTTTAAAGTTTTCTTTCCACCATAAAAGTGACTCTTCCGCTTTTTGTTCCCCTTCATTTAATATTAATTGGGCTATTTCTCCGTGCAATCCACCTGTAGTTACAATCAAATCATTGGAATATTCTAAGATTATGTTTTTATCTATCCTAGGAACATAATAAAACCCTTCAATGAATCCGATGGAGGAAAGATTGATTAGGTTTTGATAGCCCTTTTTATTTTTAGCTAAAAAAGGAACTTGATAACCATTATTTTTATAAGTCTTGTCATTCCTGTCCTGACAAACTTGAAACTCACACCCAACAATCGGAACAATTTTTTTTCTTTCTAAATCTTGGATTTCTATTTCTGAAACATTTACATTTTCATTAGCCACTTCAATTTTTTTATCTATGGATTGGTTATGTTTAAAACCTGCTTCCACAAATTGAAATGCCCCCATCATATTTCCTGAATCAGAAAAAGCTACTGCGGGCATTCCAAACTCTACCGCTTTTTCAATTAGAGTTTCTACTTTAATAGTGGATTGAAGAACAGAAAATTGAGTTTTGTTATGAAGATGGGAAAAGGGAACGTCTTTTAAATGAGAAATATCTTCTTTAGGAATAATTTTTTTAATAACATCAGATTTCTTTTGCTTAACAAGTTCTTTACTTTTTTTGGATAAATTTATATGTTTAATTCCAGCAGGGAGGAACTCAGAAGTATTCTTAAGAAAAAAATCAGCATATTTTTGATCATCTAAATAAAGATCTGATTTTTGGAAAGATCCTTTTCTGATAAGTTCAAAAAAACATCTAGCTGTTGCCTCTACATCAGCCGTAGCATTGTGCGCTTCTTTAAAAGGCACTTTAAATAAGCATTGATGAAGCTCAGAGAGAGTTGGATATTTAAATTTACCTCCTCTTCCACCAGGAAGTTTACATAAAAATGCTGACTTTTCTGTACAGGTGTCTAGTACTGGCATTTTTAACCATGCATTATCAAATCCTAATCTATGAAACTCTGATCCGATAATATTTAAATCAAACTTCAGATTTTGTCCAACTAGAACCTTTGTTTTGGCTAAAACATTTTTAAAAGAATTTAAAACCTCTAGTAATGACTCTCCATTAGTTTTAGCCAATGCAGTAGATATGCCATGAATTTTTTCTGATTGGTAAGGTATATCGTAACCATCTGGGACAATTAAAAAATTATTGTGTTCTATTAATGTTCCATCATAGTCATGAAGCTGCCAGGCAATTTGTACACACCTTGGCCAATTGTCTAAATCAGTGATTGGAGCGTTAAACTTTTTAGGCAAGCCAGTAGTTTCAGTATCAAAAATTAGGTACATAAATTAGATTGTCCATCTAAAATAAAAAGTACTTTGTATTATATAATAAATTGTTGAAAACTTTAATATCTTAAAAAGTGCTAGATTGAGAATATCGCCTCCATTTATTAAGTACTTCTTCAAAATAATCTGGTAGTTCACTATCAAAACTTAAGTCTTTTTTTAGAGTTGAATGGTAAAATTCAAGTGACTTTGCATGAAGAGCTTGTCCAGGTAAAAGCTTAAAACAATTTTCTACAAATTGCTTGTATTTTGTAAAGCTCGTTCCTTTTATAATTTTGTTACCGCCGTATTCTAAATCATTAAAAAGCGGATGTCCAATATGTTTCATATGGGCCCTTATTTGATGAGTTCTGCCTGTTTCGAGCCTGCATTCTATAAGTGTAACATAACCAAACCTTTCAATTACGCTATAATGAGTAATCGCATGCTTTCCATGATCTTTTTCAGGATAACAAGCCATTAGTTTTCGATTTTTCAAAGACCTTCCTAAAAATAAATCTACTGTTCCTTCATCCTTTTCAAGATCGCCCCAAACTAGTGCATGATATCTTCTTTTAGTAGTTCTATCAAAAAATTGCTTTGCCAAATTGATTAAAGTATTCTCTGTCTTAGCAACTACCATTATTCCTGTAGTATGTTTGTCTAAGCGGTGAACCAATCCTGGACGACCAAAATAATCAGAAGGTAATTCCGGTAATTTTTCAAAATGGTATAACAATGCATTTACTAATGTACCATCGTAATTTCCATATCCTGGATGAACAACCATATTGGCAGATTTATTAACCAAACATAATTGATCGTCCTCATAAATAATATCAACAGGAATATCTTGTGGAATTAACTCTAGTTGTCTCACTGGATAAGGTAACACTATAGAAACTTCATCTTTGGGTTTAACCTTATAATTTGGTTTTACTGGTAATTTATTAACTAGGATATTTCCATTATGAGCAGCAATTTGAATTTTATTCCTTGATGTATTGGCAATTCGAGCCATTAAAAACTTATCAATTCTTAATTTTTCTTGACCATTGTTAGCTATAAAATTATAGTGTTCAAAAAGCTCTTCCTCATGATCATCAATATTTTTAACTTCCTGGCTCATTATTGGTGTTGGACAATTAGTTTTTTAACTTTAATTTCTCCATTATTAAATTTAAATTTAACGAGATAAATTCCATTGAGTAAATTTTCAATCTTAAAAGAACTTTTATTTACCATATCTAAGCTATTTACCATTCTTCCGTTTAAATCGTAGATTTCAATTCTAACAATATCTTTTTTAGAAATTTGAACTAAATCATCTGCAGGGTTTGGGTAAAAAGAAATATCTAAGTCGTTACTTAACAGTTCAGGATAATTCACAACATTATCCATTGGAGAAACAAAAACAGGACGCATCATAAGCGCACCATCAAATATGGTATTTTGAAAACCAGAACCTAAATTGTAAAATATATCAAGTTTTCTATTAATATTTTTATCAAAACCTATGTTTAATCTTGCTGATGAAGTCTGTTTCCAGCCAATATAAAATGTATCACTTACGGCAACTAAAGATGGCAATTCGTATTCAAAAAAACCATTCAACCCTGAGTTATACTCTGGATAGTATAGCTCAGGAAAATCAAAATCATCTGTGGTGTAGATTAAACTTCCTGGGGTTCCCAAACTATCGTCCCAAATTTGAAGAAAAAATGGATCATTAGAAGCATCATTTACAGAGGGAGAAAAATGCATTTTAATGCTTTTTAAAGTATCTGTTCCAATTCCGTCTAAAATTGAAAACCTATAGGCTAGTTCTACTCCATTGCCTATTAAGCCATAAGCAGCTTCTGCAGAGCCGTCGTCATAAGAATAATAATTTTGAAATGATTGATATAGTAAAATGGTATCATTTTCACTTAATCTTTCTGGTGTAGTATTGGTAGATAAATAAAATCTGTAAGAATAATCCACAAAAGTATCCGTAAGTAAAGTATTAAGTTCAAAAGTGGATCCAAAATCATAAAACATATCAAAATAACTTAATTCTGGAACATTTAGAACAGTGGCCGAATATGGAAAAGAAGATTGTAATATATCATCATAGAACAAATCCATAGAACAAGGTTGTAATAATTTGGGGTTGTCAGAAGAATTATAAGATGTAATTATGGCATTTTTTAGCAAGATTTCAGAAGTTGTATTTTTAAAATGTTTCCAAGGAACAGAGCTGTAATTTTCAAGCATGGAAAGTGGAGGTGATGTGAATGCCCAATCTTGCATTAGTGTATCTTGTAATGAACGACTTTCGTTGAAATAAACATAGTCAAGATTCCAATGGTCTAAACTCCCATTTAGACTTCCATAAGAATTAAACCTAAACCTAAATCCATCTTGAAAATATTTTGAAGAATCTAGTAAAATATGTTTGTAGTACCATTGATCACTGTCAAAACCATTGGTTGACCAAATTGAATTCCACTCTTGATTAGAAGGATTATAAAATTCAAGCTTAAGTGAATCGTCTGAGTCTGGAGTTTCTCCAAATCCCCCAGCTTGGAAAAAGAAAGATAAATACAATGAATCACCAATGTCTTTATCTCCTAAAAAAATGGGTTTAGAAGTTAATTGATCTGACCAGTCTGTAGCCCCGGTAGTCCAATCATAGGGTTTTCCAGACGAGTTTAAACCATCAAAAGTAACTACACCTAGAGTCCAAGGATTCTTAGGATAATTGTAATTTAAGAAGACATCGTTATCTAACCAAATTTTATCTAAGTCTTCAGTTTTAGGTGAAACAAAATATAAAGAGATAGAATCTTGACGATAGTCTGAAGAAAGATTGGCAAAAGTTGTATCAGGACTAGCTGGTGTCCAAAGTGAATCGATAATAGTGACATTTGGCCATAAAATTATTGTATCATTGGTGATAGGATAATAGGAAAGATTATTTATTATTAAAGTATCTGGATCATTTTGAATTGTTAGCATAATTAGAGTATCCGTCCCGTTAGAATTTATGCTATCATAAGCATAGGTAAATGTTGGAGAAGACATGTAGGAAATTGTAAGAGGAACCAAACTCCCATCTAAAAAGAACAAATAATTCCACGAAGAATCTGAAATATTAGGACCACTAGTATCGGTTTCATAAACTTTAAATTTATCGGTAGAAAAATCATCAATTAATGGCAAACTAAGAGTGTCTGTTAAATAAATAAAATCTAAATTCTCTATGTAGTGAGTCCTTTTAGAAGATTGTATATCAAACAATGATATATTAGTTCTCAGAGGCTGGAGACTTTCCTGAGAAATAAGAAAGAATGGAATTAAAAAGAAAGAAAGCGAAAAGAAATTTTTCAAATATTATAGTTTAATCCTACGGTGTCTTTTGCATAAATACTATCCAACGAGGTGGAAAGATTTGCATCTATTATTACTAAACTTCCAATAGAAACAAAGGATTTATTATTAATCTTAGGGTCTGGATATTGATTGTAAATTACTGCAAGATTTGAATCCTTATAATCAAGAACAGAATCATTGTAATTAATCTCAAGTTCTAATCCAATTTCAAGTGCTTTATTTGTTGCTAAATAGATATTCATTCCTCTGAAATCTGGTAATTCAATTGGCTTTCCTTTATCGCCAGATCCATAAATTAATTTTAAAGTAGCCCCTTTTAATAATTTTCTCCCTGCTTTAACAATCTCATCTTCAAACCTAATTTCAAGTACTTTATTTCTGTCTTTATGATTTTTCATTTCTAAATCAACCTTAAACCCAAGCATTTCTAATTTTGATTTGCCAATATTTTTAGAACAAACATTGGATATTAAATCTGGTACAGTTTTGTAAACTTCTTGTTTTTTTACAATAGTTAAATATAGGTTCCTATTGGGCTTGATATAATTTGGGAAGTTTTCTGAATGTGGTTTTGGATGTTGTTGAATAATCATACCCATTGGATAGTTTTCAGAATAAACAGAATCTCGTATTTCATACCTTAATTCTAATTTCTCTAAGGTGTCATTTAAATTATTGATTTGAATACCTAATAAATTGGGAACTTCAATTTTAATATTATGGTTGGTATATTTATCTAAATTATCCATTGTATAGTAGAAAGTACCGTATAAAGTTGCACTAGCCAAAATGAAGTTAATCCAGAAAAATTTTGAAAATATAAATTTTATTATTTTCATTTATTACTTTTTAAGTTCTCTAAACTAAATAACATAACGACAAAAATATTTAATTATTCTTTTAAAATCTTATATCAATTAATAATAAGATCATTTAATTATTATGAAAATAAAAAAATTAAATCTATATAGAAGTATTTGTACTTTTGCGTGAGATTGAATCAAATGAAAAAAAAGTCAATTTTATTTATACTTACAATTTTTATAATAAGCTGTAATAACTCTAAAAAAACAAAAAACTTTTTTTCTCCATTNTATGGNGTTAATTCATTAAATATNTCTAGTAATTACATTTCTGGAAGTTATAGTGAAGATTCAATTTTCGTTANATTCAAAACTGGGAATGATTTAAATTTAAAATTGATTTANAATCTTGATACAATTAAAGGGTCCAACGAAATCACTTACAATTTAAAAAAATTAATTCCCAAGCTAATTAACATTCCAACAGCAATTGAAGATTACAGTAAATATGTAAATAATTGGAAAGCNCCTNTAGGTAAATTTTCTTCCTTTCATCAGATAAAAGTACTTGCATTAAAAGATAATNTAGTAGTTGATTCTTCTATTTATAATTATTTATTNGGGATNAAATCNGAACTTAAATTTCCAATAGTAAACTTAAAGGTAAATTCNAGAACNTTATTTGATCCCNAAGTTGGATGCTATGTTCCAGGAAATAGTTTTAACAGAGAAAAAGATCAGACATCAGGAAATTTCTACAAGTTTAAAAAAAGAAAACAAACTGGAGAAATTGAAATATTTAACAATAATCAAATGTTTTTAAATGGCAGTTTTCTTTTTAGAATTCATGGATATATTACCCCATTAGCTCCTCAAAAAAGTCTTAGATTTTATATACATCAAAAAAACAAACTAAATACTCTTTTAGATATTGAACACGAAATTGATAAAATTATTTTAAGATCTTCTTTTTCAGGATGGGGAAACGAAATATTTGTCGACGGGTGGATTTCTAAAATATGTAAAAATCTAAATGTTGACGTAATGAGCTACCAACCTGTTTTAGTCTATTTAAACGGAGANTACTGGGGAATACATGGATTGAGAGAGAGAATGGATCTNAAGGCAATTTCTAATAAATATAAAATAAAAGAAAAGAAATTAATTGATGCGGATGACAAGGGTTATTCCAAAAAANAGGGATATGGTGATTTAAATAGTTTANTTCTTGAAATAAAAAATAACCCTAAAATTAAATATGAAAAAATTGCAAAAAAGTTCAATATGCAATCTATTATAGATTGGTTCATAATTGAACTGTTTTTTCAAAATAATGACTGGCCTTGCAACAACACTTTTTTTTGGAAAAAAAAGAAAGGCAATCGTCCATGGAGTGCTGTATTGATTGATATGGATGCTTGTGTAGGAAATCCAGAATTTAACATGTTTGATTATATCCAAAGAGATTGGTCTCCAGCTTTAGGAGGAGAATTAATTAATTATTTACTAAAGCAAACTNAATTTGAGATATTATTTACTAAAAGAGTTAATTACCTACTTGAAAATGAACTTTCATCAGAAAATTTAATGNCCAATCTTATAGAATTTAAANAATTATTTTCGCCAATGGTTAAAGAACATTACAATAGATGGGGTTATAAAAATGGAACAAAAAAATATGAAAAAGGGTTAAATGTTCTAGAAAAATTTTGTCTTGATAGGCCTGAAAATTTTAAAAATAATATGAATCAATATTTTAAAAATATTTCTAAACTTTAAATTATGGAAATAAATCATTTTGTAAAACTAGCTATTGAAGAAGACGTTAAGCAAGGAGATCACTCTACCCTGTCTTGTATTCCCAAAAACAGTATAGGTTCAGCAAAACTCCTAGTAAAAGAAAATGGAATTATTTCTGGAATTAATTTGGCTAAAGAAATATTTAATTACTATGATCCAACTATTGATTTTAAAAGNATTTTAAAAGATGGACAAAAAGTAAGTATTGGCGATGTTGCTTTTATTGTAAGTGGTCAATCCTGTTCTATATTAACAATTGAAAGATTGGTTTTAAATGTGATGCAAAGAATGAGTGCCATTTCAACCTTGACTAATAAATATGTAGAAAAGTTAAAACATTTAAATAGTAAAATTTTAGATACAAGAAAAACTACACCTTTAAATAGGTTTTTAGAGAAAGAGGCTGTTAAAATTGGGGGTGGCTACAACCATAGATTTGGACTTTATGACATGATTATGCTAAAAGATAACCACATAGATTTTGCAGGTGGAATAAAAAAAGCAATTGAAAAAACTAATAAATATTTAAGAGAAAATAAATTGGACATAAAAATTGAAATTGAAACTAGAAATTTAGACGANGTTAGGCAAGTTTTAGAGTGTGGAAATGTTCACAGAATAATGATGGATAATTTTAACTTTCAGGACTTAAAAATCGGCGTTGAATTAATNAACGGTGTATTTGAAACCGAGGCTTCCGGAGGAATAAATTTAGAAAANATAAAAAACTATGCTATGAGTGGTGTTGATTATATTTCAGTTGGAGCTTTGACCCACTCTATCAACAATATGGACTTAAGTTTNAAAGCAGTAAAATAAATTTAAAGTCCTAACATTTCTTCTTTAAGACTATCATCAGCAGGATTTCCACCAAGCCAAATACCAAAAAGTGCTTGTTTAAACTCNAAACCGTCAAAAGTTCCTCTTTCTTGTTTGTTTTTATATAAGTGAACAGCTTCGCCTTTANAGTAATTAAGAACAATTTCGTCTCCCTCAATAAAAGGATCACTTAAGAATTTTTTAAACTTGTCTACATCAGATGGAGATGATTTTCCTGCTGTTGTATTNATAAAACCGTCTTCAAGAGCTTCAATAAATCTTTCTCTAGTAACTAATCCAGAAACAATAANAATTCTAATACCCATATTTTCATCAGCCATAATTATCTTATCAGCATCTGAAGAGGATTTATTTATGTATAGTCCACCTACATACAAATCCATAAATCCATACTTTTCTCTTAAACCTCCTCCATTTAAAACAGTTTTTTCTCCGTTTATTTCTTGAAAAGAATTGAATTCAACATCTTCTATTAGTTTTGTTTGAGAATTAACAGTAAAAAATGAGAGAACGATTGTTATTNTAAAAAGAAATTTAAAAAAATTCATGGTNCAGATTTTNATTGTTTATTTTGTTAATAATTGATTCTAAAATACATTATTTTTTTTTCAATTTTAAATATTTATATTAAATTATTCTTAAAAATTAGAAAAGAGTGAATACTTTTTTAACAGATAGTATAGAAAATGGAATTTGNTTTTTAACACAAAGTGAATCTCGTCATGCTATAAAGGTTTTAAGACTGAAGAACAAAGATAATTTATCAATTATTAATGGATACGGGTTATATGGAGAAGGAGAAATTATCGATTCCAATCCAAAAAAAACAAAAATTAAAATCCATGAGCTAAAGAAAATTAAAAAACCTGTCCCATTAACTCTTGCATTTTGTCCAACAAAAAATAACGATAGAAATAAATTAATCATTGAAAAAACTACCGAAATTGGTGTTACTGATTTTTTNCCAATTATTTCACAAAATTCTGAAAGGAGAAAATTGAACNTAAAAAGGTTTGAAAAGTTATTAATTCCTGCANTAAAACAGTCTCAAAGGTTTTGGCTACCTACAATTCATCCTGCAGAAAAATTTAACGACTTTATTAAAAAAAATTCTTGTAAATTAAAATTTNTAGCTCACTGCAAAGAAGAAGAAAAAATTCAATTAAAAGAAATTTCAAACTCTTTAGAATCACAAGTTATAATCATAGGTCCAGANGGAGATTTTACTTCNAAGGAAATAGAANTTTCAAAAACAAATAATTATAAAATGATTAGTCTTGGAAATAACAGACTAAGAACCGAAACAGCTTGTATAGCAGCAGTAACACTAATGAAAATTTAAACGCAATTTTTATATCCCTGTATATGNGAAAGGAGTTATTCGATTTAATTCTATTTTTAAATCTTCAGAAACATCCAATTTATTTATNAAATTCTTNATTGATNTTTTTGTGATTTTCTCATTTTTCCTTGTAAGATTTTTCAATAATTCATATGGGTTTTTAACTCCTTCTCTTCTTAAAATGGTTTGAATTGCTTCTGCAACNACAGCCCAATTATTTTCTAAATCTTTTTCAATAGTATCGTTATTTAAAAGAAGCTTATCTAATCCTTTTTGAGTAGATAAAATTGCAATAAGTCCATGTGAGAAAGGGACACCAATATTTCTGAGAACTGTACTGTCGGTTAAATCTCTTTGNAGTCTACTTACTGGAAGTTTGGCACTTAAATGCTCTAAAATCGCATTGGCAATCCCAATATTTCCTTCTGAATTCTCAAAGTCAATAGGATTCACTTTATGAGGCATAGCAGAAGATCCTATTTCTCCTTTTTTAATTTTCTGCTTAAAATAATCCATAGAAATATAGGTCCACATATCTCTATTTAAATCCAATATTATGGTATTTATTCTTTTAACAACATCNAATAAAGATGCCAAGTGATCATAATGTTCAATTTGTGTTGTTGTTTGGGATCTCACTAATTTAAATTTATCTGCTAATAACTCGTCNGCAAATTTTTTCCANTCTATGGATGGGTAAGCAACATAATGNGCATTAAAATTTCCAGTTGCTCCTCCAAATTTACCAGCATGNGTTATATANATTAGGGTTTCTAACTGTTGATTTAATCTTTCCACAAATACATAAANTTCTTTACCAAGATTGGTAGGAGATGCAGGCTGACCATGGGTTTTAGCCAACATTGGAATCGAAGACCATTGATTGGATAGAACTTCTAAGTTCTTAACAAGACTAACTATTGCAGGTTGATATACCTCTTCTAATGCATCTTTTACACTCATTGGAATAGCAGTATTATTAATGTCTTGAGAAGTGAGTCCAAAATGTACAAATTCCTTAGCATCACCAATGCCATCTTTCTCCATCCTTTCCTTAATAAAATACTCAACAGCTTTTACATCGTGATTAGTTATTGCTTCAATATCTTTTACTCTTTGAGCATCGCTAGAATTAAAATCTTTATAATAAGATCTTAAAGTTTTAAAAAGTTCTAGGTTNAAATTTTTTAATTGTGGTAGTGGTAATTCACATAAGGAGATAAAGTATTCAATTTCTACTTTTAATCTGTAGCGAATCAGAGAAGACTCAGAAAAAAAAGTATTTAGAACCTTTGTTTTAGCAAAGTATCGTCCGTCAATAGGACTAATGGCATTCAATGAATAATTGGACATATCTATATTTTAATATTGTAAATTTAACAATATGGTGGATAGTAAACTAAAATTATGACAATACCATTATATTTATTTAATTTTAGAAAACAATATTTCTTATGNAAAATCAAAAAGTTATTTTTAAACTAGTTCTATTATCTCTTGTAATATGCAATGTAAAATCAGTTTTATCNCAAGAAGATGGTCTTTTAAACAAAACAAAATCTCAAATAAAACTTACAGAAACAAAGCAACTTTATTTACAGGGAAATATTAAAACTGCTCTTTTAAATTACAAAGAGATTATTGCTTTAAACCCCTCTAACGCAAAAGCTCATTTTGGAATATCAAGATGTTATTACAGATTACATGATTATAACAAGTCAAAATATCACGCAGAAATTGCAGAAAAGAACAATCCAAAAGTAGATGAAGATTTATATTATTTATTGGGAGAAATTTACTTTAGACTAGTAGAAT
This sequence comes from Crocinitomicaceae bacterium, assembly GCA_002713405.1. Classification (GTDB taxonomy): domain Bacteria; phylum Bacteroidota; class Bacteroidia; order Flavobacteriales_D; family Parvicellaceae; genus MED-G20. The sequence continues at coordinate 3,851 of PAST01000017.1, read as the reverse complement.
TAAAAAAATCTAAAACCAGTTATGAAAAATTTGTTTCTGAAATAAAATCTAAGCAAAAAATAAAAGACTACTCAATTGATTTAAANCTTAATCAATTGGTTTTTGCAGAANAAGAATTAANGGAAACAAATGATGAAATAATTATTTCAAATATGGGTCCTGTTCTGAATTCTAANGGATCTGATTTTGCACCATCGTTAAGTAATAATGGAAAATATTTAATGTTTACTTCNAGAAGAGCAGATACCAAAGGAGGAAATGTTGATCAGTATTTTGANCATCAGTATTTTTCAGATATATACTTATCAAAATGGGATAGTATTGGAAAGAAGTGGTTAACCCCATCNAACAAATTGGGAAAAATAAATACCGATTTTCACGATGCATCTTTAAGTTTTAAAGCTGATAATTCNATAATCATCTACAGAAATATTCCATATTTAACAAGAAGTGGAGATATATACGAAGCANCATANACAAAATCTGGTAGTTGGTCAAACCCTAAACCAATTTTGAATAAAGACAAAAAAATCAGTAATAAAATAAATAGCTCCTATTTTGAAAGTTCTGCGAGCATTACAGAGAATGAATCATATATATATTTTGTTTCTGAAAGACCAACTGGCCTTGGTAAAACAGATATATATTATGTTAAAAAAACTAATAAAACTTATTCAGAACCGATTCATTTAGGGGATGAAATTAATACTTCTGGAGANGAAAAATGTGTTTTNATTCACCCTAGTGGCAAATTGCTTTTCTTTACTTCAAATGGAAGAAAAAATAGCGTTGGAAGTTACGATATATACTATTGTACTGGCGGNCATGAAAATTGGAGTTCACCTNTAAACTTAGGAAGTCCTATTAACACCACAATGGAAGAAAAAACAATATGTATTTCAAAAGATGGGAATACTGCTTATGTAGGTGGGTATTATGACTTCGATAANATGGGAGATGCAGATTTGTACCAAATAGACATATCGAGTCTNAAATTAATCTCAAAGTAATTTTACTTTTNTTAGATTTTNTTTGAATAAATTATNAATTACAATTAAATGATTAATAAAATTATTTCANTTCTGTTACTAGCTATATTTTNAAATTCNTGTCAGGAAAATAAAAACCAAGAAATCAATAGCTTTTCATTTGAAAAACCAATATCGAATATTGAAAATAATGAACTGGTTAATTTATATTTTGAAAGNGATACTATCAAAGTAAAAATATTTAAATCCCAGGAATATATTTCTATTCAATGTAAAAATGGGNAAAGGCTATACAGGAAAAAAAAGTTTAGATTATATGCTCTTGAAAACAGCAATGACTTATTATTAGCGCGTTCAATTATTGCTTTTAATGAAGATTTCAAATCGAAACATCTCATTGGAGTTTACTCNAAATTAATTAGCATTGAAAACAAAGATTATTTATTTCAAGAAGAAATTGGAAAAAGACTTATTGAGTCAAATTCAAAAAGAGAGGGTGTAATTTTAAAAATAGAGATTACTGATTCTGTAATTGTAGGTACTACAAAAGGAGAGAACATTCATCCAAAATTTACAAACTCNGTAATAGAATTAGTCAAATCAGAAAAACTAAATAATAAATATTTTAATGTCTTAGATTGGAAAAAATTTAAAGACCTATCAAAAAAATATTTTAAAAATTTAAATCCTAATTATTATTATCTAAACCCTGTAACTTTTCAGTTAGAACCAATTTTCTCTGGGATGTTAGTAGATGTTTTACCATCCCAAAATCCTAAAATATATAATNACTTAACGTCCTTAAATTTTTTAAATTATTTTAAATATTCTGAGGATTCAAACTCAATTTTTCTTAAAAATAAAAATACCATTATTAACAAGAAGATTATGATTCCAAAAGGACTTATAGTTATTTTAAAAGCAGGNGAGACCATTGACTTAATTAATTCTAGTAGTATTTTNTCTTACAGTGCTTTTAANATAAATGGAGAAGTTGNTAAAATGGTGAAAGTAATATCTTCGGATAGTTCTGGACAAGGAATTCATATCATTCAAAATAACGACTCAAGTAAAATTAACTACTTAGATTTTTCTAACCAATTNTCATTGNACGACACTTTGAAATCTAATCACCAGAGCCTACCAAGTGCATTTACNGTATATGGAGGAAAAGTAAGTATTGGGAATAGTGTTTTTACCAAGCTAAAAAGTGAAGATGCTATTAATTTATTTAGGTGTGAATTTAAAATAGAAAATATTAAAATTAAAAATACATTTTCAGATGCATTTGATGCAGATTTTTGTAGTGGATTTATGAAAAACTGNAGCTTTATAAATTGCGGAAACGATGGNGTGGATATTTCTGGTGGAAGATTAGAAATATCAGACAGTAAGTTTTTAAATATTAAAGACAAGGCTATAAGTGCTGGAGAAGAAAGTAAATTAAAAGCTAGTAAATGTAGGGTCCAAAATTCTTCAATGGGAATTATTTCAAAAGATTTATCAGTTGTTGAATCNATTGAAAATAAATTATTGGATTGTGAAATTGGTTATTGTGCTTTTCAAAAAAAGGGGGAGTTTGGCCCTGCAGAGATTTTTTCGATCGNTGATGAGATTTCCAATTGTTCAGTAAATCATCTTATAGAGTATAATTCTAATCTCACTTTTAATGGAGAAAAAATTAGAGTTTTTNAAAATAATGTAATAGACTATCTTTACGGTAAAAAGTATGGTAAAGCTACTTTGAAAAAAAACTAAAAGATTAAAAAANTTAAATGTCTGATATTCAATCCATTTTATTTAACTATAAACCTATAAGTTTGGCAGCTATGGATGAAGTCGCACTAATGGAAAGAGTAGATGAAAAATTTATAGTTTCTCTTAAAGACACTTTAGAAGTTTTATCAAAAATTAGCGATAAATATTACTGTCTTGAAATAGATGGAAAAAGACTTTTCAATTATCAAACAAAATATTTTGACAACGATAATAAAACACTCTTTAAAAACCATCAAAACGGAAAGTTAAACAGATATAAAATTAGATTTAGAGACTATATTGAGTCTAAGAAAACTTTTTTAGAAGTTAAATTTAAATCCAATAAAGGGATTACTAAAAAAACTAGAATCAGTGTTCCTTTTATGGAAAAGGATTTAAACAAAAAGAATATCAAATTTTTGGAGGGACAAACACCTTATACCCTAAAGGATTTTGAAATAAAAATTAAAAATAATTTTGATAGAATTACATTGGTTAACTTTCAAACAAAAGAACGTGTCACAATAGATTTAAATTTGAAATTTAGTTCTGAGAAATTAAATAAAGAATTAGAAAATATTTGTATAATTGAGGTAAAGAGGGAAAAAGGAAATAGGAAGTCGGAGATACTTTCAACTTTAAAGCTTAAAAGAATTAGACCAACTAGATTCAGCAAATATACCATTGGATCTTGTATTTTAAATCCAAATTTGAAATACAATAAATTTAAAAGAAAACTATTATTCATTAATAAAATAAGTAAGAATGGAATTGTATGGAATTGATTTTTTTGATTTAGAAGACTTTTCAAAGTTGTTATTCAAATTTGGAATAAACTTAATTTTTTTAATCATAATTGTAAGACTTATTTACTACAGAGTAAAAGATGACAAAGACTATGTATTTACTTACATAATGTTCAATATTCTTACTTTTTTCATTTGTTTTCTTCTAAGAAAAGTTCATATGCAAATGGGATTTGCATTGGGATTATTTGCAGTATTCGGGATTCTTAGATACCGTACAGAAGCAATCCCTATAAGGCAGATGACTTATTTGTTTATTGTTATTGGAATATCTATGATCAATGCTCTTTCAAATAAA
>PAST01000016.1 GCA_002713405.1 Crocinitomicaceae bacterium | reverse complement strand
TGGGCGTTAGAGATTTGAGGGAACCTGACCCTAGTACGAGAGGACCGGGTTGGACGAACCTCTAGTGTACCTGTTGTGGCGCTAGCTGCATTGCAGGGTAGCTATGTTCGGATGTGATAAGCGCTGAAAGCATCTAAGCGCGAAACACATCTCAAGATGAGATCTCTTTTAAAGGTCGTTATAGACTATGACGTTGATAGGCTACAGGTGTAAAGTCAGTGATGGCAAAGCCGAGTAGTACTAATTACCTGTAAGCTTTTAATAATGACAGTTTGTTGTGTACTTTATGATTATTATATTTAGAAATACTAAAATATTTAACGCTACGGTGACTATTGCGTTAGGGTCCACCTCTTACCATTCCGAACAGAGAAGTTAAGCCTAATTGCGCAGATGGTACTAGGGTAACACCTGGAAGAGTATGTAGTCGCCACTTTTTTTAAAACCTCCTTATGGAGGTTTTTTTTTGCCTTTTTTTCAACAACATGAATATTTTGACCTTCTTTTACTTATTTTCGTCCTCAAAGTTTTAAAGTATGTCAAAAAATTCATCGATCAAATCTGTTCTTATCATTGGAAGTGGACCTATAGTAATAGGTCAAGCGTGTGAATTTGATTATTCTGGTTCTCAAGCATCAAGATCATTGAGAGAAGAAGATATTGAGGTTACCTTAATTAATTCTAATCCTGCTACAATCATGACGGATAAAGTAGTTGCAGATAATATCTATCTACTTCCACTTGAAATAGAATCAATAGAACAAATTCTTAAATCTCATAAAATTGATGCTGTTCTACCTACAATGGGTGGTCAAACTGCTTTAAATTTATGTATTAAATGTGGTGAAGTTGGTCTGTGGGATGAATACAATGTCAAAATAATTGGAGTTGATATTGATGCAATTGAAATAACAGAAAATAGACAAGCTTTTAGAAAATTGATGAACGAGATTGATATTCCCATGGCTCCACAATTAATTGCCAAATCATTTTTACAAGGTAAAGAAATTGCTCAAAAATTTGGTTTTCCTTTATGTATTAGACCATCTTACACACTTGGTGGTTCTGGCGCTTCTTTTGTTCATAGTGAAAAAGATTTTGACTCTTTATTGAATAGAGGGCTTCATGCCTCTCCAATTCATGAAGTCATGATAGATAAGGCAGTAATTGGATGGAAAGAGTTTGAGTTAGAATTATTAAGAGACAAAAATGACAATGTTACAATAATTTGTTCCATTGAAAATATGGACCCTATGGGAATTCATACTGGGGATTCTATAACAGTTGCTCCAGCTATGACATTAAGTGATAAAACTTATCAGAAAATGCGAGATATGGCTATTAAAATGATGAGAGCTATTGGAGATTTCGCGGGTGGATGTAATGTTCAATTTGCTGTTAGTGATGATGAGAATGAAGATATTATTGCTATCGAAATAAATCCTAGAGTTAGTCGCTCATCTGCATTAGCTTCTAAAGCTACAGGATATCCAATTGCAAAAATAGCTGCAAAACTAGCTATCGGATATTCATTAGATGAATTAAATAATCAAATCACTAAATCAACATCTGCTTTTTTTGAGCCTACTCTAGATTATGTAATTGTTAAAATTCCAAGATGGAACTTTAATAAGTTTAAGGGTTCAGATAGAAAGTTAGGTCTTCAAATGAAATCTGTCGGTGAAGTTATGGGAATAGGAAGGTCTTTTCAGGAAGCTTTACAAAAGGCCTGTCAATCTCTAGAAATAAATAGAAATGGTCTTGGTGCAGATGGAAAAGAAATAAAGAATCAAAATGAAATTCTGAAAAGTTTAGAGTTTCCAAGTTGGAACAGGTTATTTCATATTTATGATGCAATTAAGTTAGGAATACCCTTTAAAAAGATTCAAGAAAAAACAAGAATTGATGATTGGTTTTTAAGACAAATTCAAGAATTACTTGCTATTGAAGATAAGATAGAAGCATTCGAAATTGACAATTTACCTAAGAAATTATTGTTCGAAGCGAAACAAAAAGGTTATGCAGATAGACAATTAGGCCATTTACTTGGTTGTTTAGAAAGTGAAGTTTTTAATAAAAGACATGATTTAGGTATTAAAAGAGTTTATAAATTAGTCGATACATGTGCTGCTGAATTTAGAGCTGAAACTCCATATTTTTATTCAACTTTTGAACAAGAAAATGAATCTATTGTTTCCAATAAACCTAAAGTAGTAGTTCTTGGTTCTGGCCCTAATAGAATTGGTCAAGGAATAGAATTTGATTATTGTTGTGTTCATGGTGTATTAGCTGCAAAAGAATGCGGCTATGAGACAATTATGATAAATTGTAATCCAGAAACAGTATCGACAGATTTCGATACTGCCGATAAACTTTATTTTGAACCTGTATTTTGGGAACATATTTATGATGTTATTCTTCATGAAAAGCCAGTAGGAGTTATTGTTCAGCTTGGTGGACAAACGGCTTTAAAACTTGCTGAGAAATTAGATAGATATGGCATAAAAGTTCTAGGAACTTCATATGAGGCACTTGATTTGGCTGAAGATAGAGGAAGTTTTTCGAATCTTTTAAAAGAAAATAATATTCCTTATCCAAAATTTGGAGTTGTTGAGTCTGCTGAACAAGCAATAGAGCTCTCAAAAGATTTGGGCTTTCCTTTACTTGTTAGACCTAGTTATGTTTTAGGTGGAATGAAAATGAAGATTGTTATTAATGAAGAAGATTTGGAGCATCATGTGGTAGATATTCTTAAAGATATGCCAGACAATCAAATTCTTCTCGATCATTTTTTAGATGGAGCAGTAGAGGCAGAAGCAGATGCTATTTGCGACGGTGATGAAGTTAAAATTATTGGAATCATGCAACATATTGAGCCTGCTGGAATACACTCGGGAGATTCTTATGCTCTTTTACCTCCTTACAATTTAGGAGATTTTATAATTCAACAAATTGAAGAATATACCTACACAATAGCTAAAGCTTTAAAAACAGTTGGACTTATTAATATTCAGTTTGCTATTAAAAACGATACTGTTTATATTATTGAAGCAAATCCTAGAGCTTCAAGAACAGTACCATTTATAGCAAAAGCATATAAAGAACCATATGTGAATTATGCTACTAAAGTAATGTTGGGTAAAAAGAAACTAAAGAATTTTGATTTTAAACCTGTTAAAAACGGTTATGCTATAAAAATACCAGTTTTTTCATTTGATAAATTCCCAAATGTAAACAAAGAATTAGGTCCTGAAATGAAATCTACTGGAGAAGCAATTAGATTTATTAAAGACTTGAAAGATCCCTTCTTTAGAAAGATATATTCTGAAAGAAACCTATACTTAAGTAAGTAACTCTTAAATTACAAAAAGTTAAATTTTATAATTAAGCTTGTTATATTTGAAAAATTAAACTGTATTTATGAACTATAAACTAAAAAAAAACTACCCTCATCTATTGGCAGTTTTATTTTTTTTAGTTATTTCTATTACTTATTTATCTCCTGTTTTAAATAATCTTTCTTTAAAACAAGACGATATTGACAGTCATATAGGTGTATCCAAAGAAATTAGAGATCATAGAGAAGAATATAATGAAGAGCCTTTATGGACCAATTCAATGTTTGGAGGAATGCCAGCTACCCAGGTATCTGTAAGGCATGACGCAAATTTATTGAGCTATGCAAAAAAAATCATGTCTCTTGGTCTTCCTCATCCAATTAGTGTTCTTTTTTTATACTTATTAGGTTTTTACATACTTTGTATTTGTTTGAGTATAAAGCCTTGGTTGTCAATTGTAGGGTCACTGATGTTTGGTCTAAGCTCTTTCTTTTTCATTAGTCTCTCAGTTGGTCATAATTCAAAAATAATGGCCATGGCTTTTATGCCCATGATTGTAGGAGCATTTATATATTCCTACAGACAAAAAGCAATAGTAGGTGCGATATTAATGGCTTTGTTTTTAGGTCTCGAGTTTAAATCCAATCATCTCCAAATTACCTATTACACCTTTATGATTTTAGTTCCTTTAGGATTTAGTGAGTTAATTAGATTTTATTATGCCAAAAGAATGCCTTCATTTTTTAAAACTACAGGATTGTTAGTTGTTGCTGGTTTATTAGCAGTGATGTGTAATTCTGGAAATTTATTTATGACATATGACTATTTGCCTGATTCTCAAAGAGGACCTTCCGAATTAACTTCCAATACTCTTGATGATAATGAAATGCATAAAACAGGTGGTTTAGATATTGATTACATGACCAATTGGAGCTATGGAATAGGAGAAAGTTTAAATTTTATAATTCCTAATGTTAAGGGAGGTGGCTCAGGTCCTTATTTATTGGATGAAAATTTAATGGAGAATGATAATGTTAGTGCTAGACTAAAGAATTTTGTGAAAGATGCTTATCAAAAAGGATGGACTATAAGTTCATATTGGGGTAATCAGCCTTCAACTGCAGGTCCAGTTTATATAGGTGCTACTATCTTTCTTTTGTTTTTTCTTGGACTTTTCTTTTTAAATGATAAAATTAAGTGGCCACTGTTAGTTATACTACTAATTTCTATCTTTTTATCATGGGGCCATAATTGGATGTTTCTAACAAAATTATTTGCTGATTTTTTTCCAGGTTATTCAAAATTTAGATCAGTAACTATGATTTTAGTCATTGCTGAACTAATCTTCCCACTTTTAGGAATTTTATGGTTATTTCAGTTCACAGAAAAACAGACAGATTTTTTGAATAAAGAAGTTGATTTAAAATTTACAAAAATTGGAAGTCTAAATTTGTTTTATATCCTTTCCTCAATTATAATCGTATTCTTTCTGAGTTTAATAGTTGCCCCTAATCTATTTCTAAATTTTATATCACAAAGTGAACAACAAATAATTAATCGATTATCTGTGAATGATCCTCAAACATGGTCTTATGTAAGTGAGTTAATTGATTTTAGAATCGGTATTCTGTCTCAAGATGCTCTACGTTCTTTAATTTTAGTTTTCATTGTATTAGTTTTTCTATTTTTATTTATAAAAAATAAAATTTCTAAGCGTATTTTAATTGTCTCTATAGGGTTTACAGTTTTGTTCGATATGTGGGGTGTTAGTAAAAGATATTTGAACAATAAAAACTATTCAGACCTTGAAATACAGCTAACTAGACAGAGCGGATTAAAGTATTGGAAAGATTATGAGCTTAAGTTATATCCACATTCTCCTAAACCTGCTGATTTAGCAATTAGAGATTATGAAATTGCTTTAAATAATGGTTTAAGGATAGGTGTGCAAAACACAATGCGCAAAGTTTTAAATGAGTTTGAGGACAGTGATTACAGAAATAGAATTGCTAATATTCAATCTTTTAAAGAACTAAATCAAAACACCAATTACCGAGTTTTAGAAATGGGTAATCCCTTGAATAACGCAAGGACATCACTTTTTCATAAATCTATTGGAGGATATTCAGCAGTTAAAGTTAAGAGAGTCCAAGAGCTCATTGATTTCTGTTTTCAAAAAGAGTATAATAACTTAAATAACTCTTTAAAGAGCAATCAGTTTAATTTACTTAATTCAAACCACTTCTTTAATATGCTAAATACAAAGTATTATATTTTTAACCCTGAAGGCAATGCTATTGTAGATTTTATTAATCCAAATAGGGATAAAACTCCGGGAGTTTTGAAAAATCCTTTTAATTTAGGCAATGCTTGGACAGTTAAGGAAATAAAATGGGTATCTAACTCAGATGAAGAAATTTCTTTTTTAATCGATTCCTCTTTTAATCCATCCAATATTGCTATAATTGATGAAAGGTATAGAGATGTAATTGGAGATTTATCAATTTCGGGTGAATCTAAAGTTAATCTCTTAAGTTATAGAGCAAATAAATTAGAATATGAGATAAACGCGCAATCTGAAGAGTTAATCGTTTTTTCTGAAGTCTTTTACGACAAAGGATGGAAAGCATTTATAGATGGAGTTGAAACTCCTCATTTAAGAGTAAATTATATTTTAAGAGGTCTGAAAGTTAATCCTGGTACTCATAAGATATTATTTAAGTACGATTTGCCAATTTTTAATTATTCCTCAATAATTTCATTTTCAAGTTCAATTATTGTACTTATATTATGTTTTTTGATGTTGTTTTTTAATTTAAAGGAAAGACAATTCCCTGAAATATGAAAAAGGTTTTGATCATCACTTACTATTGGCCACCTAGTGGTGGAGCAGGAGTTCAAAGATGGTTAAAGTTTGTTAAATATTTACCCAATTTAGGTTGGGAGCCAATAATTTATACTGTTGAGAAAGGTGAATACCCAGTTCTTGATTATTCATTAGTTAATGACTTGCCTTCAAATATTAAAGTTTTAAAAACAAAATTTTGGGAACCTTATAACTTATACAAGAGATTTACTGGCAGGAAAAGAAATGAAAAAATAAATAGTAGTTTTTTAAATGATAAAAAGCAAAATAAAATTTTAGAAAGTATAAGTGTTTGGATAAGAGGAAACTTATTTATTCCCGATGCTAGAAAGTTTTGGATAAAGCCATCTATTAAATTTTTAGATAATTATGTTAAGAATAACCCAGTTGATTTTATAATTTCTTCTGGTCCACCTCATTCTACACATTTAATTGCACTAGGAATCAAAAAACTCAATAAAATTCCTTGGCTTGCAGACTTTCGAGATCCTTGGACAAATATTGATTTTTATAAGGACTTAAAATTATCAAAGTGGGCGGATATTAAACATAAAAAGCTAGAGAAAAATGTTTTATCTAAAGCTGATATTGTATTAACAATTGGCAATCAATTAAAAGATGAGCTTCAAGAATTAGGGGCAAAAAATGTGGAAATTATTGAAAATGGGTTTGATGAAGAAGACTTTAAAAACAATGATTCAAATTCTTTAGATTCAAAATTTACAATAGCACATATTGGATCATTTTCCCCTAGTAGAAATCATCATATTTTATGGAAAGTTTTAAAAGAAATTATAAATGAAAATAATAATTTTGCAAATAAGTTACAACTTAAATTAATTGGGAAAGTAGATTATTCTATTGATAATTCAATTCAGGACTTTAATCTTGATGAATATGTTAAGAGGTTTAGTTATCTACCTCACAATAAAGTTATATCTCACCAAAAATCATCAAGAGTTCTATTGTTAATGGTAAATAATACTCCAAATTCTAAAGGAATAATTACTGGTAAAATTTTTGAATACATGGCTTCCAATAGACCAATTTTAGTAATTGGCCCAGAAGATGGTGACTTAGCAAAAATTATTAGTGCTACGAAAAGCGGAGTTGTTTGTGGTTATGATAATGAAGTAAAACTAAAAGAGGTAATTCTAGATTTATTTAATAATAATTTAATTTTTAATCCGAATTTTAAAAAATATTCTAGAAAAAACCTAACTAAAAATCTGTCAATAATTTTAGATAATCATTTAAATAATCAAAAGCTATAATGATAAATTTTGACGATACTAAAGTTGTATTTGCCCATAAGTCCAACTGGGAGTTAAGAAAATCATATTATCTTTTTTCTATTCTTCAACATTCTCTTTTAGTTAAATTTGGAAGTTTATTACTGAAAATTTCATTTTTTTTAAGAATACCAATTAAAAGACTTATAAAAATGACCATTTTTAATCAGTTTTGTGGTGGTGAGAATATCCAAGATTGCTCCAAGAAAATTAATGAACTTTATGAATTTGGAATAGGAACTATTTTAGATTATTCAGTTGAGGGAAAAGAAAACGAGTTTGATTTTGAAAAAACAAAAGAAGAAATAATTCAAACTATTCTTTTTTCATCGAAGAATAGTAAGATCCCTTTTACTGTTTTTAAAATTACAGGGTTAGGTAAATCATCTTTAATTAAAAAGGCAAGTCTAGATTTTCAATGTCTAAATGATAATGAACTTGTAGAACTAAATTTAGTTGCTAAGAGAGTGGATGAGATTTGTAAAGTTGCAAGTGAAAATAGAGTTCCTGTTTTTGTAGACGCCGAAGAAAGTTGGTACCAAGTTTATATTGATAAAGTGGTAGAAAATATGATTTTTAAATACAATAATAAATTTTCTATTGTGTATAATACTATTCAGCTCTATCGACACGACAGACTCCAATATATGAAAGATTTAACTTCAAGAGTTAATTTAAATGGAAAGCAACTAGGTCTAAAATTAGTTCGCGGTGCTTACATGGAAAAAGAAAGAGACCAATCAGTTAAAAGAAATTATCCAGACCCAATTCAAAAAGATAAACGAGCAACCGATAATGATTTTGCTAAGGCTTTAGAGTTTTGTATTGATAATATTGAGAATGTAAGTCTTTGTGCAGGAACCCATAATGAAAAAAGTGTTTTACATTTAACTGATCTCATGAAAAAAAAGGCTTTAAAAAACAACGATTCTAGAATTTGGTTTGCTCAACTTCTTGGCATGAGTGACCATATAAGTTTTAATCTTTCAAAAGAAGGATACAATGTTGCTAAATATGTTCCCTATGGTCCTATAAAAGAAGTTATTCCTTACCTTATAAGAAGAGCTGAGGAGAACACTTCAGTTTCCGGACAAACAGGTAGAGAACTTTCTTTAATTAAAATTGAAGTAGTAAATAGGAGTTAATCTAAATAACTCATTGGCACTTTCGTGCCTTTTATAATTTTAGAGTAAACCCTAATAGAACCTACAAGAATCTCTGCTTCTACATAAATTGGAATTCTATTCTCATCGTCACTCACAAAAACATCCATAGTTTCATTGGCTTTAAAAATAGTTCCTTCAATTAGGTTAATCTGAAAGTGGATACAATTTATAGATTTTTTATTCTGATTTGTCACCTTATTTTTTCCTTTGTACACAATATTTATATTTTCATATACTTGTTTGTCTAAAACTATATTTAATGGAATAGTATCGTCTTTTTGATATTTACTAAAGTTTATAGCTCTAGAAAAATATACAGAGCTCATTATATCAAAACTACAATTTATTATATCTAAAGTATCTTTTATAGATTCTTGGTTCTTGAAATCCATAATATATGCTAAGTTTCTATCATAATCAAAATCATACTTATAGTCAATCTTAAAATCACCTTCTCTTACTCTTCTTATAAAGTGAATAGGAAGTAAAGTTTTTTTTGAAATAAAGGATGCATATTTATCTCTAACTTTAAAAAACCAGTCATAATTTTTTAAGGTTCTCCCTTTACCCTCTAAATATAGACATGGTTGATTTTTATATATCGAATCTTCTACTTTGAACCTTACTTTCCCTGCAGATATCCATGTTTTGCTCATTAAATATTCAATATCATATATAACTTCTTCACCAGCTAAAAATGGTAGATTATTTGATATACAATTTATTTGGGCTGGTAAATCAAAAACTAATAAAACAAATAAAAATTTAAATAAACTATTCAGCTGTTTTATTAACAAAAGCAGTTATTTTAAGAATTGTATTTTGAGGAGATGTATTTGCAGAAACTGTAACAGTTTTAGTTTGCTTGGTACCAGCTTGACCTTTAGATGGTCTAAAAACAACTTCAATTTCACCGCTTTTTCCAGGGAGTATTGGTTCTTTTGGCCAATTGGGAACAGTGCATCCACATGATCCCTTGGCATTTGAAATTTTAAGTGGTTCATTTCCAGAATTTTTGAAGGTAAAAGAAAATTTATTTTCAGAATTTACATCCACATTTCCAAACTCGTGAAGGTCGGTTCCAAATTTAATATTTGTTTTAGGTAATTTAGAAGAACCATCCATTGTAGGTGTAAATGGGTTTTCTCGCATAATTTTTTCTTTATTATCAAAATCTCTTTTGGCTCCAGGGTCAGGAGATATGTATGTTTTATTTGGTGATTTAGTGAAAATATCCTTATTATCAGTTATTGAAGTTAGACTGTAAACAGAAATAAAAAATGCAACTAAAGAAATTGCAATCGCTATATTAGACTTGTCGTTCATAACTAAATTTTAGTTTGCTAAATTATAAAACCCTTTGTTATCTTTCAAAATTTCAAGAGATTTTTGTAATGGAGTATTTAATTCATTGATTATTTCGTAAAATCTTTTGTAATCAAATAAGTCTTGAGCAATATTTGCTTTTAGTCTAATCTCAATCGTGTTTTTAGAATCTTCAAATTGAGCTTTGTCAAATTCTATTCCTTCTTTTTTTGCAAAATTTATTAATTCAGTGGTTATGTTTTTACTGTTAAAATTCTTTTTAAACTTTTCAAAATTTATATATTCTTCTTCTAAAGAGAATCTATTTTTATTTACCCAATACAAAGCAAATTGATTAAATATACCTTTTCTGATAAGTTTACTAAAATAATCACTTGTACCTAATGTGTCAAGGGGGACAAAATAATCCGGTACAATGCCACCTCCTCCATAGACTATTCTATTTTTTAATAAGGTAGAGAACTCTTCGTTCTTATTATTTTTTATGCTGTCTTTGTTAAAAGATTCTCCTGTTTTATACCTGCTATATTTTTCTTTTCTATAGGCCATAGATCCTTTTTTGTAAGGTTTCTGTATGCATCTTCCGCTTGGAGTGTAATATTTAGATGTTGTAATTCTTACTTGGGTTCCATCTGGTAATTGAATTGGCTTTTGAACAAGTCCTTTTCCAAATGTTCTTCTCCCCACTATTAGTCCTCTGTCCCAGTCTTGTATTGCACCACTAACAATTTCACTTGCACTTGCACTACTTTCATTAACAAGAACAATAATCTTCCCATTTTCAAGTAACCCCGTTTTATTTCCTGCATATATTTTTTCTGGAAATTTTCTCCCTTTAGTAGAAACAATTTTTCTATTTCCAGGTAAAATTTCATCAGAAAGATCAACAGCTGTCTTTAGATATCCTCCTCCGTTATTTTGTAAATCTAGAACAAGATTTTCCATTCCTTTACTTTTTAGCTTGAAAACAGCAGTTTTAATTTCATTTATACTTGTTGAAGAAAAATTGTTGAGTTTAATGTATCCAGTATTGTGATTAACCATATAAGAAGCATCTACACTATAAATGGGGATTTTATCTCTTGTGATTTCAAAATCCAAAATATCTTTATTTTTTCCTCTTACTACCCCAATTTTAACTTTAGTTCCTTTTGCTCCAAGAAGTCTATCTCTAACTCCCTTATTTTTAATTCCATTGCCTGCAACTAATTCATTTTTAATTTTAATAATTTTATCACCAGCCATCAGACCTACTTTTTCAGATGGCCCACCTGGTATAGCTTGAACAATTAAGATAGTATCCTTAAATATTTGAAATCTAATTCCAACACCAGTAAATGACCCTTTTAATGGTGCATTCATATCGTGAATATCTTTTAAGGATATGTAAGTAGAGTGCGGGTCTAATTGTTCCAGCATATACCTTATTGCATATTCCGTTATCAGGGATTTATTAACAGAGTCAGGATACATGTGGTCGAAAAATTTAATTCCTTGAAAATAGTTATGGATGTTATGTTTTAAATTAGATTTATTATTAGGAATTGGTATGATACTTGAATTTGGAATTTTTTTTCTAACAACATCAAGTTCTAAAGTGTCTTTTTCTTTTACTAATTTAACTTTACATTTTGAATTTTTTTCACCGCACAATACCTCATTGAATTCTGAATAATAGTAAATCTCTTTTAAATTATTGTTATTAATTTCTAGGATTTGATCATTTTTTTTAATGTTTGATATTTCAGCACCACTGCCTTTAAATACACTATCAACAAGAATTTTTCCTTTTTTGAATTTAATTGAAAAACCTAGAGAGGTTTTTTCAGATGGTGTTATGCCAAGCATTTCAAATACAGAGTCGGGTTGGTAAAGTGCCATTGGTCTTAGGTAATTATACATTCCTAGAACTAAATCACTTTGTATTTTATTTTCATCCACCTCCTCTACATACATTTGTTCGATAAGAAACAATAACCTTTGAATTTTGACATCTGTAGATCTAGACTCTAAATTCTGCCCAAGAGTATTAAAAGTTAAAAAGGTTAGTATAGATAAAATAATATGTCTAGTTTGCAATTTCTTTATGAATTAGAATTTTTATGCTGTTAAATTAGCTTAATTCAAACAAAAAAAGGTAGATGTTAAAATTTATTTTTTGTGTAGGTATAAAATTGATTTACTCTCAAAAAAAGAATCTTCAAAATAATTAATAATTTTCTCGATTTTAAAATTGTACTTTTTAGAGACTTTTTGAATCTCATCTTTTAAATCTCCTCCTTTTAAATAAATAATTCCATTTTGAATTTTATTTTTATTAGATTTTGCAATGTTTTGTTCTACCCAAGGACAAAATCTCTCAAGTTGGGTTACTGCTCTACTAACAATAAAGTCAAATTTCTCAGAAATATTTTCAACTCTTTCAATTTTTGATTTAACATTTTTTATTTCCAAATCCTCAACAATTTGATCAACAACCTTTATTTTTTTACCAATTGAATCAACCAATGTAAGTGAAGTGTTCTTAAAATATATTGCTAATGGAATGCCAGGAAAACCACCGCCAGTTCCTACATCTAATATTTTTGTATTTTTTTTAAAATCAATAAATTTCGCTATGGACAATGAATGTAAAACATGTCTTGTATAAAAGTTTTCTGTATCTTTTCTGCTTATAACATTAATTTTAGAATTCCAATCTAGATAAAGATCTTTAAGAGTTTCAAATTGATGGACTTGATTTTGATCTAAGTTTGGAAAATAATATTGAATTATTTTTACAGAATCAAATTGTTTCAAAACTATGTTTCATTATGTTGTATAGAAACTCTCTTGCTCTAAAAAGTTGAGCCTTAACCGTTCCTAATGGTAGATTTAACTCTATGGATATTTCCTCGTAGCTCATTTCTTTAAAATACCTCATTTCAACTAAGATTTCGTACCTGGGTTTTAATTTTTTCACGTACATTCTCATTAATTGTATTTTTTGCTCATTTACAGCTATTTGCTCAGGAGTCATTCCATCACTTTTTATTTCGAACATATATTCCTCTCCATCATTATTGGAGACACGATTATCTAGAGACATTACGTTTTTCTTCTTTTTTCTAAGAAAATCGATACAATTATTTGTTGCAATTTTAAATAACCAAGTGCTAAATGCAAAATTTGGAGTGTATTGGTTTAATCTGTTGAATGCTTTCCCAAATGCTTCCAATGTTAAATCTTCTGCATCATCATCATTATTCACCATCTTTAATAACATATAGTATATTGGATCTTTATACTTATCCATTAAATCAGAAAATGCTTGTTGGTCTTTGTTCTTGGTTGCTCTTATGACTAATTCATAATCTTTTTGAGCCTTTTCTGAAAGGTGTGATAACGATTTTTCTTTCTTCATTAAATTCTAATTCTTCTATTTATTTGAAAGATAGGTTGACAAAATAGTAAGATGATTTCATAAACAGGGAATACCCAAAGAAGATCTTTACACATCATAATCTTGAAAGCTTTGTAATTTGTTACTAAAAATAATAAATACCATAAAACAAATATTATCAAGCCAATGCTTGAATAATTAATTGAAATTATTAATGAGAAGTAAAAAGCTAGAGAACTTAGATATTGTAGGCCTAGTAAAATTTTATATTTTTTTTTGTATTTAAAGTTTGTAGTATGATGTCTTTTTTTTTGAAAAACCCAATTTTTAAATTCTTTTTTTGGTCTTGATATAGTCATGCTTTTAGAATTAAATATGACTTGTGTATTTAATTGATTGGATGACTGATTTACAAATAAATCATCATCTCCTGACTCTAAATGGTAATGAGATTTAAATCCATCGTTTAAGTAGTAGACATCTTGACTGTATCCTAAATTTCTACCAATGCCCATATAGGCTAATTTCGCTTTTGCATATCCAAGTGAGTTAATTGCAATTTTTACTGTGTCAAATCTTATAATTTTATTTAAAAAGCCTATCTCTTTTTCATATATACCTACACCAATTACTATTTGTTTTTCATTTTCAAAGCCTTTACTCATTTCTTTTATCCAATATTCCGATAACGGTTGACAGTCAGCATCTGTAAATAATAAATAGTTGTTTTTAGCTGCTTTTATCCCAATAGTAATTGCTAGTTTTTTTCCAAAATTATCAGTTTTGTTGTCAGGTATATCCACAATTTTAAGATTGGAATATTGATCTTTAAAATTATTTAATATTTCAATGCTGTCATCCCAAGATCTGTCATTGACAACTATGACTTCAAAGTTGTCATATTTTTGATTAAGTACTAACGGAAGATTTTTTTTAAGATTTTCATTTTCATTTCTAGCGCAAATAATAACGGTTATCCCTTTTTTTTCTAAACTTGTATTATCTTTAATAAAGGCTACTCTCGCACTGAAATAAAACAAATAAAAGCACTGAATTAAAAAACTTGATACAAGAAAAATAAATCCAATATCTGAATAGTTCATTTAAATTAAAACATTTAAAAATTAAAAGTATTGCTTAATTAAGATATTCTATATTTGTTTTCAGCAGTTTATCCACATTTTTATGAACTTTACTCTATCAAAAAAAGACAAAAATTCAAATGCAAGATCAGGGGTTATAAAAACAGATCATGGTGAGATAAAAACACCAATATTTATGCCTGTTGGTACTGCAGGGACGGTTAAATCAGTTTCGCAAAGAGATTTAGAAGATCAAATAAATGCAGAAGTAATTTTAGGTAATACTTATCATTTATATCTAAGGCCAGGTATTGACACCCTAGAAAAAATTGGGGGCTTACATAAATTTATTTCATGGGACAGACCTATTTTAACTGATTCTGGAGGATATCAGGTCTACAGTCTTTCAGGAAGGAGAAAAATTACTGAGGAAGGGGTTAAATTTAAATCCCATATAGACGGATCTACCCATTTTTTTACACCTGAAAATGTTATGGATATTCAAAAATCAATTGGAGCAGATATTATTATGGCTTTTGATGAATGTACACCCTATCCTTGTAATTATTCTTATGCTAAAGACTCAATGGAGATGACCCATCGTTGGTTAAAAAGATGTGTAGAAGGATTTGATTCAAGTCCATTTAAATATGATTATTCACAAGTTCTTTTTCCAATTGTCCAAGGAAGTACCTATTCGGATCTTAGAAGAAAAAGTGCAGAAGTGATTGCATCTTTTGATATGCCAGGAAACGCAATTGGCGGTCTTTCAGTTGGTGAACCACATGATTTAATGTACAGACATACTGAGGAAGTTTGTTCTATTTTACCTGTTGATAAACCAAGATATTTAATGGGTGTAGGAACACCATCTAATTTATTGGAATCTATTGCTTTAGGTGTTGATATGTTTGATTGTGTTATGCCCTCAAGAAATGCAAGAAATGGAATGTTATTTACTACAGAGGGGATTATTAATATAAAAAATAAAAAATGGGAAAATGATTTTAATTCAATTGACCCAAATATTTTTTCAAGATTAGACCAACGTTATTCAAAATCATACCTAAGACATTTATTTGTTTCTAAAGAAATGTTGGGTCCTCAAATTGCAAGTATACATAACCTTTCTTTTTATTTGTGGCTAGTAAACAAATCTAGAACGAAAATTGAGGAGGGAACATTTACAGAGTGGAAAAATAAAATGGTAGTTAAACTCGTTGAGAGACTATAAATTTTGAAATGAAAAAATTAGATTGGTTCATCGTAAAAAAATTCCTTGGAACATATGTTTTCATGATTGGTGTTGTTATGAGTATCTCTATAATTTTTGATGTTTCAGAAAAATTGAAAGACTTTATTAACCCCGAAAACAATCTTACATTTTATAAAATAATTACTGAATACTACCCTTATTTCTTTATTCATTACGCAAATTTATTTTCTTCGCTGATTATTTTTCTTTCCGTCTTATGGTTTACAAGCTTTATGGCTCAAAGATTAGAAATTGTAGCAATTTTAACTAATGGCGTTAGTTTTTGGAGGTTTTCCAGACCATATATTATTGCTTCTTCTTTTTTATTAGTTATTTCAGTTTTAATGAATCACTATGTTGCTCCTTATGCAAATAAGAACAGACTAGATTTTGAAAATCAATTCACTAAATACAATATAAATTTTAAAGACGTTCATTTGGAGGTTAGTGAAGGAACAATTGTTAGTTATCGTCAGTTTGTTGGGAATACCACAACAGTTAGACGGCTTTGGGTTGAGAATTGGAAAGAAAATGAATACGGACAATGGGAACTAGAAAGCGATATGCAAGTTGAGCGTGCTGAAGGAGACAGTGTATCATATAATTGGAAGCTTAGAAATACTTTTATAAGAAAAATTGGCAAGATTAATGATGAGCTTACAACAAGAAAATTAATTGATACTGTTTTGTCCTTTAATATAAGTGACCTTGGTCAGCGATCTGAAATTACCTATGCTATGACAACTCCAGAACTTATTAAATACCGTGCCAAAGAAGAAAATAAAGGAAACTCTATTGCTCAAATTGATATCAGTAAACATGAAAGAACAGCTTATCCATTTGCTGCATACATTTTAACAGTTATAGGAATATCTGTAGCTTCTCGAAAATCAAGAGAAGGAGTTGGGAAGAATTTAGTTATAGGTCTTTGTTGCGGCCTGGTTTACGTCTTTTTTATGAAAATGACTACTGTTGCTGCAGTTAATATTGGTTGGAATACAATATTGGCAGTTTGGTTCCCAAATATTTTCTTTTCGATTGTGGCAATCTTTTTATTCTACAAAAGAATAATCTCCTAGTGAATTATTTTTTTCAATCTTTTAAATCTTATTTTCTTATAGCCATTTTCCATGGAGATTTCATAATTCAATCCTTGAATATTAATTCTTCCTATGTAAAAAGAATTTGCATTTATTAAACCATTGGATTTAATCCAGTTGATATTTATTGTTTTTAAGTTTTTTTCAAAATCTAATTTATTTAATTGGTAATTCTTTAAGTCTCTAATAAACTCTTTGCTATACTTTTTTTTTAATTTTTCTAAAATTTTATAAAAGTTAGTATTATCCATATATACATTTGTATCTATGTGGATAATAGATTTATTTCTTGTAAAAATCTGATTATTAAAGGAAATGATTCTACAAGTAGAATCATTAAAAGAAATATCAAAAGAAATGGTATCGTTATTGCTTTCCAAAAAATAGTTTTTGGTATCGGTTTTGGTCTGACTTTTTGAGAAAAGAATATTACCATTTGTTATAACATCAAAGATTTTTTTTGAAAAATCCTCATTGATAATTAAAATTTCTGATTTTTCTACATTAATTTTAATAGGATTGGCTAAAAGGAATTTTTTAATTTTATTTTTAGGTAGCCAGTCCCATTCTCTATCCTTAAAAAGGGAATAAATTAAAAAAAGACCTAAAATAAAACCTACAAGGAAAAATTTAAGTCTGTTTAGAAAGTTCATTTAAATACTCCAATGAGTTGATTAGTATCTGTAATATTCTGGCTTGAATGGCCCTTCAACTTTAACCCCAATGTACTCAGCTTGATCTTCTCTTAAAGTCTCTATTTCTACACCAATTTTTGCAAGGTGTAAAAGAGCAACTTTTTCATCAAGGTGTTTTGGTAACATATAAACTTCATTTTTATAATTATCACTATTTCTCCAAAGCTCTAATTGTGCTAAAGTTTGATTGGTAAATGAGTTACTCATTACAAAAGATGGGTGACCAGTAGCACAACCTAAGTTTACCAGTCTTCCTTCTGCTAATAAAATAACATCTTTACCATTAATAGTATACATATCTACCTGTGGTTTGATAGTGGTTTTGGTAGATCCATGGTTATTGTCTAGCCAAGCAACATCTATCTCGTTGTCAAAATGTCCAATATTACAAACAATAGTTTTGTCTTTCATCATTTCAAAATGCTTTCCTTTAATAATGTCTTTATTTCCTGTTGCTGTAACAACTATATCAGCCTCAGCTACTGCATTTTCCATTTTCTTTACTTCAAAACCATCCATTGCAGCTTGGAGAGCACAAATTGGATCAATTTCTGTGACTATCACTCTTGCCCCAGCACCTTGAAGAGAGGCTGCAGATCCTTTACCTACATCTCCATAACCTGCAACTATTGCTACCTTACCAGCTATCATTACATCGGTGGATCTTCTTATGGCATCTACTAGTGATTCTTTACAACCATATTTGTTGTCAAATTTCGATTTTGTAACAGAGTCATTTATATTGATTGCTGGCATTGGAAGTGTTCCGTTTTTCATTCTCTCATAAAGTCTGTGGACTCCAGTAGTTGTTTCTTCCGAAAGACCTTTGATGTCTTTTACTAGTTCTGGATAGTTGTCTAATACCATATTTGTTAAATCTCCACCATCATCTAAAATCATGTTTAATGGTTTGTTGTCTTCAAAGGCAAATAGAGTTTGTTCAATACACCAATCAAATTCTTGCTCATTCATTCCTTTCCAAGCAAATACTGGAATACCTTCTTTGGCAATAGCTGCTGCAGCATGATCTTGTGTTGAAAATATATTACAAGAAGACCAAGTAACTTCTGCCCCCAAATCAATAAGAGTTTCTATAAGAACTGCAGTTTGAATAGTCATGTGAAGACATCCAGCTATTCTAGCTCCTTTAAGAGGAAATTCGCCTTTATATTCTTCTCTTAAAGAAATTAACCCTGGCATTTCTGCTTCTGCTAGTCTAATCTCTTTTCTGCCCCAGTCAGAAAGACTGATGTCTTTAACTTTAAAATTTTCTTCTAATTTACTACTCATGATTAATATTTTTGGCAAATGTAGTTTTTAGACTCATAAAAAACAAGAGTAAATTACTTTGTCTAAGGTTTGTTGATTTAAATTAGAAATAACTTGTGAAGCCAAGGTGAATTTTACCTGTTCTAATTAGAAAGGGATTGTCAATTTTTCTACCCAAACCATAAATCAAGGTTAAAAGACCGTTTGGCATAGAAATATTTGTTCCAAATCCAAAACTTTGAAAATAATCTTCCATCAAAAAATTATTGGTTTTACTTTTAGTCCGGGCAAAATCTGAGAAAAGAAAAATATTAGATTTCTCGTCTACAAGGTATCTAAATTCAAAATTTCCTAGAATAAACGAACTTACCCATATAGATTCTTCGTCAAATCCTCTAATTGTTTTATAGCCGCCTATCCTAGTTAATTCATTTTCGTAAAGAATATTATTTTGAATGGTAGATCCAGAAAGTTTAATTTTAAACGTAGTTCTTTGAAGTAAGCTTAGATAACCTGAAAAAGATAACTTCCCATTAAAATTTGGAGATTTTAGGATATTATTGGCTACTGTGTCTATTGCATAAGTTTCTTTCCATCCATAAGCAAGTTCACTTTGAATTTTAAATCCTCTTCTAGGATTGAATGGATTGTCTAGTTTTTTAAAATTGGTTACAAATCCAAAGCTATTAACAGATGTAGAGCTATAATCATCNTCTAAAAGGTTGGTGGAGTTATTGTTAGTAAATAAAAAGCCGTTAGAGAAATTGGAGTTAGATTTATAATTAATTATCAGCTTTGAATTAAAATTAAAGAAAGAACTGTCTTTCTTAATCATATCTANTCCGCCTTGAATCTCGAAATTTGTATTAAATAGNAATGGATAGCTAAGTTCTGCAATAAGGTTTTGTGATGAGTTGAACATTCTTCTCCAATTAATTTTAAGTACTTCACCATAGCTCAACGCATTTTGAAAATTTAGAGCTACATTNCCTGTAAGTTGTACAGTTTCATTTTCTCCTGGTTGAATGCCAACAAGGCCATTTATACTATTTTTGGATTGTGGTTTATAATAAGTGTATATAAATGCTTTGTTGTCAATAAATTCATATGCGGGAGGTCTTATTTCTTGAATGAATCCTGTGTTTTTAATGTTTTCACTGATTTTGTAAATCTTGTTTAGTTCGAATAGATCTCCATTTCTAATGTCTGTAAATTTATATATAAGNTGTAGTTCTTTTTTAGTGATTTCNGNATTTATGATAGAATCAATTTTAACCAAAGGGCCTGAGATTAAATTACATATTAAATTAATTTTTGAGTTAATAATTTCACTTTTTTGNAATTCGAATTCCGCAAATGGGAATCCATTGTTGTTCATCAAAATAATCCATTTTTTTATTTTGCCAGAAAAATCATTCGCATTAAAATAAGCTTTTTCGCTATTAAAATCTTCTCTTAGTTTAAGTGCTAAAGAATTTGGTAAATTTACTTTTATACTGTTTAAAGAAATTAGATTTCCAGTNTGTAAATAGATTTTTAATTTTTGATTTTTTAAATTTATCGAATCAACATTACNAGTAAAATATCCACTTTCAATTTCTGAAAGCAAAATATTATTTACTAGTTCTCTAGCACTGTTAGAATTAACTTTTTCAGCTTTAAAAAGCTCAAGATTCTTGTAAATCTCTAAGAAATTTACTTGTTGTCCAAAAAATAATANTGGAAAAAAAAAGATTAATAATATAATTTTTTTTAAACTCATTTCACCAAATAATTTCTTTTAAATGGTTCGATTTTAAAAACTCATTTGCCTTAGAAAAATGTTTGCAACCAAAAAAACCTCTATATGCTGAAAGAGGGGATGGGTGAGGTGCTTTTAAAATAAGATGCTTTTTNAAATCTATTAAAACTTCNTTTTTCTGGGCGTAATTTCCCCATAAGATAAANACCACTTTATTTTTCAGTAACGAAATTTCTTTTAAGATATTATTTGTAAATAAATCCCANCCTAAATTACTATGAGAGTTTGCTNTTCCTAAACTTACAGTCAATGAAGAATTTAATAAAAGAACACCTTGATTTGCCCATGATTCAAGATTTTTTTTAGTTTGGGGATTGTAGTTTAAGTCGTTTTTAATTTCTGTAAATATATTTNTTAAAGANGGNGGNGTCTTATGATTTTCATTNACTGCAAATGCAAGTCCGTTTGCTTGATCTTTCCCNTGGTAGGGGTCTTGACCTAAGATTACTATTTTTAAGTCTGTAAAATTTGTTTTTTCAAATGCTTTNAAGATATTTTCTTTCTTTGGACATAGTAACTGATTAGAGCTGGAATTTTTTACTTCGTTGTTTATTTTTTGAAAATATTTTTTTGAAAACTCTTTCTCAAATATTGANACCCATTTTCTATGTAATTGTTTTGTATTCAATTTATTACTAATTCTCCTACAATTAAATAAAAATCATTTGATTTTATTGTTGGTATGTCTTTTTTAATAATTTTGTTAATAGCTATTACGAAAAAATCATGAAAAAATTATTCACTTACTCATTTGCAATTATAGTTTTATCCTCTTTATCTTCTTGTTTTGTATTCCAACCTCCACAGAAAACATGTCCAGCTTACAGTTTAAAATCTCAAGAGGATAACCATAAAGAGTTAATTACATTGCAAGATAAAAAAACTAAAAAAGCCAACTTTTAATTAAAGTACTTTATTTGTTTTAAACTTTCCTTTAAACAATTCTTTTTATTCTACATTTTCTCTATTTTTGTTATTGATGTATAGAATAGCAATTCTTTCTTTAGTTTTAATATCTCAGGCTTTTTCAAATTCTGTTTTTTCTCAGGTACCNGTTAATGAGAAATTAATGGTTAGAATATCTAAAGAAATTTGGTTGGGAGGTACTATTCATTCTAGNGGTTTTGCATTGAACTATGGTATGGCTAAGTTTAAGACCTTTAAGAAAAAATCTTTAATTAATATAGATCTAGCAAGCATAAATCANGATAAAGAGTATAAAATATTTGGATCTTTCGATGAAAATGCGAAGAAATTTATTTTTGGAAAATTAAACTCTCTTCAAACTGTAAGATTGGGTTTTGGTAATAGAAAAATNTTATATGAAAAATTAAGAGAAAATGGTTTACAAATTACAATAAATTACACCGTAGGTCCATCCTTAGGCCTAGTAAAGCCAGTTTTTTTAGAAGTTTTTAAATACGATTTTTCTGGAAGAATTGCAGGAATTGCAACAGAAAGATACGATCCTGAATTACATAATTTTTATAATATTTATGGAAGNGCTTCTTGGGCGACTGGTTTAATGGAAACAAAAATTAACCCAGGTATATTTTTTAAGTTGGGTCTTGATTTTGATTATTCAAGTAATCGAGAAATCATAAATTCTTTGGAGGTTGGGGCTTGTATTGATATCTTTTCTAAACCTGTAATTTTAATGGTAGAAAATAACAATTACAGGTTTTANCCTAGTGTATATATTAATTATTCTATTGGAAATAAATTTTANTAATGAGTGTTAATACTGCTGTAAAAACTAAAAAGCCTAAATGGCTTAAAGTAAAATTACCAACAGGGCAATCTTACAAGAATGTAAGAAANCTTGTTACGGAACATAAACTTCACACAATATGTGAAAGTGGGAATTGTCCAAATATGGGCGAATGTTGGGGAGCTGGTACAGCTACTTTTATGATTTTNGGTAATATTTGTACNAGATCTTGTGGCTTTTGTGCAGTTGCTACTGGTAGACCTGAAGCTGTAGATGTTTTTGAACCTGGAAGAGTGGCTAATTCAGTCAAATTGATGAAAGTTAAGCATGCTGTAATTACNTCAGTTGATCGTGACGATTTAGCAGATGGGGGCTCAAATATTTGGGTAAGTACTGTTAAAGCAATTAGAAGACAGTCTCCTAATACTACTTTAGAGACCTTGATTCCAGACTTTGCTGGNATATGGGAGAACTTGAATAATATAATTGAAGTTGCTCCAGAAATTGTTTCTCATAATATTGAAACTGTNAGAAGACTTACAAAAACANTTAGAGTTCAAGCAAAATACAACAGAAGCTTAGAGCTTTTATTACGTCTTAAACAAGGNGGAATGAAAACTAAGTCTGGATTAATGTTGGGATTAGGAGAAACTGAAGAAGAAGTATTTGAAACACTTGAAGATTTAAGATCAGTAAAAGTTGATATNGTAACTATTGGTCAGTATTTACAACCAACACCAAAACATGCTCCTGTTGAAGAATTTATAACTCCAAATCAGTTTGCAAAATATAAAGAATTTGGTCTAAAAGCAGGATTTAGGTTTGTTGAAAGTGGTCCTTTGGTNAGGTCTAGCTATCATGCNGAAAAACACTTGTTTTAATTTGTTTAATTTATTTTTTAATAAAATTCATTCAACAACTGCTTNAATANNTTAATAATTTGTATTTTNNNNTGATTAANTTAATANNAATGAAAAAAATANTTNTATANCCANTAATGTTTTTAGGANTTNTNNTATCACTNTTANANTNTNTCAAAAAAAGANAATAATATTTCTAGAAATTATTCTCTTATAAAAATTTTTGATTCAAAAACTTTTGCTGGTGCTAGAGGCGCCCAAGAATATACAGAATTAGTGTATAAAGATATCGTTACTGGTAAAATTGAATTATCTAAATTAGCTGCAGCCAAAGATCAAGTCCTTCAAAAAATGCAAATAAGATCAACAAATTTAAGTTTTATTGAAGAAGGTCCAGACAATGTTGGTGGAAGAACAAGAGGAATTGCTATAGATCCAAATGATGATAACGTTATGTTTTCAGGCTCAGTATCTGGTGGTCTTTTCAAAACTGCTAATGGAGGTTCGAATTGGACTAGGGTTCAAGAATTTGACAATACAATGGTTAATAGCGCAGGTGGCGTAGGTTCACTTGGTATTTCCTCAATTGCTTTTTCTGCAGATGGAAGCAAGTTATATGTTGCAACTGGTGGATCAAGATTTGGTGAAGGCCTTATTGATGGTGATGGTGTTTGGGTTAGTTCCAATATTGATTCAGATTCACCAACTTTTGATCAAATACAAGCTACTGATAATAAAGATATTTTGAAAGTGATTGCTAATCCCAATGATCCAAATGGAGCTTACTTTGTTGGTATGGGTGTTGGGTTAAATAAAATTGAACAAGGGATGACCCCGACCCCTCAAGCTGTATCAATCTCAGGAATTCCAACTAATGCCACTATTGGCGATTTAAAAGTTTCCGAAGATGGTCAAGTTATGATTTTGGGTTTAGATCAAGGTGGAATAAGAACATGGATTAGCCATGATGGGGGTGTGAATTGGACAGACTTACATACTAATGGAGAATTATCAGGATTTGGTTTTATTAGAGGGGAGTATGCAATTTCTAAGAATAAGGACGATGATAATAATTACACTTTATATGCATTGTTTGCATCCTCTGCTGGTACTCTTGGTGGTGTTTATAGATCTGTTGATAATGGAATTACATGGTATCAAATAGCCCCAGGTGCTACTGGCAATTTCACTCCTCTAACATCTAGAAGCGGTCAAGGTAATTATGATTTGGTAGTGACTTCTACACCTGATGGTGAAGAATGTATAATTGGTGGAATCGATTTATGGTCTTGGGTTCATACTCCAAATTCTGCAGATCCTGAAAATGGTCAGTGGTATGCAGTTTCAGCTTGGTATGTTGATCCCTCAGTACCTATTTATATTCATGCGGATAACCATCGTCTTTTGTGGAAGAATGATTATACATTACTTGTAGGTAATGATGGTGGTGTCCAGGTAAGAACTGGTGCTTCTGGAACAAATCAATTTGGATCTGTAATTAATAAAGGTTACAATGTTACTCAGTTTTACTCTATGGCTTTCGGTGGAAATGGTTCCGTAATTGCAGGTGCTCAAGATAACGGGACACAGTATAAAGATAACTCTATGCCATGGTCTAAAGAATTTGCCGAAGTTTCTGGCGGAGATGGTTTCGAATGTGAAATTTCTTATTTAAATAGTAATGCATTTGTAACTACAGTATATAATGGTTCTATCTCTAGATCAAGTGATGGAGGAACTACCAGCCAATCAGTTCCTGCACCATGTACTGGTATTGTTGGTGAGAACTGTGGTCCTTTTTATAATGCTATTGCCCTTATGGAGAATCCTGAGGATTTAAATACCAAAGATTCAGTAGAATTTGTACCAAGTCAAGATTTACTAACTGGTGATACAATCACCTACTACAGTAAATCGTTTGGTATCCCTATTAAACATGTTCTTACTCAAAATTTAAATGTATACGATACTATGAATATTGTTGGAACAGATACTTTTGTAACTGTTACGGGAGCAGATACTCTTACTCTGCCAGATTATGTTCAATCATATTTTATAACACAAAATGATGCCTCTGTCTATATAACTAGAGATATGATGAGATATACTACTGTTCCCGAATGGTGGAGAATTTACAACTTATCTTCTAGTTCAATAAGAAGTTTTGAAATTTCCCATGATATGAATTCAGCTTGGTGTGGTTCTTACAATGGAAGTCTTGTTAAAATTACAGGTCTTGGAAATGCATATTCAAAGCAAGAAGCAGATATTGCTTACAGACCTTCTTCATCAGATACTCTTATAGAAATTGCAACTGGCGATACTATTACAGGCTCTTTAGTCAATCAAATTAATTTTGCTCAGAACGGTAGTTTATATACAAAACTAAATGGTTCGGAAATTTCATATAAATTACATTATGAAAACGTAACAAACTTTCCTGGAACTATTACTGATATTTCTGTAGATCCTAGTAATCCAGATAATGTCTGTGTAGTTACTGGAGGAACATCAACTAACCATGTTTATTATTCAACAAATGCTACATCTAATAGTCCTACTTTTAGTTCTATTGATGGAGATCTTCCTGATATGCCAGTATTTGGATGTATCATTGAAAGAGACCCTAATACAGATGTTATTATTATAGGTACTGCATACGGAGTTTTTTCTACTGATAATATTGCTGGATCTAGTACAAATTGGATTTCCAATAATACTGAGATTGGGCCTATCCCGGTTTATGATATTTGCCAACAGTGGAGAGATTGGGAGGATCCTATGCAGGGTGGATATAGACAAGTTAATAATCCTGGAGCTATTTACGCTTGTACTCATGGAAGAGGTGTCTGGAGAGCAGACAATTTACTATCATTGTCTGAACCAATTGTTCAAAATGAAGTTTCCAGAAACATATCTTCAACTAAAATTTATCCTAATCCTGTTATTCAAAATGCTAATATTTCATTCGAATTAAAAAATTCTAGTTTAGTAAATATTTCAATTTATAATCTGAACGGTAGTTTAGTAAAAACTTTATATAATAATGTCAGAATGGGTAAAGGAAATAATAGTCCCCTAGTTAATTCTTCTGACCTGTCAATGGGTACTTATTTAATTGTTGTGAAAGCTGGTGAAGAACAAGAAGTAGTCAAATTTATTAAGTATTAAATTTACTAAATATTATTTTAATTAAAGGCCCTTATTTATCAGGGTCTTTTTTACATTTACAAAAAAAATAAAATGAGTAAAGTTAAAATAGGTATAAACGGTTTTGGAAGAATAGGTAGAATGGTCTTTAGATCATGTCTAAAAAGAGATAATGTTGAAGTTGTTGCGATCAATGATTTACTAGATATAGAGCATTTAGCTTATTTACTTAAATACGATTCTGTTCATGGTATTTGCGATGCAGATATTTCTGTCGAAAACAACCAATTATATGTCAATGGTAGGCATATTAGAATAACTGCCGAACGTGATCCTAAACTGCTTAAATGGAATGAAGTTGAAGTAGATGTAGCTTTAGAATGTACTGGAATATTTACAACACTGGAACTAGCTCAGTACCATATTGATGGAGGAGCAAGAAAAGTAGCTATCTCTGCACCTTCAAAAGATGCTCCTATGTTTGTGATGGGTGTTAACCATAACGATATTAAATCTTCTAATTTAATTGTTTCCAACGCATCTTGTACAACCAATTGTTTAGCTCCACTCGCTAAAGTATTAAATGATGCATATGGTATAGATGAAGCTTTAATGACTACCGTTCATGCAGCAACTGCTACTCAATTTGTTGTAGACGGTCCATCAAAAAAAGATTATAGAGGAGGAAGAAGCTCCTTACTTAATATTATACCAGCTTCTACAGGAGCTGCTAAGGCTGTAACCAAGGTTATTCCAAGTCTTGTAGGTAAAATTACTGGAATGGCTTTTAGAGTACCAACTGCAAATGTGTCTGTGGTTGACCTTACAGTTAAGCTAAGTAAAAACACTTCTTATGACCACTTAATGGGCACATTAAAAAAAGCTTCTGAAAATGAGCTCAATGGAATTTTAGGATATACAGAAGAACTAGTTGTTTCTCAAGATTTTATTGGAGATGCTAGAACTTCTATTGTAGATGCAAAAGCGGGTATTCAACTTAATAAATCTTTCTACAAAATCATTAGCTGGTACGATAACGAAGCTGGTTACTCTAATAAACTTATTGATCTTTCTGCTCTAATAAGTAGTATGTAATTCATACTATTTAAACTTTTTAAGTTCGGTAGTTTTCCCATTGAATACCGCATAGGTGAAATGATTTATCCAATCACCTAGATTTATATACGTACAATCTTTATCTAATTTGTGTTCTATAGGAAAATGTCTATGACCAAAAATAAAGTAATTAATTTCTTTATTTTTTTGATATTCTTCTTTACTAAACTGAATTAACCATTCCTTTTCCTCGCCAAGAAATGAAGGACTTCCACCTTTTTCATTCTCTCTACTTTTCCTAGACCAATACCTTGCCCACGAAAAGCTTAAATTGGGATGGATTTTAGAAAATAACCATTGACAAAATGGATTGGTAAAAAACTTTTTTATGAACTTATATTTGTTGTCACCTGGTCCAAGTCCGTCCCCATGCCCAATAAAAAAAACAGTACCATCTATTTCCCTTAACATAGGCTTCTTAATTACTGTTACTCCAATTTCTTTTTCTAAGTAACCAAACATCCACAGGTCGTGATTTCCTGTAAAAATATGAATATCAATTCCATTATCTTTTAAGGCTCCAAGCTTACCTAGAAACCTAGTGTTCCCTTTGGGAACAGTGTGCTTGTGTTCAAACCAAAAATCAAAAACATCTCCAACTAGAAAAATTTCTTTAGCATCGTTTTCAACTGAAGTTAACCAACGGATTATTCTATCTTCTCTATCTTTATTGTCATTATAACTTCCTAAATGAAAATCAGACGCAAAATATATTTTAGTTCTATTTTTTATGGCTTTATAGTTTTTTTAATGGTAAATGGATTAATACTCTTAAGATTAAATATAAAATTTATTCTCTGCAAAACTTTAAAATTATTTAAAGATTCCCCAATATTTTCTGAATACAATATAGGAAGATAAATTCCTATTATTTCTTCATTTACAACTATGCTAGTGAATATTCCAGCATTGTATTCCAATTTTATTTTATTTTCTAGGGTATTAGATTTAAAAATTCCAAAATCGGTAAATATACCAATAGGAATTTTTGGAATATCTATTTTAAAGTTATTGGAAATCATCCAGTTGTTACTTCTTAAAGTGGTATTTATTACCTTAAATCCACCATAAGAATTATCATTTTGCCTTGAAAATAAATATTCTTGATTTGAAGAATTTCTCCCTAAATATATATTGTCATATAAATAATCTGTTCGTCCATTCTTTCCACTAAGATAAAATGAGTACTGTTTGGAAATGTCTTGGTTAAAATGGAAGCCTGCAAAAAATCTCCATCTAATTTTATTGGAACTTTTGTTGTAGGATTTTTCTATTTTCGAAGTTAATTGTAAACAATTTACTAGGTTGGTATATTCATTAATACCATATATATAGTTTAATTTTAGTTCTTTCGGTTTTAGAATTTGTCTACTTTTTAAATTATATTCTATTTCACCATAATAGGCTGTTTTTCTTCTTGCTTCTGGAGGACTAATAAATGTTCCATCTGGCCCAAAGTCATCCACTTTTATAGTTCTAATTGTAATATTTTGAAATGGAGAGCTTCTTAAGTTTTTAGATTTAAATCTTAAGTCTGTAAATATCTCTTGCTTGATCCATCTTTGTTTTTTATATAAAAAATCATATTCGTTATTATAACTTCTAATTTTATAGCCCAATTCAATTCTTGGGAAAAGTCTATTGTTATTGATATTAGTTTGAATTTTTCCAGATCCAACTAATTTTTTTGAGCCAAAACCGTAAAGAGGATTTATCAACCATTCTACTTTTTTATCGTTTATACTAGAATTATAAAGTGCTAGTCCAACCATTGTTTTGTCGTAAGCATTTCCTGCTATAACAGGCGAATAATAAATAAGGTTTTCTTTATTATTATTTATACTTATTGGCAGAAATTTGAATTTTATTGGTTTATAAAATTTGAATATTCCGCTTGCTCTTGCCATATGATTCTTGTAATTGTAATCTGTCGTTATCACATCATAATCGATAGCAATTCTTGAAGGTTTTACACTTGTTTTATATACAAAAGTTGTATCTTTTTTAAATCCATTGATCCATTTTTCAGATATTATTTCGTTTGAATCATTAATAATCTGAATTGGGATAGGAGATTTATAGCCTGTCACATTTTTTAATTTAATTAAGTATTCTAGGTCATTTATTTTTGATACCTTTTTAAAGGAATAGTCAGTTTTTTTGGTAGTTTTAATGTAATCCTCAAAAAACCAATCCAAATTTTCATTACTAACAGTTTCAAATACTGCTTTAATATTATCTGGATTTGGATGTTTAAATTTCCATTGCTTGAAATACTCGTTCATACAATTATCAAAAAGCTCTTCACCTAGATATGCTTTTAAGTAATGAAATCCTATACCAGTTTTACAATAAACCATTGCTCCATAATTCATTTGGGTAAAATCTTTAGATCCCATTTTAAGTGGTTGGTCGTAATTTCTAGAGGCATTAAATTGGTAGGCAATATGTTGCAATTCTTTTTCTTCCAATGAAATATTTAGAGAAATTCCTCTTGATTCATTTTGAGTGGAGTCCTTTTTTCTAAAATATCCATTTGGATATTTTTCTTCCATGTATCTTATTTCAATATATGTATTGAGACCTTCATCCATCCAAGCATTATCTCTCTCATTACTTCCTAGAATACCATAATACCAGTTGTGTCCTACCTCGTGAACAATTACTGTTTCTAGCGACTTACTATCTCCAGAACTGCCTATTACTGTAATATTTGGATATTCCATTCCTCCTCCTGCACTAATAGTTCCATCAACTGCCGTTACATGGTTGTATGGATATTCTCCAACCCACTTTGAGAAATATCTAGTTGCATCATTTATATACTCTATAGATCTTCTCCATAGCTTGGCCTCGTTATTGGTAAATAATGCCCAAGATGTTATTTTTCTATTATTTACATTCAATTCTCCTTTTAATACGTGATACCTTTTGTCTGTGAACCATGCAAAATCATGAACGTTTTTTTGAACGAATCTTAATGTTTTTTTCTCTACGCTACTTTTTGGAAAACTCATGTCTTTTCTTCCAAAAGAATCTCTAACTGGCAGATTGTTTTCTTTAATAAGTTGAGAGGTTAATTCTGCCTTTTCATTGAGAAACTCAAGCTCTTCTTCATTCTGTAAATCTCCAGTAGCCATAAGTATGTAATTTTTTGGAACCGTAATACTCACATCGTAATTTCCAAATTCTGAGTAAAATTCTCCTTGATCTAAATAAGACATTGGATGCCATCCATTTTTATCAAATACTGCAGGTTTGGCAAACCACTGAGTAATTTGATAAGACTGACCTATGTGACCAAGTCTTGAAAACTTACCAGATGGAATCTTAACTCTAAATGGCGTTGTAATAGTTATTGAATCTCCTGGATTTAAAGGTTTTGTAAGATAAAGTTCAGAAATGTCTACTTGTTCATTTAAAAATTGCCACTTTACTTTATCACCATTAACTTTAAAATCAAGAGAGTCTATGTAGCCTAAATCTATGGAGTCGGCATATTTAAAAGAAATACTACCATCAGAATATTTTTGTTTAGCGAGGTTGGTGTTACTATTCTTATAAGCATTTGGCCAAAGATGAATAATTATTTTATCTAAAGTGAAGGAAGAGTTGTTATAATACACCATTTTTTCAAAACCGCGTAAAATATGATTTTCATCATCCAATTCTACATCTATATAAGTATCTACCTTTTGTTGAAAGTATTCCTGACTATTAGAAATTAATACAACAAAACAGCTAGTTATTGTTATAATTAGACGTTTCATTCTTACAATTTATAGTATTTCAGAAAGTTTTCTTTCTAAATCATTTCCTCTTAAATCATAAGCTATAATCTTTCCTTTTGCATCAATTAAAAATGTTTTAGGAATACTAGAGACTCCATATTTATTCCCAGCTGAGGATCTCCAGCCAGTAAGCTCACTAACATGATTCAACCAAGTCAATTGGTCTTGAGTTATTGCAGCCATCCATTTATCTTTGTTTTGGTCTAGAGATACACTGTAAACTGTAAACCCTTTGTCTTTATATTTGTTATAGAGCCTAACTACATTAGGATTTTCAGCTCTACAAGGTCTGCACCAAGAAGCCCAAAAGTCTAAAAGCACAACTTTTCCCTTAAGAGAACTTAAAGCTATAAACTTTCCATCCGGACTTTTAAGATTTATTTCAGGTGCAATTGCTCCAATATTTATACCTAATTGTTCTCTTATATTTTTCTCTTCATTAGCTCTGTGTTTTTGTTGAAATAAATAATTTTCTTGCTGCTTGGCTTGTTCTATTAGCTTAACTACTTCCTTCAAATATTTTTGTTCTTCAAATTTTTCTTGAACTACATTTTTAATTATCATTAACTCATTTTTGAAATCCATTGGGTTCTGAATTTCACTAAGAAGCATCAATAGGCATGGTGAGTTTTTATTTTCATTAATAAACTTTTTTATATAAGATTGATAGTTCATTAGGATACTATTTCTAGCCATTAATTTTTCTTCCTCGTTGGGAGTATTTATACTTTGTATCTGACTAATAATATTATTTCTAAACTTAAAGTATTTTTGTAATAATATGTTAGTGGAATCACCTGTGACAACTAATTCCTCATATTCTCCGTTAGTAAAAAGAAATTTATTGCTTTCATTAGGACTTCCTATAAATAAAACACTTTTTTCGGGGGAAGTTCCAACTAAAAAAATATCAGACTTTTGCAAATTAATGTTAAATTGATGAATTCCATTATTGGATTTGGAAGAGTCAATTTTTGAAGGATTGTTTCGATCAATTTTATATAAATAAATATATTGATCTGATTGTTGAATAAATTCTAAAAAATAATTATTCTCATTATTAATAGTTGCTTTTTCTCCTTTGCAGCTTATAATAACTAAAATCAGTAAGATTGAAATAATTTTCTTCATTTTTTTAATTGATTAATTGGTTTAGTAATTGATTTATTTTTTTTGGATCTGCTGTACCATTAGAAGCCTTCATTATTTTACCAATGAAAAAACCAGTAAGTTTTTTTTCTCCATTTTTAAATCTTTCTTTTTCTTCGGGATTTTCATCCAATATTTCTCTAATCAAGACTTCCAAATTATTTTTGTTTTGTTGATTGGTCCACTGGTTTTTTTCAGCTATTGAATTTGGATTTTCAAGTGGATATTTTAACATTTCTGGAAATAGTTTTTGGCTGGCCAAGGAGTGAGTAATTATTCCATCATCAATCATATTTATAAGAATGCCAATGTTTTCAGCCTTAATTGGAAAATTTGTTATTTCAATTGCCTTTTGATTTAAGTAGGATTTAATACTTCCCATTAGCCAATTGGTTGCTCCTTTGTAATTTTTGGTGAACTCTAAAATACTTTCGTAATAAAAAGCAATTTCTTTTTGCTCAATAATTACTAAGGCATCGTAATTAGACAATCGATATTTGGAAGTAAATTTTTCAAATAAATCATTTGGAAGGGCAGGCATAGATGATTGAATATCCATGAGCAGTTTGTCTTCAATTTTTATTGGATTCAAATCTGGTTCTGGAAAATATCTATAATCGTGTGCTGCTTCTTTCTTTCGCATAGCGCTAGTTTTTCCACTTGGCGCATCAAAAGTTCTAGTTTCTACATTAACTTTTTTGTTTTCATCTAATAATTTTGCTTGTCTAATAATTTCATAATCAATAGATCTTTGAACATTTCTTATGGAATTTAGATTTTTAATTTCTACTCGATTTCCAAATTGGTCGTTTCTAATGGGCATAATTGAAATATTTACATCACATCTCATGCTGCCCTCTTCCATATTTCCATCACATATATCCAAATACTTGAGAAGTTTTCTTATTTCAGTAACATATTGATAGGCTTCGTTAGAGGATTTAATTACTGGTTCAGTGACTATTTCCAAAAGTGGAACACCTGCTCTGTTTAAATCAATAAGAGTATTAAATGGGTCTAAATCGTGAATGCTTTTACCAGAATCTTCTTCCATATGAATTCTTGTCAATTCAATTTCCTTGGTTTTGTTATTTTCAAGTCTAATTAAAATTTTACCATTTTTACAAATTGGTTTTTTATCTTGAGTTATCTGGTAGCCCTTAGGTAAATCTGCATAGAAATAATTTTTTCTATCAAAATGCATTTCTCTNGTAATATCACAATCNAGAGCCAGGCCTAATTTTAAAGCATGATTTACNAGTTCTTTATTAANTTTTGGTAATGTCCCTGGGTGGCCNAATGATATAGGAGAAGTTAGGGTGTTAGGGGAGGCTCCAAATTCATTTTTATCGCCACAGTATGCTTTTGAATTGGTTTTAAGCTGAGCATGAATTTCAATTCCTATTACAGGTTCGTATTTTGATAATGCATTTTCTAGCTCCATTTTTAAATAGATTCTAAGAGTTTTTTAATAAGCCTTGTCAAGTTTTTTTCTGCTTTAGAAGCAACATTTTGCACGTCTTGGTGGGTTACTTTTACAATCTTTCCTGGAACTCCTAAATCNGTTATTATAGATAATCCAAAACAGGNGATTTTCATATGTCTCGCTGCTATAACTTCTGGAACTGTGCTCATTCCAACNGCATCTGCTCCTATTTTTCTAATGTAGGAGTATTCTGCTGGAGTCTCAAGAGTAGGGCCTGTTAGACCTGCATAAATTCCATTTACAGTTTTAATATTCAAATTTTTAGAAAGAGATTGAGCTAGGNNTATAAGATTTTTATCGTATGCATCGCTCATATCAGGAAATCTAGTTCCAAGTTCTTCTATGTTAGGGCCAATTAAAGGNTTGGTTGGAAAAAGATTTATATGGTCATTAATAATCATAATATCTCCAATTTCAAAATTGGGATTAACTCCTCCTGATGCATTGCTTACAACTAATTTATTGANTCCCAAAAACTTCATTACTCTTATAGGGAATACAATTTGACTCATTGTNTAGCCCTCATAAAAATGAAATCTACCTTGCATTGCAATTACTTTTTTATTCCCNAANAAACCAAATATTAATTTTCCTTGATGTCCTTCTACTGTGGAAANAGGAAAGTTGGGAANATCTTTGTANGAGATAGATTTTTCTCTTTTAATTTCATCAACTAAACCTCCAAGTCCAGTACCTAAAATTATGCCAATTTCTGGTTTAAAGTCAGTTANTTTTTTTAAATACTCAACGCTGTTATGAATGAGTTTTAACATACTTCAAAATTTTTTCTTCAAATTTATCTTTATTCCTTATAAAATCAATGCTAACTTTCAAATAGTATACAGGAAAATTCGATAATTCTTCAAATTCCTTCATTTTTTGAGNATCTTTCTCAGTAGTCAATATTACTATTTCGCTNTTTTCTCTTTGGTAATTATCAATAATTCTATTTATATCCTTTTTTTTGTATTCAAAGTGNTCTTTATATTTAAGATGTTTAATTTGAATATTTAACTTTTNTAGATATTCAATAATTGGACTAGAATTTGCAATTCCAGTAACCAATAATACCTTCTTTAGAGATGATTTAATAATGGTATTATTTCCATTTAAAGAAACTATTTTATCGTAAGTTATTTTACTAAAAAAAATATCTTTTGTNAATTTTAGTTTTTTCACTATTCTTTTAGATTCTTNCAAGGTTAAATCTTCAGGACACTTAGAAATTATTACACAATCTGCTCTTTTAATTCCTTTTTTAGATTCTCTAAGACGGCCAANTGGCATCATATAATCATGGTAAATAGGGTTGTTGTATTCACAAAGTAAAATATTAAAGCCAATTTTAACGGTTCTGTGTTGAAATGCATCATCAAGAATAATACAATTTACTTCAGGATACTCCGTCATGATTTTATTTATNCCATTTACCCTTTTGTGGTCTACTGCAACAATTTCTTTTGGTAAATTTTTTTTCATTTGAAGAGGTTCATCTCCAACATCATAACAATTACTATCTATATTTACATATTTAAATTCTGTTGTTTTTCTTCCATATCCCTTAGATAAAACAGCAATTTTAAAATTCTTTTGTAATAATTCAGAAATATATTGTGAATGTGGTGTTTTTCCTGTTCCTCCGACTGTTATATTTCCTACGCCAAGAATTGGAATATTAAATTTATTCTCCTTGAATATTCCTATCTCAAAAAATANATTTCTAGTACTGGTAATTATCCAATACACCAATGATATTGGTAATAATATCCAATTGTACCACTTCATTGTTTTATATTTGAATTCATTTTTCAAATTATGATAGTCAAAGATGTAACAAAATATTTAGAAAAAATAGCTCCTTTGCATTTACAAGAGAGTTACGACAATTCTGGACTTCAAGTTGGGGATTACAATAGTGAGGTTAATGGAGTTTTGGTATCTTTAGATGTAACCTTAGAAGTTATTGACGATGCTATCCATCAAAAATGTAATTTAATAGTAGCTCATCATCCAGTTATTTTTGGAGAAATTAAAAATGTAACTAATAGCTCATTAACAGGTTCTATTATTTTTAAAGCTATTAAAAACCACATCAACATTTATGCTATTCACACTAACNTGGANAATGTCCCAAATGGAGTAAATGCTAAAATTGCTGAAGTTATTGGCCTTAAGAGAAAAAAGATTCTTCTGCCAAAGCAAAATCTTCTAAAATTGGCAGTTTTTGTTCCAGAATCTCATTCAGAAAAAGTTTCTCAAGCTCTTTTTAGTTCAGGAGCAGGAAATATTGGTAATTATAAAAATTGTATTTTTTCCTCTTTTGGAGAAGGAAGTTTTCTTCCTGTTTCAGGTTCAAAACCATTTAAGGGTGAAGAAGGTANGTTAGAAAAAGTAAAGGAAGAAAAATTAGAAGTTATTTTCCCAGATTATCTTCTTTCTGATATAATTCAATCTATGAATAGCGCTCATCCTTATGAAGAAGTTGCTTATGATATTTTTAAACTTCAAAATAATTCTAACTCAGGCTCAGGNATGATTGGAGAGTTAGAAAAGCCAATAGATGAGCTAGAATTTTTAAATTTAATTAAGAAAAAGTTTAAGGCAGCAGNTGTCAGACATACTCAATTAATTAATAAGCCAATTAAAAAGGTTGCTATATGCGGTGGTTCTGGAAGTTTTTTATTGAAAAATGCCATGATTGAAAATGCGGATATTTTTATTACTTCTGATTATAAATACCATCAGTTTTTTGAAGCTGAAAACAGAATTTTAATTGCTGATATTGGTCATTATGAGTCAGAACAATTCACAATAGATTTAATAAGTGAATTTTTAATGAAAAAATTTACTAATTTCGCAATCCGTTTAACAACAGTTAATACTAATCCAATTAATTATTTATAAATATAAAAATGGCCAGAACAAAAAAATANACACCAGAAGAAACTTTAAGATCACTATTTAATCTTCAATTCATTGATTCTAGAATAGATAATATGAGGGAGGTAAGAGGAGAATTACCTATGGAAGTAAAAGATTTAGAGGATGAAATGGTTGGTCTTAACAAAAGATTAGAAAAGGTTGAAGAAGAAACTGAAGAACTCAATCAATTAATTTTAGAAAAGAAAAATATTATAGAGGAATCAAAGTCTTCCATCAAAAAATATTTAGAGAAACAAAAAAATGTTAGAAATAATAGAGAATTTGATTCNTTAAGTAAAGAAATTGAGTACCAAGAATTGGAAGCTCAATTAGCAGAAAAAAGAATTAAAGAGAATTCTGTTAGAATTGATGGAAAAAAAGAAATTTTNAATGAGATTCAAAACCTTCAGAAGGCTAAAGAAGAAGCTTTAGAAGCTAAGAAAAAAGAATTAGAAGAAATAATTTCAGAAACAGAAAGAGAAGAGAAAATATTAATGGANGAATCGTCAAAAGCTTCTAAANCTATTGATAAAAGATTTCTAAAGGCATACAATAGAATTAGAGGAGCTTCCAAAAATGGTTTGGCAGTAGTTCCTGTCGAAAGAGGNGCTTCTGGAGGTTCTTTTATAAAAATTCCACCCCAAGTTCAATTAGATATAGCTGCAAGAAAGAAAATTATTATTGACGAACACAGTGGAAGAATATTAGTAGATGCTTTACTTGCTGATGAGCAAAGTAAAAAGATGAACAGAAAAATAAATAAGGTTTTAAGTGCCAAATAAGTATTTATATACTATTCCTTCTTACATATCCCATCAAATTGGTAATTTAGACTATCTAATACATTTATATGTCGTCAAAGGGTATAGTAAAAAGAAGTGAAGATTTTTCAAAATGGTATAATGAATTAGTTTTAAAAGCTGATTTAGCAGAGCATTCCGATGTAAGAGGGTGCATGATTATTAAACCTTATGGTTATGCTATTTGGGAAAAAATCAAAGACCAATTNGATGTTATGTTTAAAGAAACTGGTCATCAAAATGCTTACTTTCCATTACTAATTCCTAAATCTTATTTAAGTAAAGAAGCAGCTCATGTAGAAGGCTTTGCCAAAGAATGTGCAGTAGTTACCCACTACAGATTAAAAAACTCTGAGGACGGTTCTGGAATTGTTATAGATCCAGCTGCCAAGTTAGAAGAAGAGTTAATCATAAGACCAACTTCAGAAACAATTATCTGGAANACCTATAAAAAATGGATTCAATCCTACAGAGATTTGCCAATTTTAGTGAACCAATGGGCAAATGTAGTTAGATGGGAAATGAGAACAAGACTTTTTCTTAGAACTTCAGAGTTTTTATGGCAAGAAGGACATACAGCTCATGCTACTAAATTAGAAGCTGTTGAAGAAACCAAGCGAATGCTAGAAGTTTATGCGAAATTTGTTCAAAATTTCATGGCAGTCCCAGTTATAAAAGGAGTTAAATCTGAAAATGAAAGATTTGCAGGTGCTGAAGAAACCTATTGTATTGAAGCTCTAATGCAAGATGGTAAAGCTTTACAAGCAGGCACNTCCCATTTTTTAGGACAAAACTTTGCAAAAGCATTTGATGTTACTTTTGCTGATAAAGATGGTAATAAAAACCATGTTTGGGCGACTTCATGGGGTGTTTCTACAAGACTTATGGGAGCTCTTATTATGACTCATTCAGATGATCAAGGATTGGTNTTNCCACCAAAATTGTCTCCAATTCAAGTAGTAATAGTTCCTATTTACAAAAATNAAGATCAACTTAATATTATTTCTGATTATGCTCATAAATTGAAAAAAGACCTTTCAGAACTTAAAATTTCAGTAAAATTTGACGATGACGANAATAAAAAACCTGGTTGGAAGTTTGCAGAATATGAAATGAAAGGGGTTCCGCTTAGAATTGCTATTGGTCCAAGAGATATGGAGAANAAAACTGTAGAATTAGCAAGAAGAGATAATTTAACTAAATCTACTGTATTACAAGAGGGTTTNNCCAAATTATTATTAGAGATTCTAGATAAGATTCAACANGAATTATTTTTAAAAGCTAGTTTGTTTTTAAATGAAAACACTACACAGGTAGAATCAATTGATCAAATGAACAAAATTCTAAATACTAAAGGAGGATTTNTTGAANCGTTCTGGAATGGAGATTATAAATCTGAACAAAAAATTAAAGATTTAACTAAAGCTACCATCAGATGNATTCCTTTAGACGATTCTAAAAGTGGAAATTGTATCCTTACTGGTGAACCTAATTCAAAGAAAGTTATATTTGCTAGAGCATATTAAAAATAATCAATGGATTNTAAAAAGAACCAAGATTTACTTTTCAATTTAATTAAGGATAAAAGTGTTCTTAAGCAGGATGTTTTTAGTAATATTATTTTAAATTTTAAAATCCTTAAAGGGGTCTTAAAGGAAATAGGAGATGATTTAAACGATAAGCTTTCAGATATTGACGAAAGAATTATTATTGAGTATAAAGATTCTGGAGAGTTTGAAGCTCAATTAAGAGTTTCGGGTGATTTGTTGGTTTTTCAAATGCATTCCAATGTATTCAAATTTGATCCAGAAAATAGTCTTTGGAAGACAAGCTATGTTTCAGAAAATCTAAATAGAGGCTATTGCGGATTGATTAATATTTATAATTTCTTAAACGATTCTTTTAAATANAATAGATCCAACGATTTAGGATATTTAATTGGAAGATTATTTATTAATCATGAAAACCATTTCATGGTTCAAGGCAAAAGACAATTGGGTTTTTTGTACAACGACTTTATTAATGCAACTNTCGATAAAGACAAATTGAAGTCTATTGTCCAGTCTGCAATATTATATTCGTTGGACTTTGACCTTTTAGTACCTAGTTATAATCTTGTAAACAAAGTTTCTGTTAACGAGGTTAAACAAGTCGGAAACCATCATAAATTAAGAACCGCTAAAAGATTGGGCTTTGTCTTTGAGAACAATAATGATGAAATTTAATTTTATTTATTTGAATTTGATTTGATTTTTTTTTGCCTAACTAAAAAAAAAACTAAATTTGCGCTCCATTAGATAAAAATGGCCCGTTCGTCTAGGGGTTAGGACGCCAGGTTTTCATCCTGGAAACAGGGGTTCGATTCCCCTACGGGCTACTAAATTTAAA
>PAST01000015.1 GCA_002713405.1 Crocinitomicaceae bacterium | reverse complement strand
CCAATAGCAAGTGGAGTTTATTTGATACATATCAATGTGCCTGGAGTATGTGAAAAGGTATTAAAATGGTTTGGGGTGATAAGACCTCCAGATTTGGATAGTTTTTAGAGTAATTTTTTATATTTGTGTAAATATTTATTATCCGCTAATGGCGGATTTTTTTCTCAAAAATTCATCCCATGTCAGAAATTAGTTATTACACAGAGGAAGGCTTAAGTAATTTAAAGAAAGAAATTAAAAATTTAGAGTCCGTAGAAAGACCTAAAATTTCTCAACAAATTGCAGAAGCTAGAGATAAAGGGGATCTTTCTGAAAATGCAGAATACGATGCTGC
The DNA here is from genome assembly GCA_002713405.1 of Crocinitomicaceae bacterium. Taxonomy (GTDB): domain Bacteria; phylum Bacteroidota; class Bacteroidia; order Flavobacteriales_D; family Parvicellaceae; genus MED-G20. The sequence continues at coordinate 55,735 of PAST01000015.1, read as the reverse complement.
TAAAGAAGCTCAAGGCATGCTAGAATCTAGAATCTCAAAACTTAAAAATAAATTAGCTAACGCAAGGTTAATTGACGATAGCGAAATTGATGATAGTAAGGTATTTATACTTTCAACTGTAAAAATAAAGAACATTAAGAACTCCATGGAAATGACATATACTTTAGTTGCTGAAAATGAAGCAGATATAAGAGCTGGTAAAATCTCTGTTGATTCACCTATTGGAAAAGGCTTATTGGGAAAGGAAGCGGGTCAAATTGCCGATATTAGTACACCAGCAGGAATTATGAAATTTGAAATAGTTTCTATTCAGCGTTGATGGAAGATTCTATTTTCACCAAAATAATTAATGGAGCAATTCCTTGCTACAAAATTGCAGAAGATGATAATTTTATAGCCTTTTTGGATGTTAATCCATTGCAAGAAGGACATACATTGGTAGTTCCGAAAATACAAATTGACTATATATATGATCTTCCAGACGATATTTTACCAGAACTGTTTATTTTCTCTAAAATTGTTGCTAAAAAAATTGAAATTGCTATTAAATGTGAAAGAATTGGAATTGCTGTCGTGGGTTTAGAAGTTCCACATGCACACATTCATTTAGTTCCAATTAATGAAATATCTGACATGAATTTTCAAAAACCAAGAAAAAATTTTTCCAAGGAAGATTTTGAAAAAACCACTAATAAAATTTTAGCACCTAACTAGATCTTTTAGGATTGTTTTTTAAAAAATCTTTCCACCCTGTATAATTTCTTGTTTTTATATGTGCATTTTGAAAATAGTGACAAATACCAACTGCAATTCCATCCGTTGCATCCAATTCCTTAGGAAGTGTTTTTAATTGTAAAACTGTTTGAATCATTTTAGCAACTTGATCTTTACTTGACGAACCATTACCAGTGATTGACTGCTTGACTTTTCTTGGAGAGTATTCTTCAATTGGTAGTCCTTTTACAAGGCTAGCTGCCATAGCGACTCCCTGAGCTCTTCCTAGTTTAAGCATAGATTGTACATTTTTTCCAAAAAAAGGAGCTTCTACAGCTACTTCATCAGGATGGTATTCTTCAATTAAATGTGTGATGCTCTCAAATATTTTTTTTAGCTTCAACTGATGATTCTCAAGTTTAGACATTCTCACAACTCCAGTACTTATCAAAGTCATTTTTTTATTTGTAATGCCTATTAACCCATAACCAAGAATATTAGTGCCAGGATCTATACCTAAAATTATTTTATCGAAGTCTTTCAAAGATTTTTACCTAAGTGGTTATAAATACTATTCTAAAAATACTTTTTTTATTTCATTATTGGTTTTTGTTTTTGCAATTGCATACATATTAACAAGTATTGAAAGTCAAAAAAATCTAATATCCTTAATTACTAAAGATTTTTCCACTACCATAATACCGTATTTTATATTAATTTTTCTCTTACAGTTTGTCAATTGGACCCTTGAAGCATTGAAATTTTATTTTCTTTTACCTTATTCTAAAAATCTATCTTTTAAACAAGTGTTAAAATCCGTATATGTTGGAAATCTAACAGCAATCATTACCCCTAAAAGATTAGGTAATTTTATTGGAAGAAATTGGATTCTTAAAGACAAAACTCAACAGGTGATAATTTCAACTATTTCTGGAAATTTTTTTCAGCTTTTCATTACTATAATAATGGCTTTTTGTTCATTCTTATATTTGTATTTTTTTAAAACGCAATTTCTTTTAGAGCTCAAATATTATTTTTTATTACTATTGTTTTTTTACTCATTAATTTTGTTTCTTTTAGGCTACACTATATTTAATAATAATTGGCACCAAATATTCAACCAATTTAAATTGTTTAGATATTTTAATTTCTCTACTTATCATTTAACCAGCATTATTCCTATTAAACGAATAAGAGTTTTATTTTTTGCAATGTCTAGATATTGGATTTTTATTTTTCAGTATTATATTCTAATCAAAGGTTTTAATCTAAATTTAGATTTTATTGAAGTAATAATTTTAGTTGGTCTAATATTTGGAACGGTTACCTTCCTACCTTCATTTGCACCAGGAAATCTAGGGACTAGAGAAGCATTGTCTATCTTTATACTTGGAGGAAGTGCTCTTGGAATAGAATTTGCTTTAGTTTCGTTCTTAGTATGGTTAGTAAATGTTGTATTTTCGGCTTTGATTGGTGCTGGCTTGTTGTTCACTTCTAAAGCTATAAAATGGTAATTCTCTATGGAATATTCATATTATATCTATGTTTAATATTCATCTCTATAATTGGGTTTCTAAGAACAAATAAACTTTCGAAAAGTGAAGAATTAGATGCTCTTTTAACATTAATTATTCCGTATAGAAATGAAGAATATAGAATTCAAAATTTATTAACTTCTTTAGAGAGTCAAAAAGATATTTCACCCGTCAGTAAAATAATATTTGTAGACGATCATTCAACAGATCTCACCAGAAAACATATTAATAATTGGATTTTAAAACAAAACTTGAATTGTGAATCTCTTTTTTTAGATAAATACCATGGAAAAAAAAGAGCAATTGATTTAGGTGTGCAAAATAGCTCTTCTGAATTTGTAATGATTATGGATGCTGATATATCGTTTAAAGATATTTTTTTTGCTTCAATCAAAAAGAATTTAGACTGTAGTTATGATTTGTATTTAACCGCAGTAGTTGAAAAAAATGGAATTGTCTGGTCTAGAATTTTGTCTTGTAGTATAGGTGTAATATCAATTGGCATGGCCAATTTAGGAATCCCAATTTTAGCTAATGGCGCAGGTTTGATCTTTAGGAGAAAATCCTATAATGAATTAATGCCATTCTACTCTAATTTTAATATTTATTCTGGAGACGACATGTATTTACTTAATAGTTTTTTATCTAATAAAAAATCTATCAAAACTTTATTAAGTAGGAATTTAGTTATTGAAACACAAGGCTCTAGAGACATTCAAGATATGGTTGAAAGATCGTTGAGATGGTCGGGAAAAATGAAAATGAATGGATTGTTAACTACTAAATTAGTTGGGTTGCTAGTTGTTATATGTAACCTTTTAATAGTTCCACTTATAGGCTTAAGTATTTTTAAATTTCAGTGGTTGTTTTTTTCACTTTTATTATTGAAACTATTGCCCGATTTATTGGTGTTAATTACTGGATCTTTTTTTTATAAAGAAAATAAATTGTGGAAATATTCTTTGCCAATGTTTTTATTATATCCGTTGATTCTTGTAATAATAATACTCTTACAAGCCACAAAGTATAATGTAAAGTGGAAAGAAAGAGATTTATTAAATATTTGAACTTATAGTTCTAATAAATTCTTTCTCTTCAATAACTCCAGACTTTCTCCATTTTATCTCACCTTCCCTAAATAAAATGAAAGTTGGAATTCCTTTTACTTGAAATTTTTCAGCAACTTTATCGTTGTTGTCAACATTTATTTTCAGAATTTTAATGTTATCTCCAAAATGTTTTTTAATTGATTTTAATGTTGGATTCATCATTTTACATGGATTGCACCAATCTGCATAAAAATCAACCAATACTGGTTTGTCCCCCTTAATTATTTCTTGAAAAGTAGCCAAATCTCTCTTTAGTTTTGTAAAATTTCTAACGACGTATTCTTAGAGATGGATCCGAATCCACCTTCAACATCAATTGTGTTGTCAAATCCGTTTTTCTTTAAAATAGAACATGCTATCATACTTCTATAGCCTCCAGCACAATGAATATAATATTTCAAAGATTTATTTAAAGATTTATTTTCAGAATCTATTAAAGCGAGTGGTATATGTTCTGAGTTTTTTAAATATCCATTATTCCTTTCCCCAACTTGTCTAACGTCTAATATATTAATATTGTCATATATAGATTTTTCAAACTCTTTTGCATTGTTAGAATCTATTGTATCAATTGGATTGCTTGAATTTTGCCAGGTCCTAAACCCTCCCTCTAAGTAACCAAGACAGTTATCAAAACCTACTCTTGATAATCTCATAATTGCTTCTTTTGCTTGACCTTCCTCACAAACCAATAATATTTTAATATTTATATCCTTTAAAACAGCTCCAACCCAAGGGGCAAATCCACCATTCAAACCAATAAATATTGAGCCAGGAATAAATCCATTTTTAAATATATTTTGATTTCTTACATCTAGAATTATTGTATTTTCTTGGGAAGATAAATTGATAAATTTTTCCAATTCTAGTGGAATTAATGCTCTATCTAAAACTTTATCAAAATCTAAATAACCCTCTTGGTTTAATTTTACATTTGATGGAAAATAGGTTGGAGGTTCTGGTAAATTATCTGTCAACTCCTTCACAAAACCTTCTTTAGAAAACGATCCATTTAAAGCATAATTTATTTTTTTTTGATTCTCTAAAGTATCTACCGTTTCCTTCATCATATTTTTACCACATGCAGAACCTGCTCCATGACCTGGATAAATTAATATATCATCAGGAAGTGGTTTTATTCTATTGTTTACCGACTCATATAAAATCCCCGCTAATTCTTCTTTAGAAACGCCCATATATCGTTGAGCAACATCTGGAATTCCAACATCTCCTAAAAACAAAGTATCACCAGTGAAAATACAGTGTTCTTTTCCATTTTCATCTTTTAGAATGAAGGATGTACTTTCTAAAGTATGACCAGGTGTATGTAATGCAGTTAAGGTAACTGCTCCAATTTTAAATACCTGGTTGTCTTTAGCTATTATTGACTTAAAATTTGGATCTGCTTGTGGTCCATAAACTATTTTTGCACCAGTTTTATTAGCAAGTGTTAAATGGCCACTTATAAAATCTGCATGAAAATGAGTTTCAAAAACATATTTTATCTTTGAATTGGAATCTTCTGCTAGCTTTAAATAGTTAGAAACTTCTCTTAATGGATCTATTACAGCAGCTTCCCCATTGCTTTCTATAAAATAAGCACCTTGAGACAGACAACTAGTATAAATTTGTTCTACTTTCATATGGTAAAATTAGTTATACTCTTTTGATTACCCAACAGATTATTGCTTAAATCACTTCTTTAGTATTAAATTTGTAAAATGATTAGTAATTTTTATTTGTATATATCTTGGAATGTTGATCCTGCAATATACGATGGTTTTATTACCCTTAGATACTACAGTTTATTTTTTGCACTTTCATTCTTGATTGGATTTCAAATAGTAAAAAAAATGTTTGACAACGAATTTGTTCCCGTTGAGTGGATGGATAAGCTTCTTGTTTACACAGTTTTAGGTACTATTTTAGGAGCTAGACTTGGCCATGTTCTTTTTTACGAACCCAATTATTATTTAGAAAACATTTCAGAAATATTAATGGTTTGGAAAGGTGGATTAGCAAGTCACGGAGCTGCAGTTGCATTAATTATATCTATGTGGATTTTCTCTAAAAAAGTTACGCACAAAAAAACTATGTGGACCATGGATAAATTGGTTGTTGCTGTTGCTTTAGCTGCAGGTTTTATAAGATTAGGAAATTTAATGAATTCTGAAATTGTAGGAATAAGAACAGAAAGTCAATCAGGTTTTTTTTATGAACACAAAGCAAAGAATCAAATAGCTAGTTTTTTTAGTGTAGATAGTAAAAAAATTCATTTGAATGAAACATCCATAGACACAACAATAAATAATTTTAAATATTCTCAGTTAAAGGTTAGTGTTCCTTTAGGAAATAAAAAAATGAATCCTTATTATTCTGAGTCTTTTTCTAATATATTTAATTTTAAAACTATTGGTTCTGATGCAGACTTTTTCTCCTCGTTTGATAAAAATGACTTTGTAGTTAACTCTACCAACGAATTAATACTCCCAATTTATATTATCCCAAGAATTCCTACTCAGTTGTATGAAGCAATATCTTACTGGCTTATTTTTTGTTTTTTATTTTGGGGCTATTGGAAAAGAGATTGGCATCTATATTCTGGAAAGTTATTTGGTGCATTTTTCACACTTTTATTTTCTTCTAGATTTATTGTAGAATTCTTTAAAGAACATCAAACATTGGAAAATAGTTCTATATTGACAATGGGGCAATACTTAAGTATTCCCTTAGTTGCTGTTGGCTTATATTTTTGGATTAAATCAAAAAAAATTGATACGCACAAATAATATATCTGTAAAATACGGAGACATAGATATTAAATTCCCAAATATAAATTTGGATTATGGTGGTCAGTTGCTAATCATTGGGAAAAGTGGTTCAGGGAAAACAAGTTTACTTAATATTTTGGGGGGACTATTGGCTCCTGAAACCGGAAATGTATTGGTTAACGATGTAGATCTTTTTAGTTTGACCAACAATAAAAGAGATAATTTTCGAGGTCAACAAATTGGATTTGTATTTCAAACTCCTCATTTTATAAAGTCTCTTTCTGTTAATGACAATTTAAAGTTTTCACAATATATGTCTTCTAAAGTAAATCAATCTAAAATTGATATACTTTTAAAAAAAGTTGATTTAAACCACCTAAAAAACTCGTCAATTCAAAACCTTAGTGAAGGCGAGAAACAAAGGATTTCAATAATTAGAGCATTGGTAAATCAACCATCTATCATTTTTGCAGACGAGCCAACTTCTGCTTTGGACGACGGTTCATGTTACAATGTAGTTGATTTATTGACCAATTTATCTCAGGAAAACAATACTACTTTAGTAATTGTAACTCATGACAAAAGAATAAAAGATAAATTTCCCAATAAAATAAATTTAAATGATTTTTAAGTTAGCCTTGAGAAATATCATAACTAGACCTCTTTCAAGTGGTCTTTCTGTAGTTTTGCTCAGTTCTTCAATAATGGTAATTATTTTATCAATGCTTACCATGAAACAAATGAAATATAAGTTTAATGAAAATGCAAATAAAATAGATTTAGTAGTTGGGGCAAAAGGTAGTAGACTTCAGTCTGTACTATGCAATGTTTTCCATATAGATTATCCCAATGGGAATATAAAGCTTAATGAAGTTAGTTTCCTTGCCAAACATCCTTTTGTGAAAAGTGCTATACCAATTTCTCTTGGAGATTCTTATAAAAAACATAGAATAATTGGAACGAATCCAAATTTTATTACCCATATATACAATGGCTCAATTTCAAAAGGAAACATTTTTATTAAACCTTTAGAAGTTGTAATTGGTTCAAATGTTGCAGCTAAATTAAAATTAGATATAGGCGACTCTTTTAATGGCAGTCATGGAATAGAAGAATCAACCCACGATCATGAAGATTTTCTGTACCGTGTGGTAGGTATTCTTTCACCAACTGGAGAAATTATTGATCAGCTAATAGTAACTTCTTTAGAAAGTGTTTGGCAAGTACATCCTGACGACGATAAAAAAGGTTCTTTTGATTTGAAAACTGCCGAAGAACACGACCATCACATTCATGACCATAAATCAGAAATTTCTAAAAACAATAAGGAAATAACAACATTTGATTTGAAAACTGCTGAAGAACACGACCATCACATTCATGACCATAAATCAGAAATTTCTAAAAACAATAAGGAAATAACAGCAGTCTTAGTAAATTACAACTCTCCCAGAGCAAAATTCACAATTCCAGGAATTGTGAATCAAAAAAATGCGTTGATGGGCGCTGAACCAGCTATTGAAATCAAACAACTTTTAGAACTTATAGAACCTGCTGTAAATATTATTTACGTATTGTCCTTATTTATTTTCGGGCTTTCTATTTTCAGTATTCTAGTTACATTACTAAATTCGATGAAAGACAGAAAGTATGAAATATCTATGATGAGAGTTGGAGGAGCAAGTATAAGATTAATTTTTGTTTCAATAATTTTAGAAGGTTTCTTTATCGGGTTAATTGGGAGTATTTCGGGACTGATATTAGGACATTCAATAATGGGAATTATGGCTAGATTTCTAAACCTTAATTACAATTATCAATTTACAGGGTTGGTATTTGACAGGTTAGAATTTGCTTTGCTTTTTATGACTATACTAATTGGAATGACAACGGCAATATTCCCTGCAATAACAGCCTATAGGCTGGATATATCAAAGACTTTAAAAAATAAAATATGAGAAACAAAATAATTTTATCAATCTCCGTTTTTTTATTTTTTATTGGTAATATTTTTAGCCAAAATATTATTACTTGGGAGCTTTTGAAAAATGTAGAGTTTGATGAGATATGGTCAGAAGAATTTCAGGCTTATTATATGGTGCCAAAGTTTTCGGAATCTGTTAAAGAAATGGATGGTAAAGAAGTTCAAATAAGAGGCTTTATAATTCCGGTTGATATTGTTCAAGACTACTATGTGCTTTCAGCCAATCCATATAGCTCTTGCTTCTTTTGTGGTCAAGCTGGTCCAGAATCAGTAATGGAGATTCAAATGATAAAAAAATATGAAGGGTTAAGAATGGACCAAGTAATAACCTATAAGGGCACTTTAAAATTAAATGTGGATGATATTTACCAATTAAATTATATTTTAGAGGATGCAGAAATAATAGAGTAGTTAAACCAATTTTTTAATTTCATTCCAAACTATTTCTGTAGCTCCTTTATTATCTATAATAATTTGTTTAGCCTTTTTCTTCTTATTCTCTAGTTCAGCTTTATTTCCAATTAACTTTAGAATTATATTTTTAAACTCTATAGAATCGTGTATAGTCTCTGCAATATTTTCTTTAAGCATTAAATTAGCTTCTGGATACTTATCAATATTGGGGCCAAATAAAAGAAAGTTCTCTTTGACTGCTGCCTCTAAAATATTGTGTAGTTTACCAGAGAATCCTCCACCAATAAATGCAATATCGCTGTAGTTATAAAGATCTGCAAGAATTCCAATTTGATCAATAATTAAGACTTTAGGTATCGGTTTCTTTAGATCAATTTCGGAGTATAGTAAAGCTTTATTTCCAAATAATTTTTTTGTTTTTAATATTTCTTTTTCTTCAATCTCATGAGGAGTTATTATCCAATTAACATTTTCTATCTTCTTAATCGTTTGAGCAGCTATTTTTTCTTCTTTTTTCCAAGAGGAACCTAAAATAATACATGGAGACTTGATATCTAAAACTAAATTTGATTCAACTTCATTGAGGGTGTCAAATCTAGTATCTCCAGAATATTTAAAATTGTCAAATCCATTTTCTTCTAATACTTTTTCAGATGAATGATCTACGGTTAAAATTAAACTCATGGACTGAAGTATTTTTTTAGCGGACTTTCCCAGGATATTGAAATACCAATTGTTCTTTCTAAATTTTGAAGAAAATACTAAAGATGGAATCTTTCTATTATTACATTCATTAATTAAATTTAGCCATAGGTCATACTTTACAAAAATTAAGATACTTGGTTCAATAAAATCTACAATTTTTTTTGAATTTCTTTTTTTATCAAATGGCAAATAAAATTTATGAAAATTTTTATCCTCAAAATTATAGTTTTCATAACCTGATGGGCTAAAAAAAGACATTAACACTTGGTTGTTTTTTTGATTTAATATTTTTCTAACAATGGGACTTGCCATAATAGCTTCGCCGTGGGAAGCGGCATGAATCCAAAAAGTTTTTTTTTCAGAACTTAAATTGGATAAGTTTTTTTGCCAATTTTTTTTGCCTTTTATTGATTTTTTGGATTTATTATTTCCAAAAAAAGCAGAAGCTTTTAAGTAAATGGAAAATAGCTCAATAGCAATTTGGTAATGAAATAAAGCCATTTTAATTGTAGTAAAATTCGTTTGGGGTTTTTCTTAAAACTGGGAAAAACCATCCTGCTCTTAGTCCAAGATATACATCAAATTTATTTTCAGTATAAGGACCCATTAAATCAATTTGATAATCCCTCATTCCTCTGTTAAATCCTTCTATAAACTCTATCCCAATTGTGAAATTTATCAACTTGTTGTTGCTCATGTTTTGGTAGCCAATATATTGTTTCAATAATACCCCAACGGTTAGTCTATCGTAGTATTTTAAATATTCCTTTTTGAGTTGAGGAATTAGATTTTCTTGATTTTCAATTCTTATTTTGTGATACATAGATCCAATTCCACCCTTTAGGAAAATTCCAGAATTTGGATTTGGCCCAATAAGATGGAAGACTTTTCCTGCATCCAAACTGATTAATCCCCCTCTATGATACATAAGAAATAGATTTTCTTCACCATATTGATTAATAATCCATCCTTGACTATTTATTAAGTGATCTAAAACACTAGTATTTTTAACATTTTCACTGTGAATAAAATTGTAATTTAATTCGAAAGTTTGATTTCTTTTATTTTTCCAGCCAAAGGAAAGTCCAATATTAGAATTAATTCCATAGTTTTCAGCAAAATCACCCTTAGGAGACTGCACAGCTAGGCTAAATCTTACAAAAGGGAAATAAATAATAGAATCTTTACTTATTTGACATTTTCCATTGGGCAAAAGTAAAATTGAAATTAGTAAAATGATGAGTACTTTATTTAACAGTGTCAACTTTAAGAAGTATTAATTTGAAAAATCAAATATAAGAATTGCCATAAATCTAGGATATAGTTATATTCGCAATTGTTAATTTATAGAGATGAGCGAAAATAATTTAAATATTCAAATGGTTGACTTAAAAAGTCAATATTTGAAGATTAAGTCTCAAGTAGATCAAACCATAAATGATGTTTTGAGTTCTACACAATTTATAAATGGAGAACATGTCAAATCTTTTCAAAATGAATTAGCTGCTTATCTTGGTGTAAAACACGTTATTACTTGCGCAAATGGAACGGATGCGCTTCAAATAGCTATGATGGCGCTTGGTTTAAAACCTGGAGATGAGATAATAACTCCATCCTTCACATACATAGCTACTACTGAAGTAATAGGGCTTTTAGGTTTAAAACCTGTCTTTGTGGATTGTGATCCTGAAAATTTCAATATTTCTGTTGATGAAGTTGAAAAGGCAATTACTAAAAAAACCAAAGCCATCGTTCCGGTTCATCTTTTTGGACAGTCTTCTGACATGAAATCTATTATGAATTTGGCCAAGAAATACAATCTTTTTGTAATTGAAGACAATGCTCAAGCAATCGGAAGCGATTATTTAGGGTTTAACATACCTCAAAAAACAGGAACTATAGGAAATATTGGATGTACTAGTTTTTTCCCCTCTAAAAATTTAGGGTGTTTTGGTGATGGTGGTGCAATGATGACAAATGATGATGAGTTAGCAGAAAAACTTCGAATGATAGCTAATCATGGCCAGAGCAAAAGATATTACCACGATATAGTTGGGTGCAATTCAAGACTAGATAATATTCAAGCTGCAGTACTAAGAATTAAACTCAAAGAACTTGATCAATACATTCTAAACAGACAAAAAGCTGCAAATTATTACGATTTAAATTTAAAGGATTTAGACCAACTAACTCTCCCTTTCAGAAACTTGGATTCTAATCACGTTTTTCATCAATATACCTTAAAGCTAGATGACAATATAGTAAGAGATGAATTAATCCAATACTTAGCTGATAAAAACATTCCGGCAATGGTTTATTATCCAGTACCTGCTCATAGGCAAAAAATGTTTTCCAAAATCCCAAATTCTTTTGGTAATATGAAAGTTACCAATTGGCTTTCATATAGAGTATTTTCATTGCCAATGCATACAGAACTTTCTACCTTACAACAAGATTATATAATTGAAAATATTTCTAATTTTTTAAATAAACAATGAAAATAGCTGTAATTGGAACGGGATATGTAGGCCTAGTAACAGGTACTTGTTTAGCAGAAACTGGGAATACAGTTACCTGTGTGGATATTGATGAACAAAAAGTCCATAAATTGAAAAACGGAAAAATTCCTATATACGAACCACATTTAGATAATTTTTTTCAAAGGAATATTGCTCAAAAAAGATTGTTTTTTACAACCCAATTGGATGAGGGAATAAAAGAAGCACAGTTAATATTTTTAGCCCTTCCAACACCGCCTGGGGATGATGGTTCTGCAGACTTAAGTTATATTCTTTCTGTAGCCAAAGATCTTGGAAAAATGATTAAGAGTTATAAAGTAATTATTGATAAAAGTACAGTTCCAGTTGGAACAGCTGAAAAAGTTAATAAAGTAATTAGAGAAAATTCTAATGTAGATTTTGATGTGGTTTCAAATCCTGAGTTTTTAAGAGAAGGTTTTGCAGTAGAAGATTTCATGAAGCCAGAAAGGATAGTGGTTGGGACAAGTAGTGAAAAAGCCAAGAAACTAATGGAGGAATTATATCAGCCATTTGTAAGACAAGGAAATCCTATACTATTTATGGATAAAAAATCAGCCGAACTTACCAAATATGCTTCCAATTCTTTTCTTGCAACAAAAATAACTTTCATGAACGAGATTGCTAATTATTGTGAAATGATCGGTGCAGATGTGGATATGGTTAGAAAAGGTATGGGAACAGATTCTAGAATTGGTAAAAGATTTTTATTTTCTGGTATTGGCTATGGCGGCAGCTGTTTTCCAAAGGATGTAAAAGCATTAAAAAAAGCTGGTCAAATTGAAAATTATCAGTTTAAAATAATAGATGCAGTAATGAAGGTTAACGATCTTCAGAAATTGAGCTTGGTCAAGAAAGTGAAATCTTATTTTGGAGATGATTTAAATGAAAAAAGATTTGCATTGTGGGGACTTGCTTTTAAGCCAGAGACTGACGATATAAGAGAAGCACCATCATTATCAATTATCAAAGAATTAACTGATTCTGGAGCCGAAATTGTCTCCTATGATCCTGAAGCAATGGATAATGTTCGAGAAATGCTTGGAGACAAAATCAAATATTCTAAAAGTGGTTTAGATGCTTTAAAAGATGTAGATGCATTATTAATTGCCACTGAATGGTCTGCTTTTCGAAATCCTGATTTTAATTTAATGCATTCCTTAATGAAAAGTCCAATAATATTTGATGGTAGAAATTTATATCCTGTAGAGTCCATGAAAAAGAAAAACTTTTATTATGAGAGTATTGGTAGAAAAGTAATTAATAACCTAAATAAATGAAAAGAGTATTAATTACTGGAGCTGCAGGGTTTTTAGGTTCTCATCTTTGTGAAAGATTTTTAAATGAAAACTTCTCTGTAATTGGTATGGATAATTTCATTACAGGCTCTCAAAAAAATATTGACTTATTTATAACTGATAATAATTTCGAATTTATTGAACATGATGTTTCAAAATATGTTCAAATTGATGGAGGTTTAGACTATATTCTTCATTTTGCATCTCCTGCAAGCCCCATTGATTACTTAAAAATACCTATTCAAACTTTGAAGGTAGGTTCTTTAGGTACTCATAATCTTTTGGGATTAGCAAAAGCAAAAAAAGCTACCATTTTAGTTGCTTCTACTAGTGAAGTTTATGGAGATCCGCTTGTTCATCCACAAAATGAAAACTATTTTGGAAATGTTAATCCTATTGGTCCTAGAGGAGTTTATGATGAGGCTAAAAGATTTCAAGAAGCTATTACTATGGCATACCATAGATTTCACAATCTAGATACTAAAATCATACGAATTTTCAACACTTATGGACCTAGAATGAGGTTGAATGACGGCAGAGTTCTGCCAGCATTTATAGGACAATCTCTAAGAGGCGAGAACTTAACTATTTTCGGAGATGGTTCTCAAACTAGATCTTTTTGCTATGTAGATGATTTGATTGAAGGAATCTACAGACTTTTACTAAGTAATTATAATTATCCTGTAAATATTGGAGACCCTAATGAAATTACAATAAAAGATTTTGCGAATGAAATTATTAAATTATCAGGCTCTAACCCAAAAGTCGTATTCAAAGACTTGCCTGAAAATGATCCTTTAAAAAGAAAACCAGATATAGATTTGGCAAAGAATTTATTAGACTGGGAACCTAAAATTCAAAGAAATGAGGGTTTGAAATTAACTTATGATTACTTTTGTAACCTTTCAGTTGAGGAATTAAATAAGAAAGACCACCAAAATTTTGAATCTTATAATAACTATTAATGAATTATTTCGCACACCCTACAGCAGTTATTGATGAAAATGTAAAAATTGGCAAGGAATCTAAGATTTGGCATTTTAGCCATATTATGAGCAATTCAACTATGGGAATAAGTTGTAATATTGGCCAAAATGTAGTGGTTTCACCTAATGTAGAATTAGGAAACAATGTAAAAGTTCAAAACAACGTATCAATTTATACTGGTGTAGTATGTGAGGATAATGTATTTTTAGGTCCCTCCATGGTTTTTACAAATATTCTAAATCCTAGAAGTGCAATTATAAGAAAAGATGCTTATGTTAAAACTTTGGTAAAGAAAGGTGCTTCTATTGGTGCAAATGCTACAATTATTTGCGGAAACACCATTGGTGAATATGCTCTTATTGGTGCAGGAACAGTAGTTACAAAGTCTGTTAAGCCCTATGCTTTAGTAGTTGGAAACCCAGGCAAACAAATTGGATGGGTCAGCAAATTTGGACATAGATTAGAATTTGTTTCTGGAAAAGCCATCTGCCCAGAGTCATTAAAGTCTTATGAATTAAAAAATGAGTCTATAAAAGAGATTAAATAATGGAGAAAATTAAGTTTGGGATAATTGGAGCTGGTCATATCGGTAAAAGACATGCGGAAATGGTATTAAGAAATTCAAATTGCGAACTCACTGCTATTTGTGATATTTTACCTAAAGAAAGTTTAGCAATAGAACCTTATGATGTTCCATATTACAATGAGTATTTAAAAATGCTTAATTCTCATGAGGAAATAGACGTTGTTTGTGTTTGTACTCCAAATGGGTCACATTCTGATATTTCTATTTCTGTTTTGAAACATGACAAACACGTTGTTATAGAAAAGCCAATAGGACTTAGTGTAGCTAATTGTGAAAAAGTGATTTTTAATGCTCTTCAAAGAAACAAACACGTCTTTGCTGTTATGCAGAATAGATATTCTCCACCAAGTCAATGGCTTAAAGAAGTTATTGAAACAAAAAAGCTAGGGGAAATATTTGTGGTTCAAGTAAATTGTTTCTGGAATAGAGACGATAGGTATTATAAAAAAGGAGGTTGGAAAGGAACTCAAGATCAGGACGGAGGTACACTTTTTACTCAATTTTCACATTTCATAGATATTATGTATTGGCTATTTGGAGATATAGAAAATATTCAAGGAAAATTCAAGGATTTTACCCACCAAGAATCTACAGATTTTGAGGATTCAGGATCAGTTTCTTTTGACTTTACTAATGGAGGGATGGGCTCATTGAATTATTCTACAGCTGTTTGGAACACTAATTTGGAAAGTAGTATGACAGTTATAGGAAGTAAAGGAAGTATTAAGATTGGAGGGCAATATATGAATGAAATTGAATATTGTAATATTGAAGATTATAAAATGCCCAAGCTTGCTCCTTCCAATCCGCCAAATGATTATGGTCCCTATAAAGGAAGTGCAGCAAACCATCATTATGTTATTCAAAATGTTGTTGATACATTAAGGGGAAAAAATGTTGCTACTACAAATGTTTTAGAAGGGTTAAAAGTAGTAGAAATCATAGAAAAAATTTATAAACTTAGAGATAGTCAAAAATGAAAATTTACGACAAATTAATTGCTAAAGAAGAAAAAATTGCTGTTGTTGGGTTAGGTTATGTTGGCCTGCCAATTGCATTAGAATTTGCAAAAATAACTAATGTTATAGGTTTTGACATTAACCCAGACAAGGTGTCAATGATGAAAAATAAAATTGACCCAAGTAATGAGTTAGTTTCAAGTGATTTTGACAATTGTTCAATTGAGTTTACTCATAAAATTGATGTTTTAGAAGAAGCCAAGTTTTTTATAATTGCTGTCCCAACACCAATTGATCAAAGTAAAGAACCTAATATTAAGCCATTACTTTCAGCAAGTGAAACGGTTGGAAAAGTTCTTAAAAAGGGAGATTATGTAGTATATGAATCTACAGTATACCCAGGATGTACTGAGGAAGATTGTATTCCAGTTTTAGAAAAATTAAGTGGTTTGAAGTTTTTAAATGATTTTAAAGTCGGTTATTCACCTGAAAGAATTAATCCTGGAGATAAAGTTCATACTCTTTCTAGTATTGTAAAAGTCTCATCTGGATGTGATGAAGAATCTTCTGAGCAAATTGCCAAGATTTATGAACTAGTTGTTTCTGCTGGTGTGCATAGAGCATCATCTATAAAAGTCGCGGAGGCTGCTAAAATTATAGAAAATACTCAAAGAGATGTAAATATTGCTTTGATTAATGAACTCTCAGTGATATTCAACAGGATGAATATAAATACTTACGAGGTTTTAGAAGCTGCAGGAACTAAGTGGAATTTTTTGAATTTTCGGCCTGGCCTAGTAGGAGGACATTGTATAGGTGTTGATCCATATTATCTAACTCACAAAGCTAAGGAACTTGGCTATCATGCACAAATAATTAACTCTGGAAGAGCTGTTAATGATTCTATGGGTGCATATGTTGGAAGAATAGTTGCTAAAAAAGTCATAGCATCGGGAACTCCAATGCAACAAGCTCGAGTTTTAGTTATGGGAGCTACTTTTAAGGAAGATGTTTCAGACATAAGAAATTCTAAAGTAGTGGATGTAATCAACGAATTAAAATCTTTCTCTTGCCATGTTGAGGTTGTTGACCCTCACGCGAATTCTGATGAATTAATGGAAGAATATGGGTTTGATTTAGAAGATAAAATTAGTGGAATTTACCACTCTGTAATTGTTGCAGTAAATCACAAAGAATACACTCTTTTAGACGAAAATCATTTTGCTTCTATTCTCTCTGAAAGAGGAGTTTTAGTAGATTTAAAAGGTATTTTTAGAAATGAAATTCAAAAACTCAATTATTGGACTTTGTAATGGATTATAAAAAAATCATACTAATAACTGGTGGTGCTGGCTTTATTGGCTCGCATGTGGTAAGAAAAATGATTAATAAATATCCTGAATATTTGATAGTTAATTTAGATAAATTGACCTATGCTGGTAATTTAAATAATTTAAAGGACGTTGAAAATAAATCCAATTATAAATTTGAAAATATTGATATTAACAATGAAGATGCTATTCAAATTTTATTTGAAAAATATTTATTTGATGGAGTAATTCATTTAGCTGCTGAATCTCACGTAGATCGTTCTATTTCAAATCCCAGTGAATTTATAACAACTAATGTTATTGGGACTTTAAATTTATTAAACGCTTGTAGAAAAAATTGGAAAAGTTTTGAAAATAAATGTTTTTATCATATTTCCACTGATGAGGTTTATGGTTCTTTAGGCGAAACAGGGTTTTTTTACGAGACTACTTCTTATGATCCAAGAAGTCCTTACTCTGCATCCAAAGCTAGCTCAGACCATCTCGTTAGAGCATATGGTCATACCTATAGTTTGCCAATTAAAATTTCTAATTGCAGTAATAATTATGGTTCTCATCAGTTTCCAGAAAAACTAATTCCATTAATTATAAATAATATTCAAAATAAAAAACCTCTTCCAATTTATGGAAAGGGAGAAAATGTAAGAGATTGGCTTTGGGTGGAAGACCATGCTAATGCCATCGATTTAATTTTTCAAAAAGGAAGATTTGGCGAAACTTATAATATTGGTGGTCATAACGAGTGGAAAAATATTGATTTAGTTAACCTATTATGTGATATAATGGACAATAGACTATCTAACCCTAAGGGAGAATCTAGAAAACTTATAACTTATGTAAAAGACAGAGCCGGCCACGATTTGAGATATGCTATTGATGCTTCAAAAATTCAAAAAGAATTAGGGTTTATTCCATCCGTAAGCTTTGAAGAAGGACTGGCCAATACAATAGATTGGTATTTAAATAACAAAGAATGGTTAGATAATGTTACAAGTGGATCTTATCAAAACTATTACCATCAAAATTATAATTAATGGGTTTATTTAGTAATATTTTCCCCAAAAAAGAATTAACCATTGAGCCTGTAGATCTAAGCATTCTGAGAAACGATATTCATTCCCATTTAATTCCAGGAATTGACGATGGGTCTCCTGATATGGAGACCACAATAATGTTGCTTAAAAAATTTATTGATTTAGGATATAAAAAAGTAATAACTACTCCACATATAATGAGTGATTATTATAAAAACACACCAGAAATAATACTTTCTGGATTAGATAAGGTAAAAGCAGAAATAATTAAAAATAACTTAGATATTAAAATCGAAGCTGCTGCAGAATACAATTTGGAGCCAGAGTTTGAAGACTTATTAGAAAAAAACAATTTACTTACGTTTGGACTTGAAAAGTATCTTCTTTTTGAACTATCTTTTTTTGATGAACCTCCTAGAGTAAACGATATTATTTGGAAAATGAGAGAAAAGGGAGTTTCACCTGTTCTCGCTCATGTAGAACGTTATGCTTACTGGCATAAAGATTACGATAAAATAGAAGAAATGATTAATAGAGGAGTAAAGCTTCAATTAAATATTGGGTCTATAATAGGAGCTTATGGTCCAGAAGTAAAAAAAGTTGCTAATAGACTAATAAATGATAAAGTCATTGATTTTGTTGGTAGTGATTGCCATCACGAACAGCACCTAGAAATGATTAATCATGCATCTAGATTGCCTATTTTTCATTCTTTAATTCAGCAAGAACAGATTTTAAATAAATCGTTATAATAAAGTAGCACTAGAAGTGGGAATAGACCTGTCTACTTTTTTAAATAATCCTTGCAATACTTTTCCAGGACCAACTTCAATTACTTCAATATTTTTATTTTCTAAAATATTTTTCATTGACTGGGTCCATTTTACGGGTGCAGTTAGTTGGGCAATTAAGTTAGTTTTGATTTGTTCAGCATCCATTACAGCTTCACCACTTACATTTTGGTAAATCGGACATATTGGATTACTAAATAAAGTATGATCAATTGCATTTTTTAATTCGTTTTTTGCAGATTCCATCAGTGGAGAATGGAATGCTCCTCCAACAGGTAATTTTATTGCTCTTCTTGCTCCAGCAGCTGTTAGTTTTTCAATTGCTATATCAATAGCATTCATTTCACCAGAAATCACAAGTTGACCAGGGCAATTGTAATTTGCTGGAACTACTGTCCCTTCAATAGTAATACAAATATCTTCAACAATATTATCTTCAAGACCTAAAATAGCAGCCATGGTGGATTGTTTTTCTTCACAGGATTTTTGCATTGCCAATGCTCTCTTGTGAACTAGATTTAAACCGTCTTCAAACGAAAGGCATTTATTAGCCACAAGAGCTGAAATTTCACCAAGTGAATGTCCAGCTACCATATCTGGTTTAAAATTTTCACCTAAAGTGATAGCAAGAATTACTGAATGTAAGAATATAGCTGGTTGGGTAACTTTTGTTTGTTTAAGCTCTTGGTCTGTTCCATGGAACATAATTTCTGAAATATTGAAACCTAAAATGTCATTTGATTTTAGGAACAAATTTTTTGCAGACTTATTTGCGTCAAATAAATCTTTTCCCATTCCTGAAAATTGAGCTCCTTGACCCGGAAAAACATATGCTTTCATAATATTAATTAATCTCTATTTCCAAAAAGTCTTAGCAACATTAAAAATAGATTGATAAAATCCAAGTATAACGTTAGAGCTCCTAAAACCATCATTTTTTGAGTTGTTTCGGAACCTTGGTCAATTTGATTTCCAATATTTTTAATCTTTTGTACATCGTAAGCAGTTAGACCTGTAAATACTAAAACTCCAATTATTGAAATAATGTAATCCATAAACGAACTTCCAATAAACATATTTACAATACTTGCTATAACAATCCCTACTACACCCATCATTAGTAAACTCCCCATTCTTGTTAAATCAGTTTTTGTTGTATAGCCAGTAAGTGCCATGATACCAAATGTCAATGCACTTATAAAAAACGTAGTTGCGATAGAGGAGGTTGAGTAAATAACAAAAATGGTACTTAAGCTAATTCCAGTTAATGTTGAATAAAGAATAAATATTCCCAATAAAAACTTAACACTGTATTTATTAAACCCAAACCCTATTAACATAACTAATCCTAATGGAGCAAGAGTTGTAATCCATCCAAAGGTTGTTAATCCTCCTTCATAACTAATTATGTAACTTTTCATTTCTTCACTTGCAAACCATACAGCAGAAATACCCGAAATGATAAGGGCTGTAAACATTAAAGAAAAAACATTAGCCACAAAACTGCTCGTTTTGGTTCTTGACTTAGATTTGGTATAATTATTTATTTTTATTGGTTCCATATTATGAGTTAAGCTTTAATTAAAGTTGTTCTTTTAGTTTTAGCAAAAAGGATTTTATTTTCACCATTTTATCTAACATTAATTTCTGATTTTTTACTTCTGAAACATCTGATTTTAAAACATCTTTAGCGCCATTTAATGTATAACCTCTTTCCTTTACTAAGTGGTAAATTAAATGACAATTCTTGACGTCTTCCTTGGTGAATTGACGATTTCCTTTATTATTTTTTTTTGGTTTGAGTATTTCAAATTCTTTTTCCCAAAATCTAACTAAGGAGGTGTTGACATTCAACATTTTAGCTAATTCTCCTATACTATAATAGATCTTTGGAGATTTATCAATATCAAACTTAAGCAAATCCATTTATAGAGATTGAGTTGGGCGAGAAGAAATCTCTATTACTTTATCGTATTCCTCAGGACTTAAATCGTTGAAAAAGAAATTAACTGGATTAATTTGTCTTTTGTTTTTGAATACTTCATAATGAAGATGTGGTCCTGTAGATTGACCAGTATTTCCAACATAACCTATATGATCTCCTCTTTTAACTTTCTGACCTTTTTTACACTTGAATTTACTGCAATGGGCATATCTTGTTTTGTATCCATAGCCATGATTAATTAAAATGGTTTTCCCATAACCACCTGTCCATCCAACTTTTTCAATTACACCGTCACCAGTTGCATATATTTCAGTCCCAACAGGTGCTGTGAAATCCATTCCTTTATGCATTTTGAGAATTTTGTATATTGGATGCATTCTCATACCAAATCCAGAAGCAATTCTAGTTAAATCTCGATTATTAATAGGCTGAATACTTGGTATTGCCTTAAGCATTTTTTGTTTTTCCTTGGTAATTTCAAAAACCTCGTCAAAAGATTTGGATTGAGAAGAGAGTTTTTTCTCTATTAGTTCTAATTTTTGAACTATTTCAACAACTAATTCTCCATACTCAATATTTTCATATTTTTTGAATTTGATCGGATTACCACCTGTTCCAAGTTTTCTTTTATGATCTGGATATGGGTCAGCTTCAAAAATCGCTCTGTAAATATTATCATCTTTGTTTTGAATGTCATTAAGTACTTCAAGAATAAGGTTAAGATCTTTATTAAAAACTGATATTTCTTGTCTTAAACTTTGGTTTTCCTTTGCAGCTTCTTTTTGTATAAATGATTTGATATTATAAAATGAAAATAAAAGTATTAGAACTGAAACAACTACAGATGCAATTAAATAATAAGAAAGTCTTTTAAACTTATCCCATAGGGTTAAGTTTACCTTTTCATAATTAAGAGTATTTGGATTGTATTTATAATTTGTATTTTTCAATTTATACTAAATTTATGCGAATTTAATCATTTTTAATTGATGTTAAATACATCTTTTTAACCCAGTTTTGTTGAGAACAAATCAAAAACTATTATCATGAATTTTATTTACACAATTTTTACATTTTTTTTACTGAGTTCTTTTTCTGTAAAACATTTCTATTCATGTCGTAATA
Source organism: Crocinitomicaceae bacterium (assembly GCA_002713405.1). Classification (GTDB taxonomy): domain Bacteria; phylum Bacteroidota; class Bacteroidia; order Flavobacteriales_D; family Parvicellaceae; genus MED-G20. Next base: position 33,910 of record PAST01000015.1, on the reverse strand, counting down.
CTCAATGTCTGAAATTTAATCAAAGTGATACTCTACAAAAAAAGAAAGACACCATAAATTTAATCGCAGTTGGTGATATTATGATCGGCACCAATTTTCCAAATAAAAGCTATTTGCCAAATAATGATGGAGCAGATCTATTTAATAACGTTGAAAGTTTTTTAAACAAAGGAGATATTACTTTTGGGAATTTGGAGGGAGTTATTGGTAATAGGGGAGTTCCTAAATCTTGTAATAATCCAAAGTATTGTTATACTTTTCGAATGCCAGAACATTATATTTCTAATATTAAAAATGCAGGGTTTNACTTNTTAAGTATTGCAAATAATCACGCCAATGATTTTGGNTTGGAAGGGAGAAAGNAAACTGCATCAGTTTTAAAAACTGCTGATATAAATTTTGCAGGTTCTCTAGAAAAGCCTTNCACGATTTTCACGAAAAAAAATATTAAGTATGGGTTTCTCTCAACTGCCCCAAATAGTGGTTGTTTTAATATGAAAAATTATTCTAAAGTAGTGGAGTATGTAAAATATTTAGATTCACTTTGTGATATTGTTATTGTTTCTTTTCATTCTGGAGCGGAAGGTTATAAAGCAATTCATACTCCTAGAGTTGATGAGATTTTCTTAGGCAATAATAGAGGAAGTGTTTATNAATTTGCTCATTTATGTATTGATGCAGGTGCTGATGTTCTTCTTGGTCATGGCCCTCATGTCACAAGAGCAGTTGAATTATATAAAAATAGGTTTATTACNTATAGTATGGGAAATTTCTGTACTTATGCCCGNTTCAATTTAAAAGGTCCTTGTGGTGTTGCTCCAATTTTTGATCTTACTTTAAATTCTAATGGTGAATTTATTNCTGCAAAAGTTATTTCAATAAAGCAAATAGGAGAAGGAATTCCATTAATTGATGCTTCCAAAGGTGCTTGGCAATATGTTGAAAGTCTATCTAAAGAAGATTTTCCAGAATCAGCTTTAATTTTTAATGAAAAACANTGTGTTATATCAAAAGTACCCTAAAAANTTTTTTTCTANTTTTTTTATGATTATAAACACACTAAAATTCTATAATCATTAAAATAGTATATTTAAAATAAATAACTTTNCTCTTAATTAATACCACACAATAATTTATGAATTCAAANGATATAAGAGCTNCTTTTTTTTCATTTTTTAAGGCTAAAAATCATAGTATTGAAAAATCTGCACCTATGGTGGTTAAGGATGACCCAACTCTTATGTTTACCAATGCAGGTATGAATCAATTCAAAGATATTTTTCTTGAGTTTGAGATTCCTAAAAATAAAAGAGTTGCCAATACCCAAAAATGTCTAAGAGTTTCAGGNAAACATAATGATTTAGAGGAGGTTGGTGTTGACACTTACCATCATACAATGTTTGAAATGTTGGGTAATTGGTCTTTTGGAGATTATTTTAAAAAAGAAGCAATTCAATGGTCTTGGGAACTATTTACAGAAGTCTATAAAATAGACAAAAGNAAACTATATATCACTGTTTTTCAAGGGGATGATGAAGATGGTACNAGCTTTGATAAAGAATCNTATAAATTTTGGGAAAATTTACTTTCTAGCGATAGGATTTTAAAATTTGGAAAAAAAGATAATTTTTGGGAAATGGGGACTCAAGGTCCATGTGGTCCAAGTTCTGAAATTCATATTGACTTAAGAAATGACGATGAAATTCTTCAAATACCTGGAAAAGACNTGGTAAATAAAGACCATCCTCAAGTTGTCGAATTATGGAATCTTGTTTTTATGGAGTTCAATAGAAGTTCTGATGGTTCATTAGCTCCTTTAAAAAATAAGCATGTTGATACGGGNATGGGATTGGAAAGACTGGCTATGGTTCTTCAAAAGAAAAATAGCAACTATGATACTGATATTTTTAAACCAATAATTGATTCTTTAGAGTCTATCTCCAATAAAAATTATATATCTAGTAATTTAGATGACTCAGAAAATAAAGTAAACATTGCTTTTAGGGTAATTGTAGATCATCTGAGAGCAGTTTCATTTTCAATTNCAGATGGTCAGTTGCCATCCAATACTGGTGCTGGATATGTAATAAGAAGAATTTTAAGAAGAGCAATTAGGTATGGTTATCAGTTTTTGGATTTAAAGGAGCCGTTTATTTATCAGTTAGTTCCCTCACTTTTAAATAATTTTGACAGTGTTTTTCAGGAGATAACTCTTCAGGAAGATTTTATTAAAAAGATAATCCAAGAAGAAGAAATATCTTTTTTCAGGACTTTAAGTTCTGGTATTAAAAGNATGGAAGAAATTGTTAAGAGTCAAAAAAAACAACTAAAAGATACAGTAAGCGGTCAATTGGCTTTTGAATTGTACGATAGATATGGGTTTCCTTTAGATCTTACTCAACTCATTGCATCTGAAAACAANCTAAAAATAGATATTGTAGAATTTGATAAATGTCTCAATGAACAAAAAAACAGATCTAAAATTGATGCTGTTAAAGAGTACGGNGACTGGACAGTTTTGAAGCAAGATGATGTACAAGAATTTGTTGGATATGATCATTCNAATGCAAAAATCATTATTACTAAATACCGTTCATTAGTTNTTAAAGGAAAAACAAAATTTCAATTAATGTTTAATTTAACTCCCTTTTATCCCGAAGGTGGAGGTCAAGTAGGANATACTGGTTTTATAGAAGACAACCAAGGAAAGGTACATATTAAGGATACTAAAAAAGAAAATGGGGTTATAGTTCATTATGTAGATGAGTTNCCAAAGAATTTGAACTCTTCTTTTCATGGTCAAGTAGATTTAGAAAGAAGAGCTAAAATCTCTAAAAATCATTCTGCAACTCATTTNTTGCACCAAGCTCTTAGAGAAGTTTTAGGAACTCATGTTGAGCAAAAAGGATCTCTTGTTAACGAAAATTATTTAAGATTTGATTTTTCTCATTTTTCAAAGTTGAATCTTCAANAATTAGAATTAATTGAACAAAAAGTTAACAATCAAATTAGAGAAGCTAATTCTTTGATTGAAGAAAGAAATATCCCAATGGAAATTGCCAAACAAAAGGGAGCAATAATGNTATTTGGGGAAAAGTATGGGGATTCAGTAAGGGTGATTCAATTTGGAAAATCTATAGAACTCTGTGGAGGAATACATGTTTCTAACAGTGCAAATATTGGAAATTTTAAAATCTCTTCAGAAAGCTCCATATCTGCTGGAATAAGAAGAATTGAAGCTCTTTGTGACGAAAAAGCGGATGAATTAATTAGAAATAAATTAAACGAGTATGAAGCAATTTCAAAGTTGTTAAAACATCCTAAAGAATTGTTGTCNACAGTAGAGTTGCTTCAATCAAATAACCAATCACTNCAAAAAAAGTTAGATTCTTATAATTNAATAAGATTAAAAGAAGTTAAAAAACAATTGTTGTCCAATAGAAAAGAGTTTGATTCCTTTTCTATTATTGAAGATCAATCAAATTTATCTGCTGATGAAATGAAACAAATCATTTTTGAAATAAAAGCAGAAATGAAAAATTTAGTAGTTCTTTTATTAAGCAATCAAAACAATAAACCATTTATTTCATTAATGATTTCAGAAGACTTAGTCAAGTCTAAAAATTGGAATGCTGGCTTAATTATTAGAGAACTTGCAAAAGAAATTAAAGGGGGAGGTGGTGGACAACCTTTCTTTGCNACTGCAGGAGGGTCTGATGTGAATGGTCTTNAGAATGTAACTCTGAAAGCTAAAGAAATATTTAGATAACCNCAGGAACATATTTTTTAATATCNTCTAANTCAATATCTTTTTCAGAAAGAATTATTAATCTTTCTAATANATTTCTAAGTTCTCTTATATTTCCTGTCCATTTCATTTTTTTAAGTTCATCAATTGCCTTATTTGAAATTTCTTTTTGTTTAATACCATGTTCTTTACAAATTTTCTCAATGAAATAATTACAAAGCATAGGAATATCTTCTATTCTATCTTTAAGAGGTGGCACTTTAATTGGGATAACATTTAGACGATGAAATAAATCTTCTCTAAAATTCCCATTCTCTATTTCTTTTTTAAGATTTTTATTTGTTGCAGCTATTATTCTAGGCTTCACAGAAATTGATTTATTTCCCCCAACTCTAGTAATTTTGTTTTCTTGGAGAGCTCTTAGAACTTTCGATTGGGCTGAAAGGCTCATGTCGCCAATCTCATCTAGAAATAATGTTCCATTACTAGCCTGTTCAAATTTTCCTATTTTTTGTTTATGAGCAGATGTAAAAGAACCTTTTTCATGGCCAAATAATTCACTTTCAATTAGTTCAGATGGAATTGCTGCACAATTTATTTCCACAAATAAATTTTTATTTCTACTACTTTTTTCATGTATCTGATTGGCAACCAATTCTTTTCCTGTTCCATTAGATCCAGTTATTAAAACTCTTGCATTTGAATTTGCTACTTTATTTATTAGTTCTAGGATAGATTTTATTTCTGGGCTTTGGCCAATTATTTCCGATTTAGATTTTATTTTACTTTTTAAAATAGTGTTTTCTTTTTTTAGATGATTATTATCTAATGCGTTTCTAACACATGTGAGAACTCTATTTAAATCTAATGGTTTCTCAATGTAATCAAAAGCTCCAATTTTTAGTGTCTTAACAGCTGTTTCAATATCTCCATGCCCACTAATCATAACGACAGGTGATAAAATACTGTTTTCTACAATTTTTTTAAGTGTTTCTATTCCGTCAATTTTGGGCATTTTAATATCACAAAATATTAAATCGAAGTTTTTTTCCTCAGCCATTTTATAGCCTTCAATACCATCTTGTGCAGTTTCAACTAGGTACTTTTCAAACTCTAATATTTCTTTTAAAGTTGCTCTAATTGAACGCTCATCATCTATGATTAGAATTTTCTTCAATTTTTCAACCATTTAAAAAGATCTGAATAACTCGCTTTCTTACCATAAGATAAAATCCCTTTTCTATAGATTCTTCCTGACAGCCAAGAAGTACCAATAAAAGTAATAGTCAATAAAAATAAACTAAGAATAATTTCCCATATTTCAACACTACTATCTCCAATCCCCATTGCTATTCTTACTATCATTATAATTGGAGATGTAAATGGTATTTCACTTAGCCAAAACGCTAGAGATGAAGAAGGGTCATCAATAACTTTACTAGACATTAGAATTGCAAATACCATGGGAATGGTTAGTGGTAAAAGAAACTGCTGAGTATCTGCTTCCTCATCTACTGCAGCACCCATAGCAGCCATTAATCCACTGTATAATAAATATCCTCCCAAAAAGAACAATATGAAAAACACAATTAAATAGGACCATTGAACTTCGTTGATTATAAATTGAATGGCTTCGTTATTTGGATCAATTTTGAAACTATTATTTACTAATTCATCGGAATTCATCTGAAGCGATGGGTTGTATTTATCTTTTATTATTAGAGGAAAGATGGTTGTAGACATAATCATGGTAACTATTGCCCAAATAATAAATTGAGTAATTCCAACTAACCCAACTCCAATAATTTTAGCCATCATTAGTTCAAATGAAGAAACCGAAGATATTATTACTTCAACTATTCTATTTGTTTTTTCTTCAATTACTCCTCTCATTACTTGTACGGAATAAAGAAAAATAAATCCATAAATAAAAAAAGCGAGAGCTATTCCTACAAATGCTTTTCTTTGAATATTTCTATTCTCTTTATTTTCAATATCAACAACATCTAAATTAATTTTAGTTTTAATGGATTTATAGGTGGAAATATCAATATTATTGAAATTCACACGATATAGTTCTATTGCTTCATTTATAATACTTGAGAGATGTTTCTGAACTCCGGTAGACGGTATTTCCTTATATAAACACTTAGCCGTCATTGAGTTAGTTTTAATTAAATTAATAGGTAAATACACCAATAAATCTAGTTGGTCGTCTTTTTTGAAAATTTCTTGAACTTCGTTGTAGTCTTTTCCATTTGGCGCCCATTGTAGATGATATTTTTCTGAATTTCTTAGAATACTATCGAATAAATGTGACTCATCTACTACTAAAATCTCATATTTTTCTTTGTTTTCTTGAGACAAGTAGCTAGTTAATAAAACAAATCCAATAATGAGAAAGGGACCTAAAAAACTCATCAAAATGAATGTTTTCTTTTTCACCCTAGTGAGATATTCTCTAGAAATTATTAATCCAATTTTACTCATCTGTTGTTGCTTTTATAAAAACATCATTGATGCTTGGTATTTTTTTATTGATTTCTAAAATTTCAACGTGGTCAACTATACCTTTAATAAATTTATTAATAGTAAAATCATTCAATAATTTGATTTCTGCTTTATTAATATTTTCATTTAAACTTTCATGATTAATAAGTTCCCATCCTCCCCATACAGCGTTAGTGAAATTCATTTGGTTGCCACTATATAAAATAGTCCATAAATTTTCATCGTAATTTTTTTTGATTTCATTGATGCTTCCTTGCAATATTTTTTTAGAATGATTGATAATGGCAACCTCCTCGCAAATTTCTTCCACAGAATTCATGTCATGGGTTGATAAAATAATACTTGTATTATTTTCCTTAAGCTCGACTATTTCATTTTTTATTAAAAGGCTATTAACTGGATCTAATCCACTTAATGGTTCATCTAAAATCAAGACTTTAGGTTCGTGTAATACAGTAGTAATAAATTGAATTTTTTGGGCCATTCCTTTGGAAAGATCTTCCACTTTTTTATTCCACCAATTACCTGTACCAAGTTTCTCAAACCAATAACTTGATTTTTGCTTTGCGTCTTTTTTTGAAAGTCCTTTTAGTTGAGCAAGATAAAGAACTTGTTCACCAACTTTCATTTTTTTATACAAACCTCTTTCTTCTGGAAGATAGCCAATGGAATGAATATGTTTTCTAGATAAAAGTTCTCCAGCAAACTTTACAACTCCTTGATCTGGTTCTAATATTTGATTTATAATTCTAATTAAAGTAGTTTTCCCCGCTCCATTTGGCCCTAATAGTCCAAAAATTTTGGATTCACCTATTAAAAGGTTTATATTGTTTAAGGCTTTGTAGTCAGAATAGGATTTGTGAAGTCCCTCAATTTCAATTATATTTTTTGAAGACATTTATTTCGAAAATCAAGCAAAACGATTTTTCATTCGGTCAAAAAAGTTTTTGGTTTGATTTAATTTAGGCTTGAAGTTATCACTTTCATTTAATTTTAGCAATAATTCTTTTTCTTCTTTAGAAATTTTTTGAGGTGTAAAAACTTGAATATTTACTATCATATCTCCTCTTCCATATCCATTCACATCTGGAATCCCTTTAGACCTTAATCTCAAATTTTTTCCACTTTGTGTGCCGGAGGGAATTTTAATTTTAGCTTTTCCACTAACCATTGGAATTTCAATAGTTTTCCCAATTACAGCATCTGAAAATGTTATTCCAAGTTGGTATAGTAAATCAGTTCCGTTTCTAACTAAGTGCTCGTGTTCTATTTCTTCAATTGCAATAATTAAATCACCTGGCGCACCACCACCTGGCGCCTCATTACCTTTCCCTTGCATACTTAATTGCATGCCTTCCTCAACTCCGGCAGGAATTTCTATTTCAATAATAGTTTCTTTTTTTTCTAAACCTGTTGCGTCTACTCCAGCTGGTCTTTTTGAAATAATTTGTCCAGATCCTTTGCAATTGGGACAGGTAGATGCTGTTTGCATAGCACCAAGAATGGTATTGGTAACTCTTTTAACTTGTCCAGTTCCGTTACAAGTATGACATGTTGAAAACTCAACTCCATCTGCAGCAACTAACTTATTTACCTTTATTTTCTTTTGAACACCATTTACTATATCTTCTAAAGAAAGTCTTAATTTGACTCTAAGGTTGGACCCTTTTCGAACTCTTCTTCCACCACCTCGACCAAATCCACCACCACCAAAGGAAGATCCAAAAATATCACCAAAATGATCAAAAATATCATCCATAGACATCCCTCCACCGCCACCACCAAATCCTTGACCTCCTTGAAATGCAGCATGGCCAAATTGGTCATATTGCTGTCTTTTTTGTGGATTACTTAATATTTCATATGCTTCAGCAGCCTCTTTAAAGCTTTTTTCAGCTGCACTATTTCCAGGATTTTTATCTGGATGGTATTTTATGGCTAACTTTCTGTAAGCTTTTTTTATTTCACTTTCAGAAGCATTTTTAGAAACGTTTAGTGTTTCGTAATAATCTTTTTTACTCATTTTAAAGCTATTTATTCTCCTACTACTACTTTGGCAAATCTTATTACTTTTTCATTTAAAGTATATCCCTTTTCAATAACGTCCATAACTTTACCTTTCATTTTGTCTTTTTTTACAGGTATTTTAGTAATAGCTTCATGTATGTCTGGATCAAAGCTTTTCCCTAATGAATCCATAGGTTTTAAACCTTGATTTTTTAAGATTTTATATATTTTATTATGTATCAACTCAAAACCTTCTTTTATAGTAGATGATTCTTCTACTTTTTCGTTGTTTTCTATTGCTCTTTCAAAATCGTCTAAAATTGGAATTATTTCTTTCAAAAGATTTTCACTTGCATTGGTAATAATGTCTATTTTTTCTCTGGCAGTTCTTTTTCTGTAATTCTCAAACTCTGAATACAATCTAATGTATTTGTCTTTGAAATCAATATTAATTTCTTTTACTACACTTTCTTCAGAAACCTCATTAGTTAAATCTACTTTAGCTTCTTTTTCTAATTCTTCTTTTAACTTTTTCTTTTTTTTTGACTTCATTTCAGATAAATATTTTTGCTTTTATCATGCAAATTACGAACCAAACTTAAAATACGACAATGTGTCATATTTTATAATGTGTTAATAGCAATTAATTTTTTTAAAGTGATTTTATCAACTTATCTATTTGTTGGTGTAGTTGAATTCCTCTTAGATTTTTAGATATTATTTTACCATCTGCATCAATTAAAAAATTATAAGGAATTCCTCTAACGCCATAAGTATTAGCACTCTCACTTGCCCAACCCTTAAGATCGCTGACATGTTCTTTCCATATTAAATTATCTTTTAAAATTGCATTTTCCCATGCAGTCTTATTTTTATCCAAAGAAACACTATAAATTTTAAAGCCTTTTGCATCTTTAAATTTACTTTTTGAATATTTATTGTAGGCATCAACTATATTAGGGTTTTCCCTTCTGCATGGTCCACACCATGAAGCCCAAAAGTCAATTAGAACAATGTTGCCTTTCAAAGAGGATAGTTTAATATTATCACCATCAGGGTTTTTTAAATCTATATCTGGTGCAATATTTCCAATATTTACTCCTAAGATTTCTTGATTTGAGGTCTGAGCTTCAAAGCTACTAGTGCAAATTATAATGCTTAGAATAATAAAATTTAAGGTTTTCATTTTTATTTCAAATTAAATATTAATCAATTCTCTTTATCTGAGCTCCTAGATTAAGTAACCTTTCTTCAATATTTTCATAACCTCTATCGATTTGTTCAATATTAAGGACCGTACTTTTACCTTCAGCGGATAAAGCTGCTATTAAAAGTGAAACTCCAGCTCTTATATCGGGAGAAGTCATTTTAATTCCTCTCAAAGATGCTTTCCTGTCTAATCCAATTACTGTAGCTCTGTGTGGATCACATAATATAATTTGTGCACCCATATCAATTAATTTATCTACAAAAAACAATCTACTTTCAAACATTTTTTGGTGAACCAAAACACTGCCTCTTGCCTGAGTGGCAGTCACTAGAATTATACTTAATAAATCTGGTGTAAATCCAGGCCATGGAGCATCTGATATTGTCATAATAGAACCATCAATAAAAGAATCTATTTCATAATTTTCTTGTGATGGAATAAATATATCATCTCCTTTTCTCTCAAGTTTAATACCTAATTTTCTAAATACATTGGGAATCATTCCTAGTTTCTCGTAGGCAACATTTTTAATCAGTATTTCAGATTGAGTCATGGCAGCCAATCCAATAAAACTCCCAATTTCAATCATGTCTGGAAGAATCGTATGAGAACATCCATCTAGTTTTTCAACACCATTAATTATAATTTTATTTGAACCAAGACCTGTTATTTTAGCTCCCATAATATTGAGCATTTCACAAAGTTGTTGGATATATGGTTCGCAAGCAGCATTGTAGATGGTCGTCTCTCCTTTTGCTAAAACAGCTGCCATAATAATATTTGCTGTCCCTGTGACTGAAGCTTCGTCTAGCAACATGTAGGTGCCTTGAAGACCATTAGGTGAGTGAGCTTTATAAAAATTGGTATCTTTATCATATTTAAATTCTGCACCAAGGTTTTGAAACCCTAAAAAATGAGTATCTAACCTTCTTCTACCAATTTTATCTCCTCCAGGTTTTGGAATATAACCTTTGCCAAACCTAGCTAAAAGTGGCCCAACAACCATAATAGATCCTCTAAGGCTTGCTCCTTTCTTTTTAAAAACATCAGAAGTCATTATATCTACATCTACCTCGTCTGCTTTAAAACTGTAAGAGCCTTTTTTGAGCTTTTTTATTTTAACTCCTAAAGTTGATAGTAAATCAATAAGTTTATTAACATCAATTATATCGGGAATATTATTAATAATTACTTCTTTTTCTGTTAGTAAAACTGCATTAATAACCTGAAGAGCTTCGTTCTTAGCTCCCTGAGGAGTTATCTCTCCATTAAGTTTCTTACCACCAATTATTTCAAAAGCCCCCATTGTACTTTCTTCTATTTTTATTTTTTGGATAGTTTTTACTGTTGTTTGTTTTCTTTTTTTTGAATGCTTTTACAATATCATAAGTATCTCTAAGTTTGTCAGAAGTGATAGTTAATTTGCCTCCTGAAAGATCTTCTAACTGCTTAATGATCAAGCCGTCTCTTACCGAATCTCTATTCCATTGAAGATAAGACGTCTTAAGTAGATTAGCAATATGTTTTACCAATTTTTCTTTGTCTTCTCCTTCTTTAAGTTTAGTAGCTGCTTTCACCATATCTTCCATTATTTTTCCATAATGCTTAAATTTTATAGCATTACTTGGATAAGGGACTTCTTCAGGTTTTGATTGGTAAAGTTCTTTCTCTGGCTTTTTATATGGAGATTCTACGTCAAGTTCAAAATTTGCTATTATGTGAAGATGAGCCCAAAGTTTTTGAGCGTGTTCCTCAGTATTATTATTGTTTTTTGTATTTGGGTTAATCAAATCCATGACTTTAACAATAACATTTACACATTTTTGTCTCTCGTCTTTATTCTGAATTTTTATGGCATGTTCCACCATTTTATGAACATTCCTTCCATATTCAGGTATTGCTAGTTTTCCCATTTCTGTGTTGTATCCCAACTCTAGTGTTGAACTCATAATAAAATTGTGTGAAATTTTTTTCAAATGTAGCAATTTAACCTAACAATACAATCAATTTTAAATCAATTGAAGTTTGGCAAATTTTAATAACAATTGTTTTTGACCTGCGCTGGGGAAAAAAACTGTGGCTTTTGTATTTGGGAAATCACCGTTTAGTTCAACTACTTTTCCTTTGCCAAATCGATCGTGAACTACTTGATCTCCAATTTTTATTTTTAAAATATCCTGCTCCTTATTATAACTAGCACTATACTCTTTATTGATTACTTTTTTAAAATGGGCCAATGGTTTGCTAAATTTATTTTTTAATGGCTGTGATGAAGATTTTGAAAAACTCTTTTTTAAAGGTCCCGAAGATCTTTTTCTTGAAAAGGTATGTTCGATATATTTTGGATCTAGTTCTTCCAAAAATCTACTTGGCTCACATTGTATTATATTCCCCCATCTAAATCTACTTACAGCATAAGATAAAGTTAGGTTTGATTTTGCTCTAGTAACTGCAACATAAAACAACCTTCTTTCTTCTTCTAGATCAGATTTTGAATTTTTTGCCAACATTGAGGGAAATAAATCTTCTTCCATTCCAACAACATAGATATTAGAAAATTCTAATCCTTTTGCAGCATGGATTGTCATTAAAGAAACTTTATTAATATCATCTTCATCTCCTTTATCTGCATCAGTTAGTAATGCAACATCAATTAAAAAATCTCCTAGTGCAACAAGGGAATCATCCTCCGCATTTTTGGAAAATTCTTGAATTCCATTTAATAGTTCTTGAATATTTTCAAATCGGACAATTCCCTCCGGAGTTCTGTCACTACTTAAATCTCTAATTAATCCTGTATTTTTTGCTATCTCTAATGCTAGCTCATAGGCATCAGATTTATTTAACCTGGAGTTGTAATTCAAGATCATAGAGGTGAATTGATCTAGTTTACTTCTTGTCCCACGGTTAACTTCAAATCCAAATAGATTTGGATCTTTCAAAACAGCCCAAAGAGAAACATCTCTTTGGTTGGCACATATTATAGCTTTATTTATTGTTGTAAGACCAATTCCTCTTTTAGGATAATTAATAATTCTTTTAAGAGCTTCTTCATCATTTAAATTAGCCGACAATCTGTAATAGGCTAATAAGTCTTTAATTTCTTTTCTTTGATAAAAAGATACCCCTCCATAAATTTTATATGGTATGTTTAATTTTCTTAAAGCTTCTTCAAAAGATCTTGATTGGGCATTTGTTCTGTAAAGAATAGCAAAATTTTTATAGGAAATATTTTGTGAAACTGAATTGTCAAAGATACTGTTAGCTACCACTTTTCCTTCTTCATTGTCCGAAAAGCTTTTTACTATTTTTATTTTACTTCCAGAGTTATTTTCTGTCCATACATTTTTTTTAATCTGATTTTTATTGATTCTTATTATGCTATTTGCAACCTCAACAATATTTTTAGTTGATCTGTAGTTCTGTTCCAATTTAAACAATTGATAGTCTGGATAATCTTTTCTAAAATTCAATATATTTTTAATATTCGCTCCTCTGAAAGAATAGATTGACTGAGCATCATCTCCCACAACACAAATATTTTCAAAGCGAGCTGCTAGCGATTTTATTATTAAATACTGAGCGTGGTTAGTATCTTGATATTCATCTACAAGAATGTATTTGAACTTATCTTGATATTTATAGAGAACTTCTGGGTTTTGTTTAAGTAAAACAATTGTTTTGAATAATAAGTCGTCAAAGTCCATAGCAGAAGCTCTGAAACATCTTTGACTATAAGTCATATATATATTGCCAATTTGTGGTCTTCCACTAGATCGATCAGTTGATTTTATATCACTGTCATTTATATAGTTTTCTGGACCAATTAAGCTGTTTTTTGCAGCAGAAATTCTGTTGTATATAATGCCAGGTTTATAAAGTTTATCATCTAATTTTTTTTCTTTTACAATAGTTTTAATTAAGCTTTTTGCATCCTGCGTATCATAAATTGTAAAATTGGAAGGAAATCCAATTTTCTCGTGTTCAACTCTAAGAATTCTAGCAAAAACAGAATGAAAGGTGCCCATCCAAATATTTTTAGAGTTTTCTGAACCAATCATTATTGAGATTCGCTCTTTCATTTCTTGTGCAGCTTTGTTTGTAAATGTCAGAGAAAGAATATTAAATGGGTCAATTCCATTTTCTATTAAATATGCAATTCTGTGAGTCAACACTTTAGTTTTGCCAGATCCAGCACCAGCAATTACCATTATTGGCCCATTAATTACTTTAGTTGCTTCAATTTGAGATTTATTTAGTCCTTGAAGTATGTTCATTTTTATAATTCCAGTTAAGCTTTGAAAATTAATAAATATTTGTTTTGTAAAACAACAATAATTTTAGCTATACCTACACAATAAATAAATAATAAATAATCCTCAGTAAATAAACATTTTAAAAATAATCGTTGATGTATTGGATTTTTAAGATATTCTCATACCTTTGCAAGCCGAAAATCAATAAATAAAAATAAAATGCCTACGATACAGCAGTTAGTAAGAAAAGGTAGACAAACTAAAATAAAAGTTAGTAAATCTATTGCATTAAATTCTTGTCCACAGAGGAGAGGTGTATGTGTTAGAGTATACACAACTACTCCAAAAAAGCCAAACTCTGCAATGAGAAAAGTTGCTAGAGTTAGACTTACCAATGGAAAAGAAGTAAATGCCTACATCGGCGGTGAAGGACATAATTTACAAGAACACAGTATAGTTTTGGTTAGGGGAGGAAGAGTAAAAGACTTACCAGGTGTTAGATATCACATAGTTAGAGGAGCTTTAGATACAGCGGGTGTTGAAGGAAGATCACAAAGAAGATCAAAGTATGGAACAAAAAAAAGTTAAAAAGAAATAACTTATTAAATGAGAAGAAGAACAGCAAAAAAGCACATTATTTTACCAGATCCTAAGTTTAAAGATCCTGAGGTTACTAAATTCGTGAACAGTCTTATGGTAGATGGCAAGAAAAATATTGCATTCAATATTTTTTATGACTCTATAGCTATAGTATCTGAGAAAACGTCAGAAGATGGTATAGAGATATGGAAAAAAGCAGTTGCAAATATTACTCCAGCAGTTGAAGTTAAAAGTAGAAGAGTGGGTGGAGCAACATTTCAAATTCCAACACCTGTAAGAGATAGCAGAAAAAAATCTTTAGCTATAAAATGGTTAATTGGTTTCTCACAGAAAAGAAACGAAAAGACGATGAGTGAAAAATTAGCAGGTGAAATTTTGGCTGCATCTAAAGAAGAGGGAGCTGCATTTAAGAAAAAAGAAGACGTTCACAGAATGGCAGAAGCCAATAAAGCTTTTTCACACTTCAGGTTTTAATAGACATGGCAAGAGACTTAAAATATACAAGAAACATTGGAATTGCAGCACATATAGACGCTGGAAAGACTACTACAACTGAAAGAATCTTATATTATGGCGGGGTAAGTCATAAAATTGGAGAAGTACATGATGGTGCTGCTACAATGGATTGGATGGAGCAAGAACAAGAAAGAGGTATTACAATTACTTCTGCTGCAACTACACTTAATTGGAACTACAGAGAACAAGATTACCACGTTAATATTATTGATACACCTGGACACGTTGATTTTACTGTNGAAGTAAATAGGTCTTTGAGAGTTTTGGATGGTTTGGTTTTTTTATTTAGTGCAGTTGATGGTGTTGAGCCACAATCTGAGACTAATTGGAGGTTAGCAAATAATTATAATGTCCCTAGAATTGGATTTGTTAATAAGATGGANCGTC
Source organism: Crocinitomicaceae bacterium (assembly GCA_002713405.1). Classification (GTDB taxonomy): domain Bacteria; phylum Bacteroidota; class Bacteroidia; order Flavobacteriales_D; family Parvicellaceae; genus MED-G20. The sequence goes on along the minus strand of PAST01000015.1, from coordinate 18,675 downwards.
AAGGTGCAGATTTTCTTAATGTTTGTAAACAAGTCAAAGAAATGCTAGGAAGTCAAGCTCTTCCACTTCAAATAAATATTGGTTCTGAAGATGGGTTTAAAGGAGTAGTTGATTTAATTAATTTCAAGGGGATTGTTTGGAACGAAAATGATATGGGTATGACATTCAAAGAAATTGAAATACCAGCAGATATTATTGAAGAAGCTAGAGCTCTCAGAGGAGAATTATTGGAAGCAGTTGCTGAATTTGACGATAATTTATTAGAAAAATATTTTGATGATGAAAATTCTTTGACAGAAAGAGAAATTTTGGACGCCCTTAGAGAAGCTACCATNGCCGGGAAAGTTGTTCCAATGATGTGTGGATCTGCCTTNAAAAATAAAGGGGTTCANACCATGTTAGATATGGTNATGGAAATTCTNCCATCACCTTTAGATATTGAAGCAATCAAAGGTACCGANCCAGTAAATGGAGAGGAAATTTCTAGAAAGCCNTCTGTTAATGAGCCATTTAGTTCATTGGCTTTTAAAATTGCTACTGATCCATTTGTTGGTAGATTATGTTTTACTAGAGCTTACTCNGGTAAATTAAGTTCTGGTTCCTATGTTTACAACTCTAGAACTTCCAAAAAAGAAAGAATTTCTAGAATTTTTCAAATGCATGCTAACAAACAGAACCAAATTTCTTCATTAGATGCTGGNGATATTGGTGCATTAGTTGGATTCAAGGATATAAAGACTGGAGATACTCTTTGTGATGAGAAAAANCACATTGTTTTAGAATCTATGAATTTTCCTGANCCTGTTATTGGATTGGCAATTGAACCTAAAACCCAAGCAGATGTTGACAAACTTGGCTTAGCCTTGTCTAAACTTTCTGAAGAGGATCCAACCTTCCAGGTTAAAACTGATGAAGANTCTGGTCAGACTATTATTTCTGGTATGGGAGAATTGCATCTTGATATTATTATAGACAGACTTAAGAGAGAGTTTAAAGTTGAGTGTAATCAAGGGGCTCCTCAGGTTGCTTATAAAGAAGCAATTAGTTCATCTGCTGAACANAGAGAAGTCTACAAAAAGCAATCTGGTGGAAGAGGTAAATTTGCTGATATAGTATTTACTATTGAACCNGGAGATGCTGAAAAGCCTGGTTTAATTTTTATCAACAAAATTAAAGGTGGTAATATTCCTAAAGAATATATTCCATCAGTTGAAAAAGGATTTAAAGACGCTATGAATAATGGTGTTTTGGCTGGATACCCAATTGACAATATGCAAATAACCTTAACTGATGGCTCTTTTCATGCAGTTGACTCAGATGCTCTTTCTTTTGAACTTTGTGCAAAGATGGCTTACAGAGCTTCTCTTCCAAAGTGTAATCCGGTTATTTTAGAGCCAATGATGAAAATTGAGGTAGTAACACCTGAAGCTAATATGGGAGATGTTGTTGGAGATTTAAATAGAAGAAGAGGTCTTATTGAAGGAATGGACGATAGAGCAGGGTCTAAAGTGGTAAAAGCAAAGGTTCCTCTTTCTGAAATGTTTGGATATGTAACACAATTAAGAACAATTACATCTGGTAGAGCAACCTCAAGTATGGAATTTTCTCATTACTCAGATGCTCCTAAGAGTATTTCTGAGGATGTAATTGCTAAATCTAAAGGTGAAGTAACAGCTTAACAAAAATCATTATGAGTCAAAAAATAAGAATAAAATTAAAATCATACGATCACAACTTAGTAGATAAATCTGCTGAGAAAATTGTTAAGACAGTTAAGACAACTGGTGCAATTGTTAATGGCCCAATTCCACTTCCAACTCATAAAAGAATTTACACAGTTTTGAGATCGCCTCACGTTAACAAAAAATCGAGAGAGCAGTTTCAGCTTTGTGCTTACAAAAGATTAATGGATATCTATAGTTCTTCTTCAAAAACTATAGATGCACTAATGAAATTAGAACTTCCCAGTGGAGTCGATGTAGAAATTAAAGTATAAATATAAATATCAAGATGGCTGGTATCATAGGAAAAAAAATAGGGATGACTAGCGTTTACAGTGCCGAGGGTAAAAACTTACCATGCACAATNATTGAGGCAGGACCATGTGTCGTNACTCANATAAAAACGCAAGAAAAGGATGGATATGAATCTGTTCAATTAGGTTTTGAAGATAAAAAGGAGAAAAATACTCCTAANGCTATGCTTGGTCANTTTAGCAAAGCGAAAACCACNCCCAAAAGAAAAATAGTTGANTTTAAAGGTTTAAACGAAGTAAATCTTGGAGATTCTGTTACTGTCGATCAATTTCAGGAAGGTGAATTNGTAGATGTTGTTGGAACTTCTAAAGGNAANGGNTTTCAAGGNGTNGTTAAAAGACACAATTTTGGTGGNGTTGGACANGCAACTCATGGCCAGCACAACAGGATGAGAGCTCCTGGNTCTATTGGTGCTGCTTCNTATCCTGCGAGAGTTTTTAAGGGNATGAAAATGGGNGGACGNATGGGAGGAGATAGAGTNAAATCTATNAATCTNGAAGTTTTAAAGATAGTTCCNGANAAGAATTTATTAATTGTAAAAGGATCAGTTCCNGGTTCTAAAGGATCTTATTTAATAGTTGAGAAATAATGGAGATTAANGTTNTAAACAAAGAAGGTAAAGCNACTGCTAAAAAAGTTTCATTANNAAAAGAAATATTTGCTATTGANCCTAATGANCATGCNATTTATTTNGATGTNAAGCAATATCTTGCAAANCAAAGACAAGGTACTCATCAATCTNGNGANAGAGCAGATATTNCNGGAAGTACNAGAAAAATTAAAAAGCANAAAGGTACGGGTACNGCNAGAGCAGGNTCNATCAANAANCCTTTATTTAGAGGNGGTGGTCGTGTTTTTGGTCCAAGACCAAAATCATATANNTTCAAACTAAATAAAAAATTAAAAGTTCTTGCAAGAAAGTCNGCNCTTACTTACAAGGCTAAAGAAGANAGNATACTTGTNTTAGANGATTTNTCNTTTAAAACACCTAAAACAAAANANTTTCTTTCTGTTCTTAAAAACTTAAAAATNGANGGTGATAAATCTCTTTTTGTTACAAGTGANAAAGATCAAAATACTTTNNTNTCNTCNAGAAATTTAAAAAATNCTAAAGTTATAACNGCTGATAAACTTAATACNTACGANATTCTNTATTCGCACAANTTNATTATTTCAGAAAATGCTTTTGATCAAATTGAAAAACTANTTAAGNTATAATTATGGAAAATATTATTATNAAACCCATATTAACAGAAAAAATGGCNGATTTAGGTGAGAAACTTAATCGNTATGGTTTNGAAGTTAAANCTGANNCNAATAAAATTCAGATTAAAAAAGCTGTTGAGAGNGCTTATGGTGTAAGTGTNAAAGCGGTTAATACNATGAAGCAGGGTGGTGGTAAAAGNAAAATGAANTATACAAACCAAGGNNTTTCTTTNCAGAGAACAAGNTTGTTTAAAAAAGCTATTGTTACTCTTCANGAAGGAGATACTATTGATTTATATGAAAATATTTAAAGATTAGAAAAGAACTANAATGAGCTTGAAAAAATTTAAACCGACTTCACCNGGNCAAAGACACAANGTTGTCAGNGATTANAGTGAAGTAACAGCTAGTAAGCCNGAAAAGGCNTTAACTAANGGTTCTAGCAAAAGTGGTGGTAGAAATAACTCTGGTAAAATGACCATGAGATATATTGGTGGTGGNCACAAAAGAAGNTANAGAATTATCGATTTNAAAAGAAATAAATACGATATNCCNGCAAAAGTTCATTCTATAGAATACGATCCNAANCGTTCTGCAAGAATTGCATTACTNTTTTATGCNGANGGNGAGAAAAGATATATTNTAGCNCCNGATGGNTTAAAGGTTGGTCAAACTGTTTTATCAGGNTCAAAAGCNTCNCCAGAATTGGGTAATGCTATGTTTCTNAAAGATATTCCATTAGGAACTATTATTCATAATATTGAAATGACACCGGGTAAAGGTGGAGCTATTGCTAGAAGTGCAGGTTCTTTTGCTCAGTTAAATGCTAGAGATGGAAAATATGCAATTATTAAGTTACCATCTGGTGAAATTAGAATGGTTTTAATTACATGCATTGCTACGATTGGTTCTGTATCAAATTCCGAAAACAGTCTTCAAGTTTCTGGTAAAGCCGGCAGAAAAAGATGGTTAGGAAGACGTCCTAGAGTTAGAGGTGTAGTAATGAATCCTGTTGATCATCCAATGGGTGGGGGAGAAGGAAAATCATCTGGAGGCCATCCAAGGTCAAGAAAAGGTCTTCCAGCTAAAGGATATAAAACAAGAAGTAAAACTAAATCTTCTAATAGATTTATCATTGATAGAAAAAAGAAATAAATAATGTCTAGATCATTAAAAAAAACCGCCATTTGTTCATTATAAGTTAATGAAAAGAGTTGAAGAAGCTAAAGAGTCTTCCAAGAAAACTGTTATTAAAACATGGTCAAGAGCTTCAACAATAACTCCTGACTTTGTAAATCTAACCATTGCAGTTTATAACGGAATGAAATTTATCCCAGTATTTATAACAGAAAATATGGTTGGTCACAAGTTAGGAGAATTTGCTCCAACAAGAAACTTTAGAGGTCATGGAGGGAAGAGATAATAATTAAAGTTTTAAAAACTTAGATATGGGTGCAAGAAAAAGAAATAGTTCAGAAAAATTAAAAGAGTTAAGAAAATCTCAAGCTTTAGCAAAGCTAAATAGCTGTCCTACATCTCCAAGAAAAATGAGATTAGTTGCTGATTTAGTTCGTGGCGAAGATGTCTATAAGGCCTTAAATATTTTAAAATTCAGCCCAAAGCATGCTTCCAGAGATTTAGAAAAACTTCTTTTGTCGGCAATTAATAACTGGGAGCAAAAGAACGATGGTGAAGATGCAACATCTGCAAATTTGGTAGTTAAAAGTATCAATGTAGATAGTGCAAGAATGTTAAAAAGAATTCAAGCTGCTCCTCAAGGAAGAGCTCATAGGATTAGAAAAAGATCTAATCATGTTACATTAATAATTGATAAAGCTTAAATATAAAGCATGGGACAAAAAACAAACCCTATAGGTAATAGACTAGGTTTCATAAAAGGTTGGGATTCCAATTGGTATGGTGGAAAAGACTATTCTGCTAAGTTGGTAGAAGATGAAAAAATTAGGAAGTACTTAAATGTAAGACTGCAGAAAGCCAGTATCTCTAAAATAATCATTGAGCGAACTTTAAAGTTAATCACAATCACTATTAATACTGCTAGGCCAGGTGTAATTATAGGTAAAGCAGGATCGGAAGTTGATAAACTTAAGGAAGAGTTGAAAAAACTAACTTCTAAGGAAGTACAAATTAATATTTTTGAAATTAAAAGACCTGAACTAGATGCAAAATTAGTAGCAGATAGTATAGCTAGACAAATTGAAGCAAGAATTTCTTTTAGAAGAGCTATAAAAATGTCTATTGCCTCTACTATGAGAATGGGTGCTGAAGGTATTAAAGTAAAAATTTCTGGAAGGTTAAATGGTGCAGAAATGGCAAGAAGTGAGATGTATAAGGACGGAAGAATTCCTCTTCACACACTTCGAGCAGATCTAGATTATGCTCTTTCTGAAGCTTTAACAACTTATGGTTTAATAGGCATAAAGGTTTGGATATGTAAAGGTGAAGTTTACGGAAAAAGAGATCTATCTCCCAATTTTGGAGTGAGTAATAGAAAATCAAATAACGAAAAAAGAAAAAGATAATTAGTATATTATGTTACAACCTAAAAAGACGAAACATAGAAAGCAACAAAAGGGGAAAATTAAGGGCAATGCTCAAAGAGGACACCAAATAGCTTTTGGATCATTTGGGATAAAATCTTTAGAAGAAGGGTTTCTTACATCTAGACAAATAGAAGCTGCTCGTATTGCTGTAACAAGGCATATGAAACGACAAGGTCAGGTTTGGATAAGAATTTTTCCTGACAAACCTATTACCAATAAACCTGCTGAGGTAAGGATGGGTAAAGGTAAAGGAGCTTTAGATCATTGGGTAGCAGTTATAAGACCTGGTAGAATATTGTTTGAAACTGATGGAATATCTTATGAATTAGCAAAAGAAGCTTTAAGGTTAGCTTCGCAGAAGTTGCCGTTAAAAACGAAGTTTGTTGTAAGAAATGATTACGAAATTTAAAAATATTTAAGGTGAAAAGTAAAGAATTTAACATAAAATTAAATGGTTTATCTATCGAGGAGCTTAACGAAATCCTAACTAATACTCAAGGTGAGTTAAATAAGTTAAAGATGAATCATAAAACTGCAGAATTAGAAAACCCTCTTGAAATAAGAATTGTAAGAAGAAATGTATCTAGGATTCATACAGAAATTAAAAAAAGAGAATTACAAGAAAGTACCAACTAATTGATATGAGAAATTTAAGAAAAGAAAGAGTAGGTTTAGTAACAAGTTCAAAAATGGACAAGTCTATTGTTGTTATGGTTGAACGAAGAGAAAAGCACCCTAAGTATGGCAAGTTTGTTAAAAAAAGTTCCTCATTCGTAGCTCATGACGAAAAAAATGAGTGTAACGAAGGTGATACTGTCAAAATAATGGAAACCAGACCATTAAGTAAGAGAAAGAATTGGAGATTAATAGAAATATTAGAAAAAGCTAAATAATTATAAATGGTACAACAAGAAAGTAGATTATTGGTTGCTGATAACAGTGGAGCTAAAGAGGTTTTGGTGATAAGAGTCCTTGGTGGAACGAAAAGAAGATATGCTTCAATAGGAGATCAAGTAGTAATTACTGTTAAGGACGCTACGCCTGTAGGAAATGTTAAAAAAGGACAAGTTTCTAGAGCTGTAGTTGTTAGAACAAAAAAAGAAGTTAGAAGAAGCGATGGGTCCTATATCAGGTTTGATAATAATGCGGTTGTTTTGTTGAGTGATACAGGTGAAATGAGAGGAACAAGGATTTTTGGACCAGTAGCAAGAGAATTAAGAGAAAAACAATTTATGAAAATAGTGTCTTTGGCACCTGAAGTATTGTAATAAAATAGTAATGCAAAAGAAATTTAAAATAAAAAAAGGGGATACAGTTAAAGTAATTGCTGGTGCTGCCCTTGGACAGCAGGGAGTTATCCTTGATGTAGATTACGTAAAACAAAGAGTTTTTATTGAAGGGCTTACTTTAGTTAATAAGAAACATGTAAAGCCTCAAACAGATAAAGCCAATCCAGATGGAGGAATCCTTGAAAAGGATAGAAGTATTCATATTTCGAACGTAATGTTTGTTCATAAAGGAGAAACAACAAAGATTGGTAGAAAAATGGATGAAAATAATAAACTTGTTAGGTTTGCAAGAAAAACAGGGGAGGAAATAGTATGAGTTACACACCAAGACTAAAGGACAAATACACGAACGAAATAGTTCCTGTGATGAAAGAGAAGTTTCAATATAGGTCTTTAATGGAAGTTCCTAAAGTAGAAAAGATTGTTATAAGCCAAGGGGTTGGTGAAGCAGTTTCAGATAGAAAATTAATTGAAAATGCGGTTAATGATCTTACAGAAATTGCTGGTCAAAAGGCGCTTATTGTTAATTCTAAAAAAGATGTTTCTAATTTTAAGTTAAGAAAAGGAATGCCTATTGGGACTAAAGTTACTCTTAGAAAAGATAAGATGTATGAATTTTTAGATAGACTTATTTCTGTTGCTTTACCCAGAACAAGAGATTTTAGAGGAGTAAAATCCAATGGAGATGGTAGAGGAAATTTTACTATTGGAGTAAAAGAAAGTATAATTTTCCCAGAAATAGATATTGACAAGGTTAAAAAAATATTAGGAATGGATATCACCATTGTTACATCTGCAAATACTACTGAAGAGGGTAAAGCATTATTGGTAGAGTTTGGATTTCCATTTAAAAAAAATAAAGAATAAAGACTATGGCTAAAGAATCAATGAAAGCTAAAGAGCGAAAAAGAGAAAAACTTGCCGCTCAATACAGTGAAAGAAGAAAAGTTTTAAGAAAAGCTCAAAGCGAAGGCGATTGGGAAGCAATGTTCAAGCTTCAGAAACTTCCAAAGAATTCAATGGGTATTAGAAAACACAACAGATGTCAATTAACAGGGAGACCAAGAGGTTATATGAGACAGTTTGGAATTTCTAGAGTTACTTTTAGAGAAATGGCAGTAGCTGGCAAAATACCAGGTATAACAAAAGCAAGCTGGTAAATAACAATTAAAAAAAAGAGAATGGTAACAGATGCTATATCAGATTATTTAACAAGATTAAGAAATGCCATAAGTGCTAAGCACAAAGTGGTTGAAATTCCTGGATCTAACGTTAAGAAAGCAATTACTCAGATTCTAATGGATCAGGGATATATCTTAAATTTTAAAGAAATTAAGGATGAAAAGCAGGGGATTATAAAAATTGCTTTGAAATACAATAACAAAACTAAAGATTCTGCTATCAGGAATTTGACAAGAATTAGTAAACCAGGTCTAAGAAAGTACACAGGTGTTGATTCTATGCCAAGAGTTTTGAATGGATTAGGTATTGCAATAATATCTACATCTAAGGGTTTAATTACAGATAAAGAAGCTAGAAAACATAATGTAGGGGGAGAAATCCTTTGCTACATTGACTAAATTTTAAGAAATGTCAAGAATAGGAAATGCGCCAATTACAGTCCCAGAGGGAGTTGAAATAAATATTTCTGCTGAAAACCAGGTTCATGTAAAAGGTAAATTAGGAGAACTTACACAGTATGTTAATCCTTTGATTAACATTGCATTGGAAGATAATATAATTACTCTTTCAAGACCAAACGATGAGAAAGAGAGTAGATCACTTCACGGTTTATACCGATCATTATTATTTAATATGATTTTTGGAGTATCGGAAGGTTATGTGGTTGAGCAAGAATTAGTAGGTGTTGGATATAGAGCCAAAGCAAAAGGACAAAATTTAGAATTATCATTGGGTTATTCACATCCAATTATCTTTCAACTTCCCCAAGAAGTAAAACTGACTGCAACTACCGAAAAAGGACAAAATCCACTTATTAAATTGGAATCATTTGATAAACAATTAATTGGCCAAGTAGCAGCCAAAATAAGATCTTTCAGAAAACCAGAACCTTATAAGGGAAAAGGCGTATTATTCAAAGGTGAAGTAATAAGAAGAAAAGCAGGTAAAACGGCTGCAAAATAATTTTTTAAGAAAATGAGTAATTTAAAATCAAATAGAAGAGCAAGGATTAAAAAAAGAATCCGTAAGAATATTTCTGGAACATCTACTAGACCTAGATTAAGTGTTTTTAGAAGTAATAAGCAAATATATGCTCAAGTTATTGATGATGTAAAGGGAGTTACAATAACTTCAGCTTCATCCTTTGTAAAGGACAAAATTCAAAAGGTCAATAAAACCGATCAAGCAAAATTAATTGGAAAAGAGATTGCTGAAAATGCTTCAAAAGCTGGTATCAAAGAAGTGGTTTTTGATAGAAACGGTTATTTATACCATGGTAGAGTAAAAGCTTTGGCTGAGTCTGCTAGAGAAAACGGATTAAAATTTTAAAAAAGAAGTATGATTGAATCAGAAAAATCAGTAAGAGCAACAGATGTTGAATTAAAAGATAGATTAGTCGCTATCAATCGAGTAACTAAAGTTACAAAGGGTGGTAGACATTTCAGTTTTTCAGCAATTGTTGTAGTTGGTGACGAACAAAGCATAGTTGGTCATGGCCTTGGAAAAGCTAACGAAGTAACTGAAGCAATTTCTAAAGCTGTAGAGGAGGCAAAAAAGAATTTACGTAGAGTTGCTGTGATAAATGACACATTACCACATACAATAAAAGCAAAATATTCTGGAGCTCAGGTGTTTTTAAAGCCTGCATCAGCGGGTACTGGTGTTATTGCTGGTGGTGCTATGCGTGCTGTCTTGGAAAGTGCTGGTATTAAAAATGTATTAGCAAAGTCTCAAGGATCTTCAAATCCCCATAATGTTGTTAAGGCTACAATTAAAGCTTTATTATCATTAAGAGATGCTAATAGTGTTGCACATCAAAGAGGTGTGAGTTTGGAAAAAGTTTTTAACGGATAAGGAAGTTCAAAATGGCAAAGATTAAAGTAACACAAGTAAAAAGCGCAATTAATAGACCTCAAAGACAGAAGTTAACTCTTCAGGCCTTGGGTTTGGGTAAATTAAATAGAACTGTTGAGCATGAAGCCACTCCACAAATTTTAGGTATGGTAAAGAAAGTTGAACATATGGTTAAAATTGTTAAATAATTTAAATAATTAAGTAATTATGAAATTACATACTTTAAAACCTGCAGAGGGATCAATAAAAACCAAAAAAAGAGTTGGTAGAGGTCAAGGCTCAGGACATGGTGGTACTTCAACAAGAGGCCACAAGGGAGCCAAGTCAAGATCTGGTTATAAATCTAAAATTGGATTCGAAGGTGGACAAATGCCATTACAAAGAAGAGTTCCTAAGTATGGCTTTAAGAATATTAACCGTGTTGAATACAAGGGTATAAACCTAGATACTCTTCAAGTTATTGTTGAAAAACATAAGTTAAAGACTGTCACACCAGAAACAATTGTTGAGAATGGTCTTGCTAATAAAAAAGATTTAATTAAAATTCTTGGTAGAGGAGAGCTGAAAACTAAAGTAAATATTACTGCTCATGGTTTTTCAGCAAAAGCAAAATCTACTATTGAAGATTTAGGTGGCAAAGCTGAATTAATAGAACAAAAGAAAGAAAAAGTTGAATGAAAAATCTAATTAAAACTTTAAAGGAAATCTGGGCTGTTGACGAACTGAAGAAGCGTATATTATATACACTTGGTTTAGTTTTGTTCTACAGAATAGGTTCTTTTATTGTCCTCCCTGGAATTGATGCTGATAGATTAGCATCTTCCGCTTCTGGAGATAATAGTATTCTAAATTTAATTAACATGTTTGCCGGTGGAGCATTTTCAAGAGCATCTATAATGGCTCTTGGGATAATGCCTTACATTTCTGCATCTATTGTCATGCAGTTATTGGGTATGGCTGTTCCTACTTTTCAACGTCTTCAAAGAGAAGGAGAGAGTGGAAGAAAGAAGATTAACCAATATACAAGACTTTTAACAATTGCAATATGTCTATTCCAAGCCCCAAGTTATATGGGTGCTTATGTACCTGCCGAAGCAAGATTGAACGATTCTTTCTTGTGGTGGGTTCAAGTGACAGCAATTCTTACAGCAGGAACAATGTTTGTTACATGGCTTGGAGAAAGAATTACTGACAGAGGAATTGGCAATGGTATTTCTTTGATAATTACAATTGGAATTATTGCAGGGTTACCTGGTGCATTCTTTCAAGAATTAGGTGCGAAAATTTACGATGGTGGTCTTGTAATTTTACTTGTTGAATTAGTGGTTCTTCTAATGGTAATTCTTATCACGATATTATTAGTACAAGGGACAAGAAGAATACCAGTCCATACTGCTAAAAGAGTAATCGGAAGAGGATCAAAACAAGCCTTAGCAGGAGGACAAAGAAGTTATATTCCACTTAAAATTAATCAAGCCGGTGTTATGCCAATTATTTTTGCTCAAGCATTAATGTTTTTACCTTCCTTAATTTTTCAAAATAGCTCTTTTGGAGCCACATTCTCAAATATTCAAGGGTTTTGGTACAATGCTGTATTTTTCCTTATGATTGTGATTTTCACTTATTTTTATACAGCTATTATGATGAACCCAAACCAAATGGCTGATGAACTAAAACGAAACGGTTCTTTTATACCAGGATTAAAACCTGGAAAGAAAACAGCTGATTTTATAGAGGGTCTTATTTCTAGACTTGTTTTTCCAGGATCAATTTTCCTTGGAATAATAGCTATACTTCCCGCTTTTGCAATGAATTTTGGTGTTCAACAAGGTTTTTCATACTTTTTTGGGGGAACATCTTTACTTATTATGGTTGGAGTTGTACTAGATACGCTTCAACAAATTGAAAGCCACTTATTAAATAGACATTATGATGGTCTAATTAAAGGTGGTAGAATTAAAGGTAGATCTACATCGTCAGCAGTGACTATGAGTCAATCCCTTTAATAAAACTTTTCCATGATTTTTTATAAAACTGGAGAAGAAATTGAACGAATTAAAAAAAGTTCTTTGCTTGTTGGTAAAACTTTAGCAGAAGTTGCTAAAATAATTAAACCAGGTGTTACAACGCTTGATTTGGACAAAGTTGCGGAAGAGTTTATTAGAGATAATAAAGCAATTCCTGGATTTCTTGGATATGGAGGCTTCCCCAATACACTTTGCACATCTGTTAATAGCGCTGTTGTTCATGGTATCCCTAATGAGAAACCCTTGTTCGATGGAGACATAGTCTCTGTTGATTGTGGTGTTCTAATGGATGAGTTTTATGGAGACTCAGCATATACATTTGAAGTAGGTGAAGTTTCTAATGAGATTAAAAAACTTCTTCGAATAACTAAGGAATCTCTAGACTTGGCAGTTGAACAGACTAGGTCTGGAAACAGAATTGGTGATATTAGTTTTGCAGTTCAAAACCATGCTGAATCAAACGGTTATGGAGTTGTTAGAGAACTCGTTGGTCATGGATTAGGAAGGTCATTGCATGAAAAACCCGAAGTTCCAAATTACGGAAAAAAAGGCAGAGGACATAAAATGAAACCTGGACTAGTTTTAGCTATTGAGCCTATGATAAATCTAGGCAAAAAAGAAATAACTCAGCTTGACGATGGATGGACTATCCTTACAAAGGATAATCTTCCTTCTGCACATTTTGAGCACGACGTAGCTATTTCAAGGGACGGTTCACCTGAAGTTTTATCATCATTTGAAGAAATAGAAAAAGTATTAAATAATAAAGGCAAAAAATAGTATGGCTAAACAGACATCAATAGAGCAAGATGGTACTATAACAGAAGCATTGTCAAATGCAATGTTTAGAGTTGAACTTGAGAATGGACATATAATAACTGCCCATATCTCAGGTAAAATGAGAATGCACTATATTAGAATTTTACCAGGAGATAAAGTGAAAGTTGAAATGTCTCCCTATGATTTGACCAAAGGAAGAATTACGTTTAGATACAAATAATTAAAAAATGAAAGTAAGAGCATCTATAAAAAAAAGATCAGCGGATTGCAAAATTGTAAGACGTAAAGGAAGATTGTATGTAATCAATAAAAAGAACCCTAAGTTCAAACAAAGACAAGGATAATATATTATGGCAAGAATAGCAGGTATAGATTTACCAAAAAATAAAAGAGGTGTCATAGGTTTAACCTATATATATGGCATTGGAAGGAGTACTGCAGAAAATATTCTAGCAGAAGCTGGAATTGACGAAAGTGTTAAAGTACAAGATTGGAATGATGATCAATTAGGAAAAATTAGAAAGTTAATTTCTGAAACTTATAAAGTTGAGGGTGCTCTAAGATCTGAAGTTCAACTTAACATCAAGAGATTAATGGACATTGGATCTCAAAGAGGAATTAGACACAGAAATGGGTTGCCTCTTAGAGGACAAAGAACAAAAAACAATTCTAGAACTAGAAAAGGAAAAAGAAAAACTGTTGCTAATAAGAAAAAAGCAACTAAATAATATTTAAGACATAATTCTATGGCTAAGCAATCAAAAAAGAAAAAAAACGTACAGATTACCCCTGTTGGAGAAGCACATATTCAAGCTTCTTTTAATAACATAATAATTTCATTATGTAATGAAAAAGGACAAGTTATTTCTTGGTCCTCCGCAGGGAAAATGGGATTTAGAGGCTCAAAGAAAAATACACCATATGCAGCTCAAATTGCCGCTGAAGAATGCAGTAAAGAAGCATTTGAGTTTGGATTGAGAAAAGTAAAAGTTTATGTTAAAGGTCCTGGTGCAGGTAGAGAATCTGCTATTAGAAGTATCCATAATAATGGAATTGAAGTAACTGAAATTGTTGATGTAACTCCAATACCTCATAATGGATGTAGACCACCAAAAAGAAGAAGAGTATAATATTAAACCATAAAAGTTTGTTACATCGAAGGATACTGACCTTAATTCATGATAAACTTTTAAAAAATTAAAAAAATGGCAAGATACAACGGTCCTAAATCAAAAATTGCTAGAAAGTTCAGAGAGCCAATATTCGGCCCTGACAAAGCTCTAGAAAAAAAGAATTATCCTCCCGGGATGCATGGCCCCAATAAAAGAAGAGGTAAGAAATCAGAATATGCTATTCAGCTTGCTGAAAAGCAAAAAGCTAAATATACTTATGGTATATTGGAGAAGCAGTTTTCAAATATGTTTAAAAAAGCTTCTGCTAAATCTGGAATATCTGGTGTTATCTTACTCCAATTATGTGAACAGAGATTAGATAACGTGGTATTTAGACTTGGCATTTCTCCAACTCGTAGAGGAGCTAGACAATTGGTTTCCCATAGACACATAACGGTAAATGGAAGTATAGTAAATATCCCTTCTTATTCTTTAAAAGTTGGAGATGTTGTTGGTGTTAGAGAAAAATCAAAATCAATGATTATTATTTCCTCTTCCCTTAGCTCCGAAAATGCGGTACATGAGTGGCTGTTGTGGGATAACAACTCTCTAACAGGAGAAGTAAAGGCTATTCCTACAAGAGAACAGATATCAGAAAATATTAAAGAACAATTAATTGTAGAACTTTACTCTAAATAATTAGAGTACTTAAAAATAAATAATATGGCAATTTTAGATTTCCAAAAACCAGAAAAAGTAATAATGTTAGAATCTTCTGACTTTCGAGGACAGTTTGAGTTTAGACCACTCGAACCAGGATACGGAATAACAGTTGGTAATGCACTTAGAAGAATTTTATTAAATTCTATTGAAGGTTTTGCAATATCTTCTATAAAGATAGAAGGTGTCGAACACGAGTTTTCTACAATTAAAGGAATTGTTGAAGATGTAACTGAAATAGTATTAAATCTTAAACAAGTGAGATTTAAAAGACAAATTGAAGATTCAGATTTTGAAGAAGTAAACGTTTCTATTTCTGGACAAGACACTTTTACTGCTGGTGACATTGGTAAATTCACGTCATCTTTTCAAGTGCTAAATACTGATCACGTCATTTGTCATATGGAAAAATCTGTAAAGCTTAATATTCAATTAACTATTGTTAAAGGAAGAGGTTATGTCCCAGCAGAAGAAAATAAAATTGAGAATGCAGCAATAGGAACTATTTTTACCGATTCTATATTTACGCCAATTAGAAACGTAAAATATACCATCGAAAATTATAGAGTTGAGCAAAAGACGGATTATGAAAAATTAATTTTTGACATAGATTCAGACGGTTCTATTCATCCTAAAGAAGCACTTAAAGAAGCGGCTAGAATTCTAATCCATCACTTTATGCTTTTCTCTGATGAAAAAATAACATTAGATGAGGATGAGAAATCTGAAACTGAAGAGTTTGATGAAACATCTCTTCACATGAGACAACTTCTTAAAACAAGATTAGTGGATATGGATTTATCTGTAAGAGCTTTGAATTGCCTGAAAGCTGCTGATGTTGAAACTTTAGGAGAACTGGTTGCATACAACAAAAATGATTTGTTGAAATTCAGAAACTTCGGAAAAAAATCTCTAACAGAATTAGACGATTTAATAGAGTCTAAAGGCTTGTCTTTTGGAATGGATGTTTCACGATATAAATTAGATAGAGATTAATAGTATTTCTAGGTTTTAAATAAGAAGACATGAGACATGGAAAAAAAATAAATCATTTGAGCAGAAAAACTGCGCACAGAAGTGCAATGTTGTCAAACATGGCCTGTTCATTGATAGCACACAAAAGAATTAATACTACTCTGGCTAAAGCAAAAGCTTTGAGAAAGTATGTTGAGCCTTTAATTACTAAATCTAAAGAAGATACAACTCATAATAGAAGGGTAGTTTTTAGATATCTTAGAGACAAAGATGCTTCTTCAGTTCTTTTTAGAGATGTTGCTCCAAAGATTAACAATAGACCTGGTGGATATACCAGAATCATAAAATTGAATAATCGTTTGGGTGATAATGCTGAAATGGCAATGATAGAATTAGTTGATTTTAATGAACTATTGACTAAGGATAAATCAACTAAAAAGAAATCAAGAAGAAGAGGTGGTAAGAAATCCTCTAATGCAACTACTAAAATTCCCGAAAATATTGAGGAAGCAGTTATTGTTGAGGAAACTCCAGCTGAGGTTAAGGAAGTTAAGTCTGATAAACCAGAAGTTAATCAGGTTGTTGATACTGAGGAAAAACCACCATCGGAGGATGTTTCTACTAATGAAGATCCCAAACCTGAAGAAGATCAGGATAAATAGATTTTAAAAACTTATTTATAAAAGGTAGTTAATAACTACCTTTTTTTTTGCAATAAAAAGTTTCTATTTCTTAATGTAAAATATATTTTTGTAGAACTATGTCAAATAACTTAAATGCTGTTTTAGTTTTATCTGATGGTACTACTTTCCACGGTAAGTCATGTGGTAAAATAGGTACCGCTACTGGCGAAATTGCTTTCAATACTGGTATGACAGGTTACCAAGAAATATTTACTGATCCATCTTACCATGGTCAAATCATAACAATGGCCAACGCCCATATTGGAAATTATGGTGCTAATAAGTTTGAAGTTGAATCAAATAACTCTCAGATTAAGGGTTTGGTTGTTAAAAAATTTGCTCATCATTTTTCAAGATATGGGGAGGAAACCCAACTTTTAAATGATTTCCTAGTTTCTGACAATGTAGTAGGTATTAAAGATATTGACACTCGAGCTCTAATTAGTTATATAAGAGAAAATGGAGCTCAAAATGCAGTTATTTCTTCCGAAAATAAATCTGATAAAGAACTGAATCAACTTCTTGAAAAAGCTCCAAATATGAAAGGTTTAGAGCTTGCATCAAAAGTGTCTGTCCAAGAATCGTACGAAATTGGGGAAGGACCAATAAAAGTAGCACTAATTGATTATGGAGTTAAAAAAAACATAATTAGATGCTTGAATGAAAGAGGTTGTAAAGTAAAAGTGTTCCCTTATGATGTCTCTTTAGAACAAATTACAAACTACGAGCCAGATGGAATCATGTTGTCCAATGGTCCAGGAGATCCTGAGCCTTTAAATCATTCAATCGGTGTAGTCAAAGAATTGGTAAATTTAAATTATCCCATTTTTGGAATATGTCTTGGACATCAAATTTTAGCTCTTTCTCAAGGCTTGAAGACAGAAAAGATGCACAACGGACACAGAGGAATAAATCATCCAGTGAAGAATCTAATTACCAATAAGTGCGAAATAACCTCTCAAAATCATGGATTTGTAGTCAAAAGACAAGATGTAGACAATCATTCGGGGATTGAATTAACTCATGAACACTTGAATGACCATACTGTAGCTGGTATTTCTATAATTGGAAAAAATGCATTTTCAGTTCAATACCATCCTGAATCATCACCAGGACCAAATGATTCAAGATATTTATTTGACCAATTCATAGAAAATATTAAAAAATAATAACTAATTAAAATTTTAAAATAGTGGGAGTAATAGATCATATACGTTCGAGACAAATTTTAGATTCAAGAGGAAACCCTACTCTTGAAGTAGATGTTTTTACTTCTAAGGGAGGATTTGGGAGAGCTGCTGTTCCATCAGGTGCATCTACGGGAATTCACGAAGCTGTAGAGTTGCGTGATGGAGATAAAGGAATTTACATGGGCAAAGGAGTTTTAAAAGCCGTTGGAAATATCAACAATATTCTGGCAAAAGAGTTGAGAGGATTGCCTGTTCTTAACCAAGGAGATATTGATAGAATGATGATTCAAATGGATGGTACTGAAAATAAATCAAAGTTGGGTGCAAATGCAATTTTAGGAGTTTCATTGGCATGTGCTAAGGCAGCAGCATCTGAAACTGGAATCCCATTGTATAGTCATTTAGGTGGTGTTAAAGCAACTACTCTTCCAGTTCCTATGATGAATATTTTAAATGGAGGATCTCATGCAGATAATAAAATTGATATTCAAGAGTTTATGGTAATGCCTTTTGGGGCAGAATCCTATAGTGATGCGTTAAGAATGGGAACAGAAGTTTTTCACCATTTAAAAAATGTATTAAAATCTAGAGGAATGTCAACCAACGTTGGGGACGAAGGTGGTTTTGCACCAGGATTAGGTTCTAATGATGAAGCTGTAGAGGTTGTTCTGCAAGCAATTGAATCCGCTGGATATAAACCAGGTGAAGATATGTGGATAGCCCTAGATGCAGCTTCTTCTGAATTCCATTCAACTAAAACAAATAAATATACCTTTGAGTCTACTGGAGATGTAATGAGCTCTAATGAGTTAGTAGATTTTTGGAAAGGATGGGTGAATAAATATCCAATAATTTCTATTGAAGATGGATTGGCTGAAGACGACTGGAAAGGATGGAAGTCTTTAACAGAAGCAGTTGGTGATAAATGTCAATTGGTAGGAGACGATTTATTTGTAACCAATACTAAAAGACTTAAAAAGGGAATTGACGAAAATATAGCAAATTCTATACTCATTAAGGTCAATCAAATTGGTTCTTTAACAGAAACAATTGATGC